>CAZAGD010000132.1:0-38075 GCA_964484485.1 uncultured Syntrophaceae bacterium
CAGGTGAAAGACGCCTTTCTAAGATAAGTCTCTTCAACTCTTGATAGGCTTGAGTTCCCAGAGAAAAATTTAACGTGACCACTTTCATCATAATTTGGGGCGTAAATTTCAATTTTGTATAATGTATACATTATACAAAAATTTTTGTCAAGTAATTTTTACGCAATCTCTGAATAAATCTTCTTAAAAAATTTGTAGGTTATCGCTTTATGGGTAGAATTATTAATGGCAGCATTAAATAAATGACCTCTGCCGTTCTTAACCCAACACCTTAACCCTCTTCCCACGCATGGGGAGAGTCGATAAGATCTGACTACGAGGGGGAGAGTGGAGGATAAGTATAAATATTTAATTGCTCCGAGTAATAATTGCGGTAAGGGACAAGCCCTTACCCTACAAATGACCTTAGAAGATATTTTGGTAAGGTAGGTAAGCCCTTGCCCCACTCCATTTCGTAAAATTATTAAGCCTCTAAATCCGCCCGCACCGATGGAAGAGCCACTGCCTCATGATTCTGAATGAATGCTTGCCTTTGGCCTGCCTCTGGCCAATTATTCCTATTTCAACGCTGTCCTATTTTTAAAGAGCCTTTCTATCGCGCCTGAATTACTTAAGAACTTTCCAAGTGATCAACGGTCAAAATAAAATTGAATTGATTTTTTAATGGGTGGTTGCTAATTTTAAAATAAAAAAGGAAAAATATAAGGCGATGAAGATCGAGGTTAAGCTCTTCGCTAATTTTCGGGAGTTTCTGCCACCAGGAAGCGATAAATATTCTTGCTTCTTAGAAGTAGAAGAAGGAACAACAATAGGTCACGTATTAGAAAAATTAAAAATATCTCCTTCTCTACCCATGATCACTTTAGTTAACGGAGTTCATCGACAACTCACTGATCCTTTAAGCCCTGGGGATGTCCTTAGTATATTCCCGCCAGTAGCAGGTGGATAACCTTTTCAGCATATTATATAGGGAACCTATTGGCCATATCTCATCTTTTCCAACTAAGACAAACTTTTTATCCTCAAATAATCGCCGGGACAAGGTTGGCTCTGTTTAAAAAGCTTAAAAATATTAATGAGAGCGTTAAATAAATGAAATCGGCCGTTTTTAACCCCTCCCTATAACCATCTCACACGCCTAATACTGGGTCTCGCCATGGTGAGAATGAACCAGAGGCAGGCCAGAGGCAAGCCTTGGCCCGACATAGATTTATCAGTTCAGGTTTAGATTCAAATTTAAAAATGATTGACGGTCATGAAAAAGTGTAGTTGACGGAAACCATTGAATTATATATATTTAAAAATAGGTTAGAAAAGGGGGCAAGATTGAATTATATATTTTTTCAAGTTATGGGGCAGTTCTTTGCGGGCGAATTGGGTAGTGGTTTTCGGGGCAGTGTTATAGACCTGGTTCTTTATTCCGGGCCAGTGGTAAAAGGAGTTCTGGTAATCCTCCTCTTTTTTTCGGTCTTTTCTTGGGCAATTATCTTTTCAAAAATGCGTTTGATTAAACGAGCCGAAAAGGAGTCGCGGGCTTTTCTGCGCCTCTTTTGGGAAGGGAAGCAACTCTCTTCTATTTTTGCCGATTCCAAAAAGTTGCGATTTAGTCCCACTGCCGAAATTTTTCGGGCTGGCTATGTAGAACTGACTAAGCTTAGCCAAGCCACCCACAATCCAGAGAACCCGCGGAAAGAGGCTGATCTGACTGCTTTGGGAATTGAGTTGAGCGGCATTGATAATATTAGCCGGGCTATGCGCCAAGCAGCCACTTCAGAAATGACTAAACTGGAAAGAGCCTTAGGGTTTTTAGCAACGACGGGTTCGACCACCCCTTTTATAGGTCTTTTCGGCACAGTGTGGGGAATCATGGACGCCTTTCGGGGGATCGGTTTGCGCGGGTCGGCTACTTTAGCGGTAGTCGCCCCAGGTATTTCGGAGGCTCTAATCGCTACAGCCGCGGGCTTAGCCGCGGCCATCCCAGCGGTGGTGGCTTATAATTATTATATAAATAGGATCAAAGTATTGAGTGCCGAAATGGAAAATTTTTCGGCGGAATTTCTTAATATTGTCAAGAGGCACTTTTTGAAAGCTTAAACAACGACTCCCCATGGCTCGGGATTAAATTTTTTAAAATTTAAGGCCGAAATTAATTATGCCAGCTTCCCAAGGTGAAAATAGGGTAATGAGCGAGATCAATGTTACTCCCTTAGTGGATGTAATCTTGGTCTTGTTAATAATTTTTATGGTCACGGCGCCGATGATGCAACAAGGAATTGATGTTGACCTGCCGCAGACTACTTCCAAACCAATTGAAGGACAAGAGGAACGAATCGTAATTACTATAAATGCCAAGCAAGAGGTTTTCATTAACCAAGAAAAGGTTGATCCTTTATTATTACGGCGCAAACTCCAACAATCAGGAGCCGCTAAATTAAATCGGGAGGTATTGTTACGGGCTGACCGCCGCGTACCATATGGGTTTGTAGTGCAGACTATGGCGGAAATTAAAAATGCGGGGATTGAGAAATTGGGCATGGTCACTGAACCTTTAGTGGAAAAGAAATGAAGACCTCTCCCAATTTGTATATCCAACAACAGCTCAGCTATTCCCCGGCAATGGGGAAGATGTTGGTGGTGTCCTTATGCCTGCATGTTTTAGCTGTAGCCGCTATGCTGTTCCTCCCCAACTTGGCTTCGCAAAGAACCTTTTACTCTCCCGTGTATTCTGTCCGTCTGGTAAGCCTGCCGCCCAGTCTACCGGCCATTAAAGAACCGGCAGGGGCGAAGAGTGTGCTGCCTTCTGCTCCCGCTAAGGCCCGGGAGGAGATAAAAACTAAAGAAAAAGAAAAACCTATTTCTTTAGCTCCCCCAAAGAAAGAAGAAGAAACTCAAAAGAAAATAGAAGAAGCTATTGCCAAGATTCGCCAGCGCCAGGAAGAAAAGAGCTTAGAGACAGCCATTGAACGCTTGCGCAGGCAAAAGGAAGAAAAGAATGTAGAAGAGGCCATCGAGCGGATCCGCAGCTCTAAAGAAGCAGAACAGATAAATTCAGCAATCGAAGGAATTCGTCATCGGGTAACTATTGGGAGCAGTGGGGCCACGGAATCAAATGTAGGAGCAAGTGCGGCTTCGGCGGGAGTTATGTCTATTAAGCATAAGCTTTATTATAATTTAATATGGCAGCGGATTCGCAGTGTTTGGGTACTTCCGGAAGAAGCTTTACGGGGAAAAAAGAATTTAGAAACAATCATCGCTATCCGCATCGCCAAAGATGGCCAGATTGAGGAGATTTATTTTGAAAAAAAGTCGGGGAATCCGCATTTGGATGAATCTTGTTTACGCGCGATCAAAAAAGCAAATCCTTTGCCGCCTTTACCGCCAGGCCTGGAAGGGGATAAATTAGATTTAGGTGTGCGCTTCACGCCGGCAGAACTTTAGGGATAACTAATGAAAAAATTATTTATTTTCGCTGTGGGCTTTTTTATTTTCTTAACCTGGGGAATGGAAAGATTGGCCGCCAAGATTTATATTGACATTCGCTCGCCTTCTTTCCGCAAATTTCCCATTGCTATTGAACCTTTTTCAACTCCCTACCTGCCGCAGGCAGAGATGAAGTTAGGGGAACGGGCTACGGAGATTTTAAATAGCGATTTAAATCTTTGCGGCTTTTTTTCCCTTTTAGACCTCAAAGATTTGGACCCCCAAAGGATAACGCCCTTTTCTTCTCCAAAATCTGGTTTTCCAGGCAAAAATTTGGAAGAAGCATACTTCCAAAAAGTGGCCCAGATAGGTGCCGAGGCTTTGATTCAAGGGGAGATTACTTACCAAAATAATACTTTAACCTTAGAAGCCCGCCTTTACGACGTAATTAAAAAAGAACTGATTGTGGGCAAAAGATACATCGGAGAAATTTCTGACCTCTCCCGCATGGTGCATCGTTTTGCCAATGAAGTTGTTTTAGCTCTCACGGGGGAGCCAAGTTTTTTTCAGACGAAAATTGTTTTTGTTTCCGCCTTAAAGGGACACAAAGAAATATACCTCATGGATTTTGATGGTCGCAACCAACGACAGTTAACTAAACATCAATCCATCTGTTTGTCTCCCCGTTTTTCTCCAGAAGGAGAACATATTGTTTTCACGTCTTATAAAATGGGTAATCCAGATCTTTATTTAAAAGATTTACGGAATGGGGAAGAAAAACGCATCTCCTCTTTTCCGGGATTGAACATCTCTCCTTCTTGGTCTCCAGATGGAAAACGTTTAGCCCTGACTTTGAGCAAAGATGGTAATCCAGAAATTTATTCGATGAATATTGACGGCTCGGGTTTAACCAGGTTAACCGACCACCCGGCCATTGATGTTTCACCTTCGTGGTCCCCTGATGGGAAGAGATTAGCTTTTGTTTCTAATCGGGGAGGCACCCCACAGATTTACCTCCTGGACCTGGCTAGCAGAGAAGTACAAAGACTCACCTTTGAAGGCAAATATAATACTCATCCTGCTTGGTCACCCCGGGGTGATTTAATAGCCTTTGATTCTCTGATCGATGGCAACCATAATATATGTCTCATTCGTCCTGACGGGACGGGCTTCCGCATTTTAACTGCCAACATGGGTAGATGCGAAACGCCATCTTGGTCTCCTGATGGACGGCACTTAGTCTTTAGTTCCAACCGGGAGGGGGGACCTCATTTATATATAATAAATTTAGAAGGAACTCAAATAAAAAGGTTGACATTTTCCCCGGGAAGTGATACATATCCTAATTGGTCGCCACGTTTCAAAGATTAGTTAGATAGAAAAAGGCCTTTTTTATTCAAAATTCTTAAAATAAGGAGGAAGAGATGAAGAGTTCGAAAATATGGTTAGTTATCTTGGTTTCTTTTGTGGCCCTGGCGTTTGTCGCCACGGGATGTGCTAAGAAGCAAGTAGTTAAAGAAGATGCGGCTGGCTTACCGAAGGCCGAAGCTAAGAAAGAAGCACCAGCTCCAGCCCCCGCACCTGCTCCGGCCCCAGCGCCGGCTCCGGCTGCCCCAGTTCCAACCCCCGCTCCGACTCCGGCTCCGGCTGCCCCAACTCCTGCACCTACCCCTGCCCCAGCTCCTAAAGTAGAAGCTGCGCCGCCCAAGCCTGCTGCAGAACCAATAGATTTGGCCAGTTTACGCATTCAATTTGCTTTTGATGATTATACCCTATCTACCAAAGCCAAAGAGAACTTAGAAAAATTGGCTACTTGGATGTCCAAAAATCCCAATGAAAAAATTCAGATTGAAGGCCACACTTGTGATATCGGTACTTCAGAATATAACTTGGCCTTGGGCGAGCGGCGAGCAAATAGTGCCAAAAAATATTTAGAAGGACTGGGAATTTCTCCAGCGCGCATTTCGACTATAAGTTATGGAGAGGAAAGACCGGCCGTACCCAACACCGACGAGAATAATCGCTCTAAAAACCGTCGTGATGAATTTGTGAAAATAAAATAAGTGATCAGAAATTTGTGGCCCTCTCTTTTACCGGAGAGGGCAAATTTAAAATTAATTATGCCCAAAACAGCAAAAATTATTTTATTGATAGTTTCCTTATGCTTCGTTTTTCAAGGGTGTGCCTCCCAGAGTGACTTAGAGAATCTGCAGCGGGACACTAACAATAATACCAAGGAAATTCTGGCCCTGCAGCGCAATCTCTATGACTTCAACACAGAATTAAAAAATATTTCTAACAGACTGGATTCCTTGAGTAGAAGAACTGAAGAATTACGCCGAGAAGTCACCGCTCTTTCTACCGAAACCAAAGCAAAGTTTGCCTCTATGGAAAAAGAGGTAGAAGTGGCCAGTCAGCCGATGCGCCGCTATCAAGCAGATCTGGGGGCGCGGATAGATAAATTGCAGATGGATTTGCAGAATTTAACGGGACGATTTGAGGAGACTAAATATTTTGCCCAAAAATCATTTGGCGAGACTAAAGAAATTCGCGACACCTACCAACGGCGATTAGAAGAATTAGAAAAGCGGGTCGAGGCCTTAAATAAAAGTTTAGAAAATTGGGAAAAGAAAGCAGGGGCACCAGAAAAGGAGAATAAAGAAGTAAAGAAGGAAGAAAAACCGCTTAGCGAACAGCCTAAAGTAGAGGAAAAAGTGCCACCTGCTAAAGAAGCAAAAGTAGAAGCCACTCCCGAAAAGCCTCCGGCCACTCCCGAAGAGGCTTATAAAAGAGCCTATGATCAGTTTACTAAAGGCGACATAGGAAGCGCCAAAGAAGGTTTCAAAAAATTTTTGGAAGCCTACCCCAAATCTAAATTAGCGGAAAATGCCCATTATTGGTTAGGAGAATGCTATTTTGCCGAAAAGAAGTATGAGGAAGCTATTTTAGAGTTCGACGAAGTTATCAAAAAATACCCCAAAGGGAACAAAGTTCCCGATGCCTTGTATCGGCAAGGACTGGCTTTTTTAGAGATGAAGGACACTATTAATGCCAAGCTAATCTTGCGTGAAGTTATCAAGCGATTTCCTAAATCCGACCAAGCCAATCGCGCCCGCAAAAAACTGCAGGAAATTGGTTAGTCTCAATTTTATCTTTCCGCAATTCATTCTAAATAGATAATTTTAGCTCCGCGAGGAATAGGCAAATGAAAATCATCTTTTTCCCAAGAGGGATTAAGGAAAATCTCTTTGTATTCAACTTGGACGCGGTTGTTTAAGGAAATATACTGAATTTTGTGGGGAAAGATTTCTTTGTGGATCTGTTGAAATTCGGCAAAGGTCATTTGGTAAATTAATTCCTCAGCGTATAATTCTACCCGATGAATAAGGAGATCTTCGGGATCGATCCACAGCAGTTGGCGCCTGTTCGGGGAGCTTTGCTGAAGCTCTAAAATCCATAGGTAGGCCGATTTAGATTTATAAACTGTAGCTGTGTCATGAATAATAAGCGGAGGGCTTCCTAAGAATAAAGAAACTATTTCGTCCAGACTCAGCGAGAAGGGCAGCAAATTTGAAATAGACTGAGAATTTGCTGGTCCCCAATAATATTTGTTTTCCCCGGGGTGGTATATTTTTATTTCTGCTCCGTCGCTCACTAAATAAAGTTGAGGCGTACCTAAAGGACTTAAACTTTCCACTCGCAACCATGCTGGCTGGCGGAAGAAGAGAACGTGGTCGCTGGTTAAAGATTTATCTTGCTTAATAATACGCACTCGGGCTAATCCCTTTAATCCGCTAATTTTTTGGGCGCGAATTCTAAGTTGATCAAGAAGAAATTTAGGTTCCGGTTTTTCCGGAGGTAGGAGACGAGGAGGAACGCAACTGGCTAAGAAAAAAAATAACGCCAGGAAGAAGAAAAAAATTTTGGTCATTTATTTTTCTTGTCTTTTTGGAGTTTTTTAATCTTTTCTCGGATTTCCTCTTTTTTAGGGTCTAATTTGAGGGCCCGTTCATACATTAATATAGCTTTCTCAATTAAATTTTGGGCGGCATAAGCATCTCCAAGATGGTCAGCGATAACTGGATCATCTGGGGCTAAACGGTGGGCTTTTTCCAATTCCTTAACAGCTTTGTCGATTTCTCCTTTTTTAAAATATACCCAACCCAAACTATCAGTGATATACCCATCATCAGGTTTTAGTTCTAAAGCTCGCTTGATCAAAGCTTCGGCTTCTTCCAGATTAATCCCTTTTTCCGCATACGTGTAACCTATGTAATTTAGAGCTTGGGCATGGTCGGCGTTTATTTCTAAGACCTGCCGCATCTGCCTGATGCATTCCTGCCAGTTCCCAGATTTGTCATAGAGGACACCCAAGTTAAAAATTATTTTCTCATCCCGGGGAGCAATCTTTAAGGCCTCTTGCAAAACTTTAATACCCTCGGCGAATTGATTTTCTTTTTCATAAAAGGAAGCTAAAAAGCGGTAAAGGTCAGCATGGTCAGGTTTAGCTTTAATAGCGGTTTGCAAAGCAGAAATAGCTTCCTTTATTTTATTTTGTTTATCATAGATGAAGGCCAAGTGAATCTGAGCATCAACAAATAAATGGGAAGATGAAGAAATTTTCTGAAATTCTTTTGCGGCTAAGTCGTATTCTTTTTTCTCTTGATATACTGAGCCTAAATAGTAACGTACCCGATCATTTTCTGGTTGGGCGGAGAGGACGAAAATAAATTGTTCGGCAGCTTCATCCAGCCGCCCTTGCTCAAAATATATGAGGCCAATTTTGGTGCGTACTTCCCAATTGTTGACGGTCAATTTCTCTACAGCATAAAACTCATCCAGGGCTTCTTGGAGTTTATTTTGCCGGATATAAACTTGGGCTAAGCGTTCATGAGCTTCGGAATTAGCCGGATTAAAGGCCAGAACTCTTTTATAGAGCTCCACGGCTTTATCATATTCTCCTTGGATTTCATTTATTAAAGCCAAGTCCATTAAAGCCGGTTCAAACTGGGGTTTAACTTCTAAAACAGTTTGGTAATGGCGACGAGCTTCGGCGAACCTTCTGGTTTCGGCATAAATGCGGGCTAAATAATAATGGCCCATTAAAGAATAAGCGTCTATTTTTAAAAGCGCTTGCAGGTAATTTTCAGCTTGGCCAAAATCTTTCTCTTCCGCGGACAAAGTTCCTAAGAAGAGAAGGGCTTCTTGATTTTGCGGATCAAGTTGGATTACTTTTTCGTAAGCTTGCCTGGCTTTGGCCTTTTGGTTTCCCGTAAGATAGAGGCCACCGAGAAGTAGATGGGCGGGGATACTTTGCGGATTAATGCGTATAGCCTCTTCCGCCTCTTTTAAAGCTTTTTCCGGCAGGCCTTTTTTGAGGTATAAAGTGGCCAAGTGGATATGGAGATAAGCCGAATTCTTTTCTTTTTCTAAGGCTTGTTGATATTGCTTAATTGCTCCGTCCAAATCACCATTTTTTAGATAAATTTGGCCAAGGAGGAAATGGTAATAGGATTCGGCTAACGCGCCAGGGGGATGAAAATCCTTAGCCAGAGGAGGAAGGGTAGGTTTTATGGTCGCACAGCCGCTGATGAGCATAAAAAAAAGAAGATAAAAAAACCGCCTTTTTCCTAAGGCCATGTCCTTCTCCCCTCTGTTGGGTAATTCATGATTAATTCTATTATCTATTGGGAAGAAAGTCAATTTTTGGCTATGGGAACTTCTAAAAGTTTTGATCCTTTTTTCCGCGAGTAAATTTCTTATCCTGCTTTGGGGCATATAATTTAATAAAGTGATCGCCGGTCAGTTTAATGTTTAGTTGACAAGATGAGGCTTTAGGCTAAAATAACTTAAAAAACATTGGCCTGCAGCCTAAAAGATGGAAAGGAGTTGGCAATGGTTCCAAGAATTATTACTGTGGCCGGATCTGATTCTGGGGGAGGAGCGGGAATACAAGCAGATTTAAAAACAATAGCCCTTCTGGGCGGCTACGGTATGAGTGTGGTCACGGCTCTGACAGCTCAAAATACCCAAAAAATTTTTTCGGTATGGGAAGTACCACCAGAATTTGTGGAGCAGCAAATGGAAGCTATTTTGTCTGATATCGGGGCGGATGCTTTGAAGACCGGCATGTTGGTAAATTCCGAAATCATCAAAGTTGTCTGCCAAAAAATTAGGAAGTACCGGATCCGGCGGGTGGTCGTCGACCCAGTTATGGTAGCTAAGAGCGGAACTAAACTTCTGAAGCTGGAAGCCATAGAAACTTTAAAAAAGGAACTTCTCCCTTTAACCCAGGTTTTTGTTCCTAATATTCCGGAGACGGAAATCATTGTGGGCAAAAAAATTAGAAATCAATCGGGCATGAAAGAAGCGGCCCGTTTAATACAGCAAATGGGGGCTAAAAGTGTGTTGATTAAAGGGGGGCATTTAATTGGTCTTCCGGTAGATATTTTTTTCGATGGCCAAAAATTTTATGAATTTTCTGGCGCAAGATTTTCCACACCTCATACTCATGGTACAGGTTGTACGTTCGCGGCGGCTATCACGGTAGAGTTGGCTAAGGGAGCAAGTGCTCGGGAAGCTATCACTAAAGCAAAAGCTTTCATCAGTGCCGCCATAAAATTTTCTTTACCTTTGGGCAAAGGTCAAGGCCCCGTTAATCCATATGCTTTTGTGGCCCAGGAAATGGAGAAATACCAAGTAATTCAAAAACTAAAGAAAGCTTTCTACTTATTGCAAGAGAAAAAAGTAGGACACCTTTTTCCAGAAGTCCAATCCAATATCGGTTATGCCTTACCTTATGCTACTAAGATTGAAGATGTGGCTGCTTTTCCCGGGCGCTTAATAAAGTGGGGAAAGGAGGTCTTTAAAATTTCCGATCCGGAGTTTGGTGCTTCCCAGCATATAGCGCGTATAATTCTTACGGCCGTAAACTTTGATCAAGATATGCGCTCGGCCATGAATTTAAAGTTTGCCGAGGACATTTTGCAGAAGGCGCGCCAAATCGGTTTTACTATTGGTCATTTTGATCGCCGCCAGGAGCCGGCGCAAATAAGCCGGTTAGAAGGTTCTTCTCTTTCTTGGGGGGTCAAACAAGTTTTGGAGAAGGCCAAAAAAATTCCGGATTTAATTTATGACCGGGGGGGTTGGGGTAAAGAACCGATGATCAGAATCTTGGGACATGATCCTGAAGAAGTAGTAGGCAAGGTTCTGCGGCTGAGTAGCTAACTTTGGTGAAGGGAGAACGGGCCTGCCTCCGGCCTTCTCTCATTATGGCGACAAAGCCTCGCATGTGGAGAATCGATAACACCCGACCACGGAGGAAGGTTGAAGAGAGGGGTATTTGTAAGTATTTTATTGCGCCGAGTAATGATTTCGGGTTTTAGGCAAAATCTTTTTAGGCAGGTGGAGAGCAGATAAAGTAGATTCTTTAGAAGACTTGTAATATGATAATAAAAAAGGGGCAGCGCAAGAAAAAATAAGAAAAATGGTTCGCTTTTTCAAAGAAATTTTTTCCCTCATGCGGTGGCAGGATGCTGTGGACATCCTCATTATAGCCGCCATTATTTATTGGTTGTATATCTGGCTGCAAGGGACAAGGGCTTTGCGCATTTTGCTTGCTTTTGCGGCCTTGGCCATTTTTTATTTCTTAGCACTTTGGTTTGGATTTTTCATGACCACCTGGATCTTGCAGTACCTTTGGGCGGTAATTTTGGTGATCATGGTCGTGGTCTTTCAAGCAGAAATCCGGCAAGTTTTAGAAAGGATTAGCCCGCTTCGTTTCTTTTTGGGACGACCAGAGCCTTTGGATAAATTGGTATTGGAAGAAGTTATAAGAGCCGGGTTTGACTTGGCCCAAAACCGCGTGGGAGCTCTCTTAGTTTTTCAAAGAAATGATATATTGGACGACTACCTAAAGGGCGGCATATCCCTCGATGGACGGATAAGTTATGAAGTTCTTTCCAGTATTTTTCAACATAAATCTCCCGCTCATGATGGGGCAGTGGTTATCAAAGGAGGAAGGATAGTATCCGTAGGTTGTTATCTGCCTCTCTCGGATAATCCTAATCTACCTCGCTTTTATGGCAGCCGCCATCGCGCCGGCATTGGCATTACGGAAAAAAGTGATGCCCTAGCCCTAATTGTTTCTGAAGAGCGGGGAGAAATTTCCTTAGCCGTAGATGGCAAAATTAGTCTCATCAATAATCCCGATGATTTGCGCCAAAAATTAATGTCCTATCTGTTGCGAGAAAAGAGGAAGAAGCTTTGGTCCTCTATGGTTACTACTAATCTTGCGCCCAAGATAGGGGCGGTGATCTTGTCTTTAGGACTTTGGGGATTTATTGCCGGGCAACAAAGGACGGAGATGTTATTCACTATTCCCTTAGAGTATCGTAATTTGCCGCCGAATGTAGAGATTTCGGGAGAATTAGTAAATAGAATAGAAGTTGGCTTGCGCGGTCCCCGGGGGGTGATTACGCATGTTTCTGCTGATAAAATTCGCGCCCATGTTGATCTTTCCCAAGCAAGCCGGGGTCTAAATTATATTCGCCTGAGCACCGAGAACATAACCATTCCCTTGGGCACGGAAGTTACTAAAATTAATCCCGAGACCATTCGCCTGCGCTTAGAAGAGGTGAAGACTCGCTCTATCCAAGTTAAAGCTCAACTGGTGGGCAAACTTCCCAAGCCGCTACGTTTAAAATCTGTTTGGGTAGAACCACCTTTTGTAACTCTCCAAGGTCCGGAAAGTCTGTTAAAAAAAGTAAAGGAAGTATTTACTGAGCCAGTGGACCTTAGTTACATTGATCGAGATACGAAAATCCCGGTGACCATAGATGTTAATTTTCCGCAAATCCGCTTAGCAGCTAATCAGCCAGCCCAAGTTAGAGTGGAGATAAAAGTAGAAAAAGCAATTTAGTTTAATGGGAGAGGGGATGGGCGATATTTACCAGGAAATGATAAAAGCCTCCCAAGAAATTGCGGCCTCTTTTCCTCCCCCTCGTTTTTATGCTTGTTGTCAAGAATGGCTGAGCATCTCTCGAAACATATATGAGAACGATTGGCGGGTTAGAAAGTGTCGGGAACTGGCCCATAAAGAATTGAGTGAAGATTTTGGCCATGGCCTGAATCATGCGGAAAAAGTAGCCTTGGAGGCGGGCGCTCTGGCTTATTTAGAAACACAAAAAATTTATTTGGCTGAACCGCAGTATTGCTATGAAGCTGGCCTTTTAGCCCAAATAGCCGGGCTCCTTCATGATTTGCGGAGAGGCGCAGAAAATCATGCCCAAGCCGGTGCTGCGGCGGCCAAGTTGATCTTGAAAGATATAAACTTTCTCTCGGCCGAAAAAGAGGGTTATGTGGCGCAAGCCATTAGCAATCATGAAGCTTTTATGGAACCTCAGGAGATTGATACACCCTTGGGACAGATAGTGAGCGACGCCCTTTATGATGCTGACAAATTTCGCTGGGGGCCTGATAACTTTACTTTAACTTTATGGGAAATGCTCCGTTTTTCTAAGGCCTCCATAGGCAGATTAATTCAGCGGTTCCCCAAGGGGATGAAAGGAATTGCGCGGATCAAAGATACATTCCGCTCCCCTACAGGTAAAATATATGGGCCAGAGTTTATTGATTTAGGCTTACAAATAGGGGAAAAGATTTATATCTATCTTAAAGAACGCTTTGGCGAAGACGATAGCGTAGAGTAAATTATTTTTCCAAAAGAGTTGCTCTTTGAATAGCTTGCGGGCCAAATTTTTTCCAGATGCGGTCAATGACTAACGCCACCCGAGTTTTCTTTTCTTCCTGGGCAAAGAGCGAAGGCTGGTGCGGGTAATCCGCCCGCTGCAGGTTGGTAATGCCCACTCCTAAAAGTCGGGCTTTCTTTTGGAAGACATCTGTCTTGGCCAATAATTGGCAAGAGACTTTATATATTTCCCATCCTTGGTCAGTGGGGGAAGGAAGAGTTAAACTTCTGGTAACCAAGCGAAAATCAGGATAGCGAACTTTTAGCTGCACGGTACTGCCTTTTAAGCCCCGCTGACGCAACTCAAAACCTACTTGTTCAGCTTGGGCCAGAAGGACTTTTTTCATTTCCCATTGGTCCGCCAGATCAGGAGTAAAAGTTTCCTCTTGACTGATCGACTTTGCTGGGTAATGGGGCCTAACTGGCCGATCATCTTCGCCACGCGCCAGGGCGATAAGTTGCCGACCAAATTTTCCAAACTTTTTTTCCAGAATTTCAGGTGGGAAATTGGCCAGCTGGCCTACCTGACAGATGCCTAATCTCTGCAGAGCAACGGTGGTAACTTGGCCCACTCCCCAAAGTTTGGATATAGGAAGTGGACGAAGGAAATCAGCCACCTCTTCTGGTTTAACTTCCACTAAGCCATCTGGCTTTTTTAGGTCCGAGGCAATCTTAGCTAGAAACTTATTGGGGGCTAGGCCTGCTGAAGCGGTAAGCCCGGTGCGGTCATAAATCCGTCTTTTGATTTCCTGGGCGATGCGCAGAGCAGAACCAAAGAGGCGTTCACACCCGGTAACATCTAAAAAAGCTTCATCCAAGGACAAAGGTTCTAAGAGGGGGGTATACTCCGTTAAGATTTGGAAAATCTGTTGGGAAACTTGCTGGTAGCGGGCCATTCTTACGGGCAGAAAAATGCCTTGGGGACACAATTTCTGGGCCTGGGAAATAGGCATGGCAGAATGAACTCCATACGCCCGGGCCTCATAGGAAGCTGCCGAGACTACCCCTCTCTTTTGAGCATCTCCGCCGACGATTACTGGCCGCCCTTGGAGAGCGGGATTGTCCTTCTGTTCAATCGCGGCGTAAAAAGCATCCATATCGATATGAATTATTTGGCGGACCATGATTAACTTATCTTCAGAATCTTCAATAAGTTAGTAGTCCCTTTTTTATAGATGGGCGCGCCCATAAGGAGAACTATAATATCTCCTCTATGCCCGATTCCTTTTTGGAGCAAATTTTTTTCCACTTTTTCGATGAGCAAATCCGTATTGGTAATGGGCTTCATGATCTGGGGGTAAACTCCCCAATAAAGCGGCATCATTTGGCAAATCTCTTGGTGGGGAGTGAAAGCGATTATAGGAATAGTGGGTCGGTATTTAGAGACTAAGAGGGCGGTAGCACCTGACTGGGTAAAAGCGACAATGGCTCGCGCCCGCAGACGTTCGGCCGCTTGGACTGCTGCTTGAGCAATAGCATCAGGAATAGATTCTTCTCCTTTCGGGTGGGGAAAGGTCTCTGCAGAATACCGGGGTTGGGTTTCCGCTGCCGTAATTATCTGGGCCATGATCTCTACCGCTTCTTCTGGATATTTACCGACGGCGGTCTCCCCGGAGAGCATAACTGCATCTGTACCATCAAAAATGGCATTGGCCACATCGGAAACTTCGGCGCGGGTGGGGCGGGGATTACTGATCATAGATTCCAACATCTGGGTGGCCGTAATCACCAGTCTTCTTTTTTGGTTAGCCAGGCAAATAATCTGTTTTTGCAAAAGAGGTACTTGAGCCAAAGGCATTTCTACGCCCAAGTCCCCGCGGGCCACCATTACGCCAGCAGAAACATCTATTATCTCCTCTAAATTAGTGATAGCTTCGGGACGCTCCAATTTGGCAATCACGGGCACGTCCCGGCCCGCGTGGGCCATGATTTTTTTAATCTCCTGGATATCCTGACTACGGCGCACAAAGGACATGGCCACAAAATCCACTCCCCAGCTAATGCCTAAGGCTAAATCTTGCCTGTCTTTATTGGTTAGGGGAGGAGCGGAAAGCTTAGCCCCAGGTAAATTAATGCCCATATGGCTTTTCAATAGGCCACCATTAATTACTTCTGTAATTACCTCCCTCCCCTTTACCTTTTGTACTTTTAGACGTAAATAGCCGTCGCCCATGAGAATAGTGCTCCCCGGTTTTACATCTTGGGGCAAATGATGGTAATCCGTATAAGCTTTTTGGGCTGAACCAAGCATAGGACTGGTAGTTAAAATAAAAGGCTGGCCTTCTTTAAGTTGCGCTTGCCCATTATGGATGATCCCCACGCGCATCTTGGGACCCTGTAGGTCTTGAAGAATGGCCAAAGGTTTGTTCAGCCTCTGGGATAATTTTCTGAGCCGCTGGAATATGCGATAGTGGTCCTGCGGATCACCGTGGGAAAAATTAAGGCGGGCTACGTCCATTCCTTTTTGGATTAAGCGGGCGAGCATTTCTTCCTTTTCACTGGCTGGCCCAATAGTACAAACAATTTTTGTTCGGCGCATTTTCCCTCCTTATAAAGACATTATGAAGAAGTTTGTACTGGAGTTCAAGACTTAAAAAAGTTAAATTCTTACTGTCCAACAATTTTAATGAGCTTCTTTCCCTTCCGCCTGAATTAGGCTGGAATTTAAAAAATGATCGCCAGCCCGAGTTTAATTTCCTTGACACTTAGTTTTATATCATATAGTATGTTAGCGAACTTTTTTAGCGAGGAAAGAATTTGATGAAAAAAGAATATGAGGTTGGTTTTCTCCTTTCGCGGACAACTTGGGCCATGAATAATTTTGTTAACCGTCTGCTTAAAGAAAATGGATTCCATGATATCTCTGTGGCGTATTTTGCAGTTCTGCAGGCCCTTTGGGAGGAAGATGGATTGAATATTAGCGATTTGGGAGAACGAGTGCATCTGGAAAAGTCAACCATGACCAGTCTTATTGACCGGATGGAAAAAGCTGGCCTGCTCAAAAGGGTAGATCACCCTACGGACCGCCGAGTTTACCAAATCTATCTTACTCTCCGGGGCAAGAATATCCAAGAAAAAATTGATCAGGTAGCTAGGCAAGCCTATCAGTCCTTAACCCAGGGAATTACCGAAAAAGAGTTGAAGATATCTATCGGTGTTTGTCGGCAGATCCTCCAAAATGCTGAAAGAGAGGGGGTGGCTAAGAATTTTAAATAAACAGAAGAAGGAGGAAGTAATTTAAGGCAATTAGCGAATACCAAGGCAAATTTTAAGGCCAAAGAGAATGGAGGGTATATGGAAAAGAAAATTAAAAAAGTGGCCGTTCTGGGAGCAGGCGTAATGGGAGCAGCTATTGCGGCCCACTTTGCCAATGTAGGCGTTCCTTCTATTTTATTGGATATAGTGCCCAATAAACTAACTCCCGAAGAAGAAAAAAAGGGATTGACCCTAAATGACCCGGTGGTACGTAACCGTTTAGCCACCTTGGGCAAGCAAAATTTGCTGCGCGCTCGCCCGGCTGCTTTAGCCATTCCTGAATTAGCCAGTTTAATTGAGGTGGGAAATTTCTCGGACCATTTAGAGCGCCTGGCCGAAGTCGATTGGATTATCGAGGCTGTAGTCGAGAATCTCAAAATCAAACAAGACCTTTTGCGGCGGGTAGCGGCGGTCCGGCGTCCAGGAACTATCGTCAGTACGAACACTTCGGGAATTCCCATTAAGGATATTTGTGCTGAGATGGATGCGGAGTTTAAACAATTTTTTCTGGGCACCCATTTTTTCAATCCCCCCCGCTATATGAAACTCTTGGAAATTATCCCTCTTCCCGAAACCAGGCCAGAGGTTATTAAACTAATAGCTGATTTTGGCGAAAGAGTGTTGGGGAAAGGAATTGTTTATGCCAAGGATACACCTAATTTTATTGCCAACCGCATTGGTATCTTTGGCATGCTTTATTTGATAAAAACCATGATGGAGAAGGGATATACCATTGAAGAAGTGGACGCAATTACCGGTCCAGCCATGGGGCGGCCCAAAAGTGCTTCTTTTCGCACAACGGATTTGGTGGGCTTAGATACTTTTGCTCATGTAGCGAAGAACCTTTATGATAATGTACCCCATGATGAAAAGAGGGAAATATTTAAAATTCCCGATTTCATCCAAAAAATGATCGAGCGCCAATGGTTAGGAGATAAAACTGGCCAAGGGTTCTACAAACAAGTTAAAACTGGGGAGGGGAAAGAAATTCTGGTCTTAGATTTAAAAACCTTAGAGTATCGGCCCAGCGCCAAAGTTAAATATCCTTCTTTGGAGGCCGCCAAGGGAGCTTCTGATGCAGCGACTAAAATCAAAACATTAATATACGCCGAAGATCGAGCTGGTCAATTCGCCTGGGATGTGGTTAGTGAATCCTTGCTTTATGCCGCCAGTAAGATTCCGGAAATTGCTGATGATATTTATAATGTAGACAATGCCTTGAAATGGGGTTTCAATTGGGAATTGGGGCCCTTTGAAACTTGGGATGCCCTAGGGGTCAAAGAATCAGTAGCCAGAATGAAAAGAGAGGGCAAGACCATTCCCCCTCTGGTAGAGAAACTTTTAGCCCAAGGTAAGGAAAGTTTTTATTGCCGGCGGAATGGACAAATTTTCTTTTTTGATCTGCAGCTGGGTGATTATAAAAAAGTCCCCGAAAATCCCCGTTTAATTCTGCTTCCGGCGCTAAAAGAACAAAACAAGGTAGTGAAAACAAATCCAGGCGCCAGTCTGATTGACTTGGGAGATGGCGTGGCCTGCCTGGAATTTCATACTTATATGAATGCTATAGGCCCAGAGATAATTGAGATGATCCACGAGTCCCTCCGCCTCGTCGCTAAAGATTTTTTGGGTTTAGTCATTGGCAACCATGCCCAAAATTTCTCCGTGGGAGCAAACTTACTTTTATTGGCGGCGGAAATCATGAAAGGTAATTGGGCGGGGATTGAAGCTTCGGTGAAGGCTCTCCAAGATGCCACGATGGCCATGAAGTATTTTGAAAAACCTATTGTCGCTGCTCCGCACGGCATGACCTTAGGGGGAGGTTGCGAAATCTGTTTGGCCAGCCACCGCATTCGCGCCGCCTTAGAAACCTATATGGGTCAGGTGGAAATTGGGGTGGGCCTCCTGCCCGGAGCCGGGGGTAACAAAGAAGTATATCTACGCTGCCTTGAAGGCATTCCTGATGGGGTTACTCCGGATTTGCTTCCTTTCTTGCGCAAGGCTTTTGAAACCATTGCCATGGCTAAAGTTTCCACGAGTGGAGAAGAGGCCAGGAAATTAGGTTTCCTCCGTTCCACAGATAAGATCACGGCCAATGTAGACCATCTCCTTTTTGATGCTAAACAGACGGTCTTGGCTATGGTGCGAGAAGGTTTCAAGCCGCCCCGACCAAGACTTATTCCGGTGGCTGGCGATGGCGGCCGGGCAGCTATCAAATACATGGCTAATACCATGCGCCAAGGGGGCTTTATTACTGAGTATGAAGAGTATATTGCTGGCAAGCTGGCTTATATCTTAACTGGAGGAGATGTTTTGAGCGGAGCTTTAGTTACCGAACAGCATATGCTGGACATCGAACGTGAAGTTTTCCTGAGCCTGTGTGGTGAGAAAAAGACCCAGGAAAGAATATCCCATATGCTCAAGACTAATAAACCTTTACGCAATTAGGAGGAGAATATGAGAGAAGCGGTCATTGTTTCGGCAGTACGTACGGCCGTAGGTCGAGCCCCGCGGGGAAGCTTAAGGAACACTCGTCCGGATGATTTAGCCGGCTGGGTAGTGAAAGAAGCGCTGCAGCGCGTGCCTGGCTTAAAACCGGCCGAAGTGGATGATGTAGTTCTGGGCTGCAGTTTCCCCGAAGCCGAACAAGGTTTGAATGTAGCCCGTTTAGTTTGTTACTTAGCGGGGCTTCCTTATACTGTGCCTGGGCAAACAGTCAATCGTTTTTGCGCTTCCGGGCTGCAGGCTATAGCCACCGGGGCCGAACATATAATGTGTGGTTTTGCTGAGATTATTATTGCGGGGGGAGTAGAGTCCATGTCTATGGTCCCTATGGGGGGAAATAAAACGGTCCCTAACTTGAAGCTTATAGAAACATATCCAGAAGGTTATACGGCCATGGGCATTACGGCCGAGAATGTGGCCCGGCGGTTTGGCATTTCCCGGGAAGAACAAGATGCTTTTGCCTTGCAGAGTCATCAGAAGGCGGCGGCGGCCATTAAAGCAGGAAAGTTCAAAGACGAAATTTTACCCATCAAAGTAAAAACGCAAGAAGTTTCCGAGGATGGACAAGTGACTTTCCGCGAATTCATTTTTGACACAGACGAAGGGGTTCGTTTTGATACCAGCATGGAAGCTTTAGCTAAGTTAAGGCCGGCCTTCGCCGTTGACGGCACAGTCACGGCGGGCAATTCCTCCCCCCTCAATGATGGAGCGGCCGCCGTGGTGATTATGTCCAAAGAGAAGGCCAAATCCTTGGGCGTAGAACCCATGGCTACTTTAAGATCCTATGCGGTAGCGGGCGTACCTCCAGAGATTATGGGTATTGGGCCTGTAGAAGCTATTCCCAAAGCCCTAAAGCTGGCGGGGCTGAGCTTAGCGGACATTGATCTTATCGAATTGAATGAGGCCTTCGCCTCCCAGGCTCTTTACGTTTGTCGTACTTTGGGTTTAAATATGGAAAAAGTTAATGTGAATGGGGGAGCAATTGCTTTAGGGCATGCTTTAGGTAATAGTGGCGCGCGGCTTACCGTTACTTTAATGCATGAGATGAAACGAAGAAAAGCGCGTTATGGTCTGGTCTCTATGTGCATTGGCTTTGGCATGGGTGCGGCCGCCGTATTTGAAAGGGAAAATAGATATTGATCTCAAAAAATTTTCTGGGGCCAAAGTATTTATAAAAATGCTCATGGCCCCAGAGGTTTTAAAAAGGGGGAAAAATTTCAGAGAACTAAATTAAGATTTTAATGTCTCGTTCCTCAAACTCCATTTTGGAGCCCAAAGACTCAGAACAGAAGGTGCAGAGATATTCGTATTTTTCTCCTTCAGGTAAGATGAGTAAGAGGCGTTTCCGAACCGGAACGGCTCGCCGACAACGGGGGCAGAAAAGCACGCTGGCTTCGAATTGGGCAAAAGCCTCTTGAGGCTGCGAGTTATAATTTAGATTTCCCAATTGGGCGTCTTTCCTATTTTTCATTTCCTCATTTAGCGGCCACAATATCTACATCTAAATCAATATAAAAAGTTTGCGGATAGGTACCCATTTCGGGCTTGATCACTTGCACAGGGGAAGTAGCTACCAAGCGAGAAATATCCGAATTAGGATCATGGAGATCGCCAAAAATTAAGGCATTGGTAGGGCAAGCTTCCACACAGGCCGGCAAGAGACCCCGCTCCAGACGTTTATGACAAAAATCGCACTTCTCGACGATATTAAACCGGGGATTTATAAAACGCACATTATAAGGGCAAGCGGCCATACAGTAACGACAACCTATGCAGCGATGAGGATTGATCATCACAATACCATCCTCGGGGCGTTTATAGGTAGCGTTAACCGGACAGACCGTGCAGCAAATGGGCCTTTCACAGTGATTGCAAACGATGGGCAAGAATGCTCGGCGCACGTAAGGATAGCGCCCTTTCTCAATCTGTTTCACCCAAGTGCGGTAGCATCCTAAAGGGACAGAAAATTCCGCTTTGCAGGCCAGAGAACAAGTATGGCAGCCGATGCAACGACGCAGATCAATGAGCATAGCCCAGCGTTTATTTCTCATAAATCCTCCTCATCTCCTCCAATAACTATATAACATAAATCCATTTTTAATGGCAACTGTAATTCCCTCAATAATCTCCCCAAGGGTGACCGTGTCGTCATAGCGAGAAAAGGTCAGAGGCAGGTCAGAGGCAGGCCAGAGGCAGGCATTCATTCAGAATCATGAGGCAGTGGCTCTTCCATTGGTGCGGGCGGATTTAAAAGCTTATTCATATTGATTAGCTTAACGATCCGCCCCCCTTTGCGGAAAATCGTTGGTCGATTTTGAACTTCTTCTTCTCCCGCCGATGCTTCTTCATTCATGCCTGCCTCCCCGGCCTGCCTCTGGCCTGCCTCTGGCCTGCCCTTATAAATTTAAGGAAAATTTATTAGATTGTATAATTTGAGCGCTTGCTTAAAAAATTTTTTGCATCGCAGGC
Organism: uncultured Syntrophaceae bacterium; assembly: GCA_964484485.1. Taxonomy (GTDB): domain Bacteria; phylum Desulfobacterota; class SM23-61; order SM23-61; family SM23-61; genus CAZAGD01. The sequence continues at coordinate 21,395 of CAZAGD010000132.1, forward strand.
GGAAAGGAATTTTTTCACCCCCAGCGAAACTACGGCAAATTCTTTGTAGACTTAGCCAGCGGCTGATCTGATCTTTTGTTTGTTCATTAAACTCCCATGGTCCTAAAGTTTCGTTTAGCCATTCTTTGATCTTTTGCTGATAAAGAACCTGTCCGGCCCGGCCAGGTGGGAACCGCTCTGGAGGGCAAAAGTAGTCCGCAAAAGGGGCCAAGAAGACCGCTAAACAAAGATCGTCATTGGCTCTTCGGCCAGAAGAAATAAATTGATCGAGCGCTTGCAGGATTCTTAGAAATAATTCATGCCGCCCATTTTCTGATAAAGGAAGAATCAGAGAAGGGAAAAGAACAAAGAGCAGGCCAGTTTCTATCATAAGTTTTACAGATGCTTGAGCGGATCCTTCTTTTAATTCCCGCAAGAATTCGTCGCGGACCCGAACTGGCGAACAAAAACTCAATTTACGCGCATGCCTGACCAAGCTTTGATAGGTTTTTTCTTCGATAGTAAACCCTGTCCGGGCGGCATGGCGGATAACGCGCATCATGCGCCCAGGGTCGCTGGTAAACTTTTCTTCTGGGTCTCCTATACAGCGAATTAATCCCTGGCGCAGATCTGCCAAGCCGCCCACATAATCAATTAAGGAAAAATCAGCCAGGTTGTAAAAAATGCCATTAATGGTAATATCGCGGCGATAAGCGTCTTCCGCCGGCGTGCCAAAAGAATTATTAGTCTCGGGAATATTTTGGTCCTCGGCCACTTCTCCGCGCCGCCGAAAAGTAGAAACTTCAATTATCTTGCCCCCGCGAAAATAGACCTGAGCTAACCGAAAGCGCCGGCCCACTAAGCGGCAATTGCGGAATAATTTGCGGACTTGGTGGGGATGGGCATCGGTAGCTACGTCGAAGTCCTTAGGAGTTTTGCCCAAAAGCAGGTCCCGGACACAACCGCCAACCAAATAAGCTTTGAAACCATGGTTGTGGAGGCGGTAAAGAACCTTCAAGGCCTCTGGGTCAATTAATTTGCGAGAGAGTGTATGAGCTGATCGAGGAATGATCCGTGGTGCTAGATATTCGCCCATAAAATCTCTTCTTCCCTATACCTCATAAGCTTATTTTGGGGCAGAAAAGGCAGGGAATATGCCGTTTAAATAAAGAGTAAAATGAGGATAAATTCATGCAGATTTTTTCAGTACGCCCATAGAAATAGTGGCATGAGCAAAAGCTCCCCCGGCGCGCAAAGCAGCAGCTACAAAGATGGCCTCAGCAATTTCCTGGTCTGTGGCGCCTGCTTTTTGGGCAGCTTTTACATGGGCTTCAATGCAATAAGGACACTGCGTAGTGTGCGCCACCCCCACGGCAATTAATTCCTTAACTTTTCGGGAGAGAGCACTTTCTTTTTCAAATACAGCAGCATTAAAGTTAACGAAAGCTTGGAACATGTCGCTTTGAGCTTCGCGCAAGTCTTGGTAATGTTTGCGGGCATCGAGGGCGTAAAAATATTCGCTCATTTTTTTCTCCTTTCTATTTTTAAAAATCTTTCCAAACCAAAATATATTTTAAAAAAACCAATTAAGCAAGCCGTTTTTAATTTCATCCTCCTTGCCCCACCTAAGCCAGATTAAATATTTATCACCAAAGTTGAGCGATTCTCCATCGGCATGGCGGGGCGCGTAGCGAGCGCAGTTCGAAACAACCCGCGCCCCCATTTGGTGCTTGCCCTAATTAGTAAACGTAGATTTTTTGACAAAAATCGTTCAGCTTAGGTATCAAAAAATAATCGAAAGTCAGTCACCAAATAACTTGACAGACCAAAAATAAAATAATAGTTATATGCATAAAGAAAAGAAAGAGGAGGATACAGGCCCATGAAAGAAAAATTAATTTCTTTAAAGGAAGCCGTGGCCTGGGTACGGGAAGGAGATCTTTTAGGCTTTAGCTCTCAGTTCTTAGAGAGTGGCCCAATGTCTTTTGCCCGAGAATTATTGCGCCAAGGAGTAAAGAAATTAAAGATAGCCACCCTTCCTGGCGGAGGACTATATGCCGATCTATTGTTAGGCGCAGGAGTAGTGGCAGAATATGAAACATGCTACTGCTCTCTGGGGGATTATGGACCAGCGCCAAATTTTCAAAGAGCAATAAAAAAACAAGCAATAAAAATGAAAGATAATACGTGAGGCGTAATGTACTCCATGGTCCAGGCTGGATCATTAGGCTTGCCCTTCATCGCCGTGCGCGGACTTTTGGATAGCGATTTACTCAAATTTCGGCCGGATCTCAAGGTCGAAATTAATCCCTTTAATCCCGAGGAAGAAGTGGTAATTGCTCAACCCATCCGCCCAGAGGTGGCAGTTTTCCATGCTCTGCAGGCTGATCCCTGGGGAAATGCCCTAACTTTTGGGCCGCGAGATGATTTAATGCTGGCTCGCGCTGCCCGGCGAGTGATCGTTACTGCGGAAGAAATTATCCCTCAAGAACTTACTCCCCGGGATGCTTATCCCAATACTTTTTTGCCGGCTCTTGATGTCGACGCTGTAGTACTTTGTCCTGGAGGCGCTCATCCCGGCTCTTGCGGAACACTATATGGCGTGGATAAAGATCACCTCCAAGAGTATTTGGTCTCCGCGGCCACGGAAGAGTCTTTTCATGATTATCTAAAAAAATATATTTGGTCCACTAATAGCGAAGAAGAATATTTTAGAAAAGTGGGCTGGTTAGCTCCCGGGCAAAAGGAGAAATTATGAAAGAAGCGCATCTGGCCTATACGCCTGAAGAATTGATGGCCATTATTATTTCGCGCGAAGTCCGCAACTTGGAAACGGTTGGGGTAGGAGCTGCTTCTCCAATTCCGGCAGCTGGCTGTCTATTGGCCGAACAGCTCCATGCTCCTCAAGCTACCATCATCATCTTAGGTAGCAAAGAATACCATCCTTTCTTGGGCGGAAGCAGTGAATTACATTTCTTGGCCCAGCGAGGAGAGCTGGACCTGTTCTTTTTAAGTGGTCTGCAAATTGATAGCCTTGGAAACATTAATTTGCATGTATTAGGAGATTATCAGGCACCAAAGATGCGGCTTCCCGGAGCTTATGGCTCGGCCATGCTTTATTATATGGCTCGCCGGGTAATTCTCTTTCGTACAGAACACACGCGGCGCACTTTTGTGGAGAAAGTAGATTTTGTTACGGCCCCGGGAATTACTTCTGCGCGAGTTTATCGGCCGGGCGGCCCGACCAAAGTAGTAACTCCTAAGGCCATATTAGGATGGGATAGGACGAACAAAAAATGGTATTTAGAGTCTCTTCATCCTGGGATTACTGTGGCAGATGTGCTGGAGAATACGGGCTTTCCTTTAGAAATACCTTCGTCTCTAACCATAACCCTTTCTCCCACAGATAAGGAATTGCAAACTTTGCGGACAACCGTACGGGCAAAATTAGAAAAAATTTATCCGGAGTTTGCCCAGCAAAAAATTTTGGCCTGAATTTTGTTAATCTTTCCCCTTCTAAAAGAATTTTTCTTTTCCTTAAATCGTCGGGTAAAATCCCTTCAGATTATTAAAGGGAGCAAGTAAAACGTGACTATTTCTGGAAACTTTCTCAAACTTGATGAACTAATTGTCGGGCCGCTATTAGGACTGGATCCCACACCGGAGAAAAAGGCGGCGAATAACCCAGATCAAGGTTAAGAAAATCTTCTACATTAAGCCCAGCATGTAGAGCAGTGGCTATGGTATCAATCCGTTTGCCCGCTCCTTCGCCGCCTACGATTTGTCCTCCTAAAAGACGACCACTCCCCTTCTCCGCAAAAATTTTCACGGTAATGGGTTGCGTCCCCGGAAAATAGCGCGCCTTGGTTTGGGCCTCAATTTTAGCAGAGACATAAGCTAAGCCTAACTCTTGAAGTTCTCTTTCTTGCAAACCTGTGCGGGCCACTTCTAAATCACATACTTTGACCATGGCTGTGCCTACCACTCCGGGGAAAGTGGCCTGGCCGCCGGCAATATTGAGGCCGGCGATTCTTCCCTGCTTATTGGCCACAGTCCCTAAGGCTACAAAAAAGGGCCGGCGACTTACCAAATGAAAAGTTTCCGCGCAATTTCCCGCGGCCCAGATTTTTTCTATTTCTGTTTTCATCTGCTCATTTACTTTTATTCCGCCGGTTTTTCCAATGGGAATGCCGGCGGCCGCGGCCAGGGAAGAATTTGGCCGCACTCCCAAGCCTAAGAGGATTAAGTCGGCAGGAAGAGTTCTTTGCTCAGTGACCACGGCCCGGGCTTCTCCAGAAGAAGTTTCAATGGCTTTTAGAGCTTCATTTAAATAAATTTTTATCCCGGCGGCATTTAAAGGTTTAATAAGCAGCGCTGCCATATCAGCGTCTAAGGTATTCATAAGCTGGGGCATCTTTTCAACAATAGTAATATCCAGGTGGCGGCGGGCGAAGTTTTCAGCAGCTTCTAAGCCAATATAACCCCCGCCAATAATGACGATATGCTTTAGGTTCTTTTCATCCAAGGCTTGGCGGAGCTCTAAGCCACTTTGTAACGTATTTAGTGTATATACTCCTTGAGCATTAATATGGGGAAGCGACGGACGAATAGGAGTGGCTCCTGTGGCGATTAGTAGTTGGTCAAAAGGTTCCCAATAAGTTTTGCCTGTGTTTAAATCTTCCGCTAAGACCTGGCTTTTCCTTAAATCGATCTCGGAAATTTTTTGGCCCACGCGGGCATCTATTCCTTGTTTTTCTCGGAAAGCCTGGGGAGAACGGGCTATTAAAAGGTGCCAGTCATCGACCACCTGGCCGAGATAGTAAGGAATAGCTCAAGCGGAGTAAGAAGTATGCGGGCTTTGTTCAAAAGCTATAATATCCAAATCTGGACTTTGGCGACGGGCCTGCGCGGCGGCGCTCATCCCGGCCGCATTTCCACCAATGACGACTAACCTTTCTCGGGCCATTTTTTAATCCTCCTTTTTCGCTAATCATATCGTTAGGGCTCATAATTCGACTTGAATGGCGGATAAGATATGCGGAAGCTTTAAGAGGGCCTGCAAGACTTCTGGAGAAACTTTTTCATCTACATGGATTAAAGAGATAGCTGTTCCCCCAATTTTATCGCGGCTTAAATGCATCTGGCCAATGTTGATCTGGTGGGCAGCCAAAAGACTGCCCAAGTTACCAATCACCCCAGGTTTATCTTGATTGTGAATGAAGAGAATATTGCCTTCGGGAATAGCTTCGGTTACGAATTTATTGATGCGCACAAAACGGGGTTCATTCTTCCCAAAGAGGGTGCCCGCCACCGTATTTTGGCCAGCATCAGTATGTAATTGGACTGTTAGCAAAGTAGTAAAATCTTCGGCTTCTCTACTTTTTGCTTCTTTAACTTTTATCCCTCTTTCCTTGGCCAAAATGGGGGCGTTTACATAATTTACCTTTTCTTCGATAATGGGATCTAATAATCCTTTTAATAAAGACATAGTGATCAGCGTGGTATCCATATCCACTACTTGCCCGCTATAGGTAATGTATACTTCTTGCATTCTACCTGAGCTTATCTGCGCCTGAAATTTACCAATCTTTTCAGCCAAAGTAAGATAAGGAGAAAGAAGGGCTAAGGTTTCCGGGCTAACGGCAGGTAGATTAACGGCATTGCGGGCTGTTCCTTGGAGCAGATATTCTACTACTTGCTGAGCAATAGCTATAGATACTTTTATTTGGGCTTCGGTGGTGGAAGCTCCTAAATGGGGAGTGCAGATCACTTGATCCAATTCCAAGAGCGGATTAGCTCCGGGAGGTTCTTTTTCAAAAACATCCAAAGCTGCTCCAGCAACTTTCCCTTTGGTGATAGCTTCATAAAGGGACTTTTCTTCGATAATCCCTCCGCGGGCACAATTAATAAGCCGCACTCCTTTTTTCATCTTTTCCATGGCAGTGGCATTAATTAAGCCTTTGGTGGTAGAGGTCAAGGGAGTGTGCACAGTAATAAAGTCAGACCTGGCCAAGAGTTCATCCAAAGTGACCATTTCCACTTTCCTCTTGGCGGCCACTTCGGCTGATAAATAAGGATCGTAACCGATTACTTTCATCCCCAACCCTTCGGCCAGCCTGGCCACAACCGACCCAATACTTCCTAAGCCAATAATTCCTAAGGTTTGCCCCTGGACTTCTGTACCCATAAACCGTTCTTTCTCCCATTGGCCAGCTTTTACCGAAGCTGTGGCCTGGGGAATATGCCGGGCCAAAGAGAGGAGCAATGAAATTGTATGTTCAGCAGCCGAAAGGGTATTGCCGCCAGGAGTATTCATAACTACGATACCTTTCTTAGAAGCAGCATCCAGATCAATGTTGTCCACTCCTGTGCCGGCTCGCCCGATAACCCGCAAATTTGGGGCAGCAGCAATTACTTCCGCCGTTACTTTAGTCGCGCTGCGCACAATCAGGCCATGATAATCTTTGATTATCCTCTTCAATTCCTCGGCGGGGACTTTTGTTCTAATATCGGCCTCTATTCCTGGAGCTTGCTCTAAAATAGCTCTCCCTTCTGGTGAGATATTATCACTAACTAAAACTCTCCATGGGGCCTTCATTGTAAGCCCTCCTGTCTCTACTACGGTTCCTGCGCTTAAAAATGTATGGTTTAATTTAGCCTGATTTGAATGCAGAATTCAAGAAAAAATTCTATTTAGGTGAGATCCCTCTTACCTTAACACTCCCCTTTCCCCCCTTTTATTAATGGAAGCATAAAATAAACGATATCTTAATGCGGGGTTCGGCAAGCCCCAAGGGCTTGCCCTACGAGAAATTAAAAAACCTCAAATGTAGGGCAAGGGCTTGTGCCTTGCCGCATTGGGTTTCATTTCTTATGGGCAATTACGATACAATTTCATTGGGGCAAGCCGATAAAGCCAGAGCATGGAGGAAGATAAGAGTAATAACTGTAAATATTTAATTGCTCCGAGTAATAACTCCAGAGGGGGCAAAGGGGAGATTTTATAGTAATTTCTCTTCGTCATGGCAAAGGTTTTATAAACCACTCGCAGAAAGGAGAGGTTAGAAGTGAGTAAAAAAATTTTGAGGAATATTAAGACTGATCAGTAGCCAGCATTTTCTTTAATCGGGAAGGGGAGGCAAATATATCTTGGAGTCCGATTAGATTAGCTTCTTCTACTCCTTTACTTTGGATAAGCACTTTGAAAAGCGTGCCCATTCCTCCGGGCACGAGGAAACTCTTCATGGCCAATTTTTGTTTTAAAAATTCCGGCGCCGAAAATTGGTAACGATTTACTTCCAAATTTTCCAAATCCCGCAAAAGGCCCAAAGCAGCTAAAAATTTATATTGTTCTATTAACCCGTTCTTCCGGAGGCCTAAGGTCTCCCCTTTTTTTATTAAAGCGCTGAAATTTACGTGCGCTGTTATATCCTGATATCCCAAACGCACATAAGGATTGGTAGAGGTTGTATGCCGATAATAGCAGAGGAGGGTACCGTCCCGTCGCGTAGGATGATAAAGCTCTTCCGCTTCGTACCCATAATCAATAGTTATCAAAAAGCCTCTTTTTAAAATTAAGGCTATTTCCCCCAGCCAATTTAAAGCTTTTAAATTCGCTTCGGCTCTTTGACCTTCGGTAAGAGGAGAGGCATAACTTTGCATGTATTCAATCAATAAAGGGGTGCTTGGGTTGGCGCAGACTTCCACAAAATTTTGTCCATCATAGTCAACAAAAATTTCGCGGAGTTTGCCTTCTTCTTGGCAGATGAGGTGGACAGGAAAGGAATCAATTAATTCATTGGAAAAGATGCAGCCAACTATTTGCCTGGCCTCTTTTAGAAGAGCTTCGAGGGATGTTTGTTGCACTTTCCCCGCCGCGAAAAAATTTTCCAGAAGTTTCCTCTGTTCTTTCTGAAAAAAAGGACTCTTCTCCAAGATCAGGTAGTTTAATTCTTGGTAAAGCTCGGGAAAGTACTTTTGGCAATAATGGAGAATATGAGTGCAGAGTAGCCCTTTACCAGCTCCGATCTCCACCGCCCAAAAAGGAGAAGGATAATCAAGAATTTGCCACATTTGCCGCATTTGTCTGGCCAGAAGATGGCCGAATATAGGGTGTAAATAAGGGCTGGTGTAATAGTCGCCTTGGGCACCAATTTTTTCCCGGGAGGAATAATAATATCCTTCTTGAGGATGATAAAGGACCGTTTCCATAAAATCCGCAAAGGTAATAGGACCCTCGCTCTGAAGGCGATTTAATATAATTTGGCGCAATTCTCTGTTTTCCTGATCTGGCATGTATGGTATTATAACTTATCTTTAGGAGAGAGGAAATAAACGATGAAAAGAAAGGAAGTATTGAGGTCCGGTTTGGTGAGGACAAACGGAGTGTGGTTCTTGTAGTGACCCCGAAATAGTTTCCTCTCCATAAATTTGGGCAGCAAAAAGTTGGGCACAGGAGGGAAAGTGAGAAGGAAAGAATTCGAAGTTAAAGAACGTCAGCTTATCGAGGAGGTGCTTAATAAAGTCTCTGTAGGATACCTATCCTTCAATGGGGCTGACGGATGGCCGCGCATAACTCCTTTAAATTTTGTGTATGAAGATGGTTGGATCTATTGGCATGGAGCCGTGGCCGGCGAGCGCTTCCATTGTTTGCAGCAAGATTCGCGTGCGGTATTTGCGGCAGTACTGATTCCTTTGTACATTCCTTCTTATTTTGCGGCCGAAGATAATGCTACGGCAGCAACCAGCACTTTTAAGTCCGTGATTGTGCGGGGGAGAGTCAGTTCGTTTATAGACCTTGATGAAAAATGTAAAGTGCTAAATAAATTAATGGCTAAATATCAACCAGAAGGGCGGTACCGAAAGATCACTCCTCATGATCCCTTTTATGCTAAAATTCTTCCGGCCACTGGGGTTTATGGTTTGCGAGTGGAAGAGATGGTGGGCAAATTTAAATTTGCCCAGAATAAATCTGTGGAAGACAGAAAAAAGATAATAAATAGGCTAAAAGAAAGGGGAGAAGCTACGGATTTAATCGTGGCCGAGGAGATAGAGAAAACGCTGGCGGAGATTAAATCTTAATTACATCCCATAACCCAATGTCTAAAAATCTCTTGGCCGAGAGAAAAAATAGAGAAAAGATACCGGAGGAGAAATTTATATGGCGGACAATGAGCAAAAACATGAAGAAAAATTTAAAGAAAAGCTGAGCTCTTTGTTTAAAGCGCCAGAATACGAGAAGAGAAAGCAATCTCTTCCTCCCAAAGCTCATTTCAGTATTTGGTATTTCCTGATTGTCTTTCTCATTTTGACTTTGCTGCAACAGTATTTTCTTTCCCCCCGGGTAGAGACAATTTCTTACAGTAAGTTCAAACAATATTTGGCTGAGGGGCAAATAACCAACGTGGTTATTGGGCCGGAGACGATCACCGGGACAATTAAAGGGAGAGAGGGAGGGCGGGATCGAGAATTTATGGCCGTGCGGGTTGAGGACCCCAATCTGATTAAAGAACTGGACGAGCGGAAAGTAAATTATTCCGGTCTTTACCAAAGCAAATTTCTCAGCAATCTTTTCTCTTGGATTATCCCTTTAGGTATTTTCTTTTTGATCTGGCGTTACGCCATAAAGAGGATGGGGCCCGGATATGGAGTAATGTCTTTTAGCAAGAGTAAAGCTAAGCTTTATGCCGAGGATGAGACTAAGGTAACCTTTGCCGATGTGGCCGGAATAGACGAAGCTAAGGAAGAATTGCAAGAGGTGGTGGAGTTTCTAAAAAATCCGGAAAAATTTCGCCGTTTGGGAGGAAGAATTCCCAAAGGCGTCCTCCTGGTGGGCCCACCGGGAACAGGGAAAACCCTTCTGGCGAAAGCCGTTGCCGGGGAAGCTAAAGTACCTTTCTTTAGTATCAGTGGTTCAGAATTTGTGGAGATGTTCGTCGGAGTAGGGGCGGCCAGAGTAAGAGATCTCTTCTCGCAGGCCACGGCGCATGCTCCTTGTATTATTTTTATTGATGAGTTGGATGCTTTGGGAAAAGCCCGGGGCATCAATGTCATGGGTGGACATGATGAAAGAGAGCAGACTTTGAACCAGCTTTTAGTCGAAATGGATGGGTTTGAATCGAATAAAGGCGTAATTATCATGGCGGCTACTAACCGGCCCGAGATTTTGGACCCGGCTCTTTTACGACCAGGACGATTTGATCGCCAGGTTTTAGTAGATCGTCCCGACATCAATGGACGGGAAGCTATTTTGAAAATTCATTCGCGCAATGTCAAATTATCACCAGAAGTTGACTTGCACAAAATTGCCGCGCGAACTCCAGGATTTGTAGGCGCTGATCTGGCCAATTTGGTTAATGAAGCAGCATTGCTGGCCGCCAGAAAGAACAAAGAAATGGTTGGTCCAGAAGAATTTGATGAGGCTATCGATCGGGTGATCGCCGGCTTAGAAAAGAAGAAAAGAATGATGAACCAGCGGGAGAAGGAGATTGTAGCCTACCATGAATCGGGCCATGCCATCGTGGCTGAATGTGTTCAATACGCCGATCCGGTCCATAAGATTTCCATTATCCCGCGCGGAATTGCGGCTTTAGGATATACCCAACAACAACCGACCGAAGACCGCTATTTGATGACCCGTTCCGAACTTTTAGATCGGATTGCCGTGCTCTTAGGCGGCCGGGTAGCGGAAGAAATAGTCTTTGGCGAGATGTCCACGGGCGCTCAAAGTGATTTACAGAGAGCCACTGATATTGCCCGGGCCATGGTTACGGAATACGGGATGAGTGACCGCTTAGGCTTGGTAACTTACGAGCGGGAACGGCGCCCCATGTTTTTGCCGGAAAGCTTTACGCCCACTAAAACCTACAGCGAAGCTAAAGCGGCCGAGATTGATGAAGAAATATCCCGGGTGATGGAAGAGGCGCACAGACGAGTTAAACAGATTCTTTCCGAGCGGCGGGAAACGCTGGATGCTTTAGCTAAACTCCTTCTGGAAAAAGAAATTGTTCAAGGAGAAGAATTACGGCGCATGTTGGGCAAAACCCAACCAACAGCTCAGGCTTAGCATTATTTTCCATCCTGGAAATTTAGATAACTTCTAAGGCTTCCACTCTAAATTCTCGCCCGGAGATAAGTTCCCAATTCTCTTCTCCGCAAGCGGGACATTTATTATGCCAGGTGGTCTTATCTATGGGGAAAACGGTAAGACATTTGGCGCATTGGCCTTTAGCGGGGATTCGCTCAATCCTCACTTTAGCCCCCGCAGCTATCGTATCTTTGCTGAGAAAGTCAAAATAACGCTGCAACCATTCATCTTCAAAGTCACTGATCTCGCCTATGTGCAGGTGGACCTCCAGAATCTTTTGGGCCCGATTCCGCTGCGCATAATCAAGAGCTATCTCTAAGATGCTTTGGGTTATAGATAATTCATGCATGGGCTGTCAAAATAATAAAAATCTTTTATTAGCCACTTTCCTATAAAAACCATTTAAGCAAGAATTTACTTTTAGAGCAAGGGAAAAGACCAACAGTTGCTCACTTTTCCAAAATCATTGGCTTAAGGTATAAATTTTTTCCCTCTTTTCTAAAGAGGGCAAAGAGGAGATTAATTCGCCCTACCCCTCTTTTAAAAAGAAACTCCTTTTTGATCCTTTATTTATTATCTTTATTTTTGTAGATGAAAATCTTTAGCTTCGGCTTATTTTGCCTCACCCAAAAAAAGATTCAACCCAATGGGAGAAGAATTTGCATAGATTTTCTCCATTGCATCCAGAAAATTCTCCTTCCCCCTCCAGAAGGGGAAACTCCCAAGCCTCTTAGGAAGGGCTCCGTGCACCTCTGGGATGGAAACCTCTCCAAAGAAGTCATCATTGATAGCCTCCCCATTCCAGAATTTCTCTCTCTCAATCGGCAAGGGTTGCTCTTCCTCTCGAGACGATAATGTCTCTGATTCTATCTCTCTTGTCCTGCCCTTATTCTCCTTGGCCCTGAGCATTCCTATCAATTCTTCCTTCTCCAAGCCCCGTAATTTGAAGATTAAAAAAGGGTCCCTATCAAACTCTTCTCCAAGAAGATAGTAGACCGCGGCAATATGTTTACATGGATTTGACCAGTCCGGACATGAACAAGAGGTTTTTAAATCTTTCCCACTTTCCGGGAAAAGAGATATAGAGGCCTTCTCAAATACTTCCTCAATATCTTTGGGCATCTCACCCGTTAAGAGCTTTGCCATAAAGATGGCCTCTTTAGAAAGGATCGCAACAATTTTTTCCCAATCCTTTGGCCTAAGCATCTTGGTCTCAATCTTTACACTATAAGGTTTAGGTCTCGATCCCTGAACCTTTGCCTTCACCTCACCCTTCCCAACCTCAATGGATAGAACCTGCCCACTTCTCGCATAAGAACGACCACGACCCAATCTCGCGCCAATATGAAAACCTTCAAGCACAGAAATCCAACGCTTTGCCCACCAACTTTCCCCAAAACTTCCCCTTTTTGACTGGGCCTTAATCCCTCCTTTTGCCCTAAGGGGAACAGAGGGCTTATAATAGTAACCCCACCGACCCATATTAATCTCCAATCGCCTCTCTTCTTAAAGTGAAGAGGTCTTTAAGTTCATCCGTAGATAGTTCCGTAAGCCAGGCCTCGCCTGTCCCAATCACCCTATCCGCAATTTCTTTCTTCTTCTCGATTATCTCGTCAATCTTTTCCTCAAATGTTCCGGCACAGATGAATTTATGAACCATGACATTCCTTTTCTGACCTATCCGAAAAGTGCGATCCGTGGCCTGGTTTTCAACCGCTGGATTCCACCAGCGATCAAAATGGACCACCTGATTGGCTTTGGTGAGATTAAGACCCGTTCCACCTGCCTTAAGAGAGAGGATGAACAGATGGGGACCATTCTCTTCCGATTGAAACCGTTCGATCATCCAATCCCTCTTCTTCTTCTCCACCCCTCCGTGAAGAAAAAGAACCTCACAGCCAAAGATCTCCTCCAGATACCTCTTAAGAATTGCCCCCATCTCTGTAAACTGGGAAAAGATAAGGGCACGATCCCCCACCTCCATCATTTCCTCGACGATCTCCTTCAGCCTTTCCAGCTTTCCCGATCGCCCGGGGATCTTCGAATTATCTCCCAGGAACTGAGCCGGATGATTACAAACCTGCTTTAACTTCATGATCGTCGATAAAACCAGACCCTTCCTTTCTATCCCCTCGCTTTCGTCAATTCTTCCCATTGTCTCATTCACAATCGCCTCATAAAGGGATGCCTGCTCCTTGGTTAGATTACAAAAAACCTTCATCTCCACCTTCTCCGGAAGATCAGTAATAATGTTCTTATCGGTCTTAAGCCTCCGCAGGATAAATGGGCCTGTGAGACGTCTCAATCTCTCTGCCGCTTCAGGATCTCGAGCGGCCTGAATGGGAATAAAGAAATTTCTCTTAAACTCTGCCTGATTCCCAAGAAAACCCGGATTGAGAAATTCCATGATTGACCAGAGATCCCCCACACTGTTTTCAACCGGTGTCCCGGTAAGGGTAATCCGATACTCCCCTCGCAAAGACCTTGCTGCCCTTGACTGCTTCGTCTCTGGATTCTTGATATTCTGAGCCTCATCCAAAACTATGCCACCCCAATCAATCTCCTTGAACATTTCAAAGTCCCGATTCAGAAGTGCATAACTCGAAATGACAAGAGCATGCCTCTGGGCAGCCTCTTTAAACTCTTCCCCTCTCTTTCTCTCCGCTCCATGATGGATCAGAACTGGAAGCTCAGGAGTAAATCGCAAGACCTCCTTCTTCCAGTTATTAACAATCGAAGTCGGACATATAAGAAGAACAGGTCTTCTCTTACCCGATTCCCAATCCCGCTGAATCAGGGTAAGGGTCTGAATGGTCTTCCCCAGACCCATATCATCTGCCAGACAAGCCCCAAATCCCCAGTCCCTGAGAAATGAAAGCCATGAATAACCTCGAACCTGATAAGGTCTTAGAACCCCCTGAAAACCCTCTGGCTTCGGTAATTCCTCAAAACTCCTATGACCACAAAGCTTAGAAATAAGATCTTCAACCCAACCTTCTGCCCTTATCCCTTCTAGAGCGATACCCCCTAAAAGACTCCTTCCATCAAGGGCCATCCGAATAACCTCTCGAAGGGTTGTCTTCCCTGTCCTCTTCTTTTTCCAGAATTCTAATGCCGCCTTAATCTCCTCTGAATTTACCTCAACCCACTGCCCCCTTATCTTAATCAATGGAGCCTTAAGCCGGGCAAGGTTCTGAAGCTCTTCATAGGAAAGAGTTTCCTTCCCAAGAGAGATTTCCCAATCAAACTGAACGATCTCATTGAGCGAAAGCCCACTTATACCCTTCATCTTCGGTGTTCTAACATTGGCCCGGGCCGTAAAACGGAGCTTTGTCCCTTTATCAGTCCACCATGAAGGTAACATCACTCCGAATCCCCACTGTTCAAAAAGCTTTGCCTTCTGAGTAAGAAATTCGTAAGCTCCTTCAACATCAATCTCATATCCCACTGGCTTAGCCGCTCTCAAACTCTTTTCCACATAAGGACAAATGCTTGAAGCCTGACCAAGAGAAAGAAGCAGGTATTCATGGAGATTAAAACCCTCCCTTATAAAGGAAGGATAGCTTTCTTTCCAAACGTCTCCGGCCGAAAGAATTAAACTTGGATCTCGAATGGACTGAAGAAGATACCGAACATACCACCTCTCTCTTTCTTTATTATTTTCCTCCCCTACGATCCTCTCTCCATCAGGCTCTTCAATCCGAAAACAGAGCCGCACAGGAGCTCTCATAGAAATGGCCAGCGGTCTCCGCCAATCCTCAACCTGTTGAAGAAATTTTGAGAGCTCCTTCTGATCCCCCTTAAGTGAAGAGGAGCTTAATAATAAATTATGCAGCCATTGATCATGGATCGATTCCCAAGCAAACTTTCTTCTCCTGGGCTGCTCTTCCTTAAACCCTAACCGGATGATTGAATCAATCATTATGGTTATAAAATCTTTAAGAACAATGAGGGGAATAGTCTTTGGAGGAAAATCCGCTTCGTTGCTTAAGGCACGACATACGCCTGGCATCGCCTTAGCAAGGTTCGAAAGCCTAATAGAATCATTCCCCCAAAATATGGGCTCCCACCGGGCAAAAAAACATTTGGAACCCCTTTCAATGGTAGGAATAAACTGCTCTTTCGCTATAAGGGCACCCGAAAACTGTAAAACCCTCGTCCAGAAGACCAAATCCCTTCCAAGAATAATCCCTGGAGCAAGAATCCTCTTACCCACTGATTGGCATAACAGCTCTACCACTCCTTCTGGTGATAATTTGAGTGCGGTGATTTGCCAGGGAGAAAAGGTTTCGGGTAGAGAAGCCTCTAAAGTCTCCCCAATCATTTCACTCGAAATAGAAGGAGAGCCATTTCGGGTGGGAAGCCATATGATCATCGTCTTAAAAGACTTCTTACTCGTTTTAATCCTTAATCCCGCCTCCCTTAAAGCAGAAGATAATTTTTCAAATCCAGCATCATAGGGAAGAAATATCAATCCCCTTTTCCTCCCCTTTTTTGGTACTGGGTGATCGGCATCCAGAGGAACCTCTCCCCAGATAAATAAATCCCTTTCAAATACCCCTCCATGTAAAACAATCATTTTGAATCAGCTCCTTTTTTTAACGGGTAAGAGAATAACCCAATTTCATAAAACAGCTGTATTATTTCATGAGACTCCCAGAACTTCAAGAATTATAAATGAGTTCATAATCCGTAATCAAATTCTTTGACTAAAAACAGAGACACTTCCTAGGAAAGTATATGAAGAGCGGTTGGGGGCAACAACCTCCTTTTCACGCAGTAGCGACAAGAGGGGAAAAGGGGTCAAATCTGCTCTTGACTCATTTTTATTTTTGGGTAAAGTGGCCGCATGTCTCGGCCGCTGCAGATTGAATTTCTTGAGGCATGGTATCATTTCCTGAACCGGGGGGCGGCGGGTAGAATCGATTTTTCGGGAGGCAAGGGATTACCAGACCTTTCTCCAAACCATTCAAGAGGCGGGGGAAGTCTGTATTTTCGGGTTGCCGCTTATTGTCTTCTATCCAATCACTACAATCTTTTATTCCAGACCCCCATGCGAACCTTTCGCGATGTATGCGACATATCGATGGTGTGTACACTTAAATATTTAATCGCCGCCTCGAGCCTGATATAAGGCGCTGCTCATCGAAGCTGATGCCTATCTTCTTCAACTGGTCCGTTATATTCATCGTAATCCTTTAAAGGCGGGGTTGACGGAGACTTTGGATGATTATCCCTGGAGCAGTCATTTAGGGTACCTTTCTGAGAGTTCCAAATGGAAGTGGCTTTATAAGGCGCCGGTTTTGGAGATGCTTGCGGCCAGCTCGTCGGCAAGTATGGAAGCTTATCGTGAATTTGTTTTTCAGGAGGATAGCAAGGAATTACAGCAGTTTTTTTCGCGGAAGCGCTGGTCGGTTTTTTTGGGGTCGGAGAAGTTTAGGGCTTGGGTAAGGGGAAGAAGCTTTTTGAGGAGGGAAGATCCTGAAATTCCGCAGCGAAAGGAATTGGCGCCGGCCTTGGATGTCTTAATTGGAGCGGTTGCCGAGTTTTACCGAGTTGCTCGGAAAGATTTATTATATTCCCGACGGGGGCATAATAATGAGGCGAGGAATGTGG
>CAZAGD010000133.1:0-7524 GCA_964484485.1 uncultured Syntrophaceae bacterium
AGAGCACACGCAGCAAAGCCGCAACCAAAAATTTATCTCTCGCAGAGCCCACAGAGAACACAGAGTAAAAAATTTATTAATAATTTTATTTATTTCTCTGAGTGCTCTGTGAGCTCTGGGAGAGTAATCTTTTTTTCTTAATAAAATTTAAAGGGTTTGCAAGTATGTATTAAAGGATCGAGGAGATAAATAGAATTTTAATCCTGAAAATCTGCGTTCATCTGGGTCCTATAATCTCCCCCATCCCCTCCTTAGAAAAGAGGGGAGTTTATCCTCCCTTTTCTAAAGGGAGGTTGGGAGGGATTATGATTCACCGCCGAGCAAGCTGAGAACCCAGAGAATTATTTTATTAATATTAGCCACAGAGGACTCAGCGCCGCAGGGCCGCAGCAAAAAATTTATTTCTCGCAGATCCCGCGAGAAACACAGAGAAAAATTTATTTTTTAATAACCAAAAATGAGCGATTCTTTAGGAAATTTTTGAAGACAAAATCTTCTGGATTTCCGTTTTCACGGGAATGACATGCTCATTCGTTGGGTGATATTCGTCATTGCTGCGGAAGCATGAAGCAGGCAGGAATTACGTAACTCCATGTCGAGGGGCTTTTTCAGAGGTTTCTAAAAATTCTGGCCGCCTAACAGTTTTAATATTTCTCGCCAGCAGGAAACAGGCAGGAGGGGGCCTCTCTCCCTCCCGCCTGAATTATGCTGGAATTTAAAAACTGGTCGACGATCAGCTAAAAATTAGCTTGACAGGAATTTCATAGTAATATATTATTATTATATAAGTTGCCCAGAGTTTTGGTTGGAATTAAAAGCCGCAAAGCTCTTGAAGCTTAAGCGGCTTTTTTAATTTGATTCTCCTGCTTTAGCTCCCCGCTTCTTATACAACCCGAAAAAGAAAGGAGGTGAAGAGAAATGCCTAAAGGAAGAGTAAAATGGTTCAATGAACAAAAGGGATTTGGATTCATAACGCAAGACGGCGGTGAAGATCTATTTGTGCACTTCTCATCCATTAAACAAGAAGGTTTTAAAGTCCTTCGTGAGGGGGATGAAGTAGAATTTAAAATCGCCCAAGGTAAAAAGGGCTTGCAAGCAATTGATGTGACCAAATTGTAAAAAGCATGCCGGGTATAAGATCCCGGGGTTAAAATCATTACTTCGGGATCTCTTCCAAATTTAGAAAATAACCCTCCAAGATCAGGAGAAAATATGAACACTAAAATATATGTCGGGAACGTTCCTTTTCAGGCAACGGAAACAGACCTGAAAATTCATTTCTCTCAGGCTGGAGATGTAGTTTCTGTTGTCATTCCCAAAGATCATCAAAGCGGCCAATCCCGGGGGTTTGCCTTCGTGGAAATGTCCACTCGTCATGAAGCTCAAAAGGCAGTATCCATGTTAAATAAAAGGAATTTTATGGAGAAGATACTTTTAGTGAAAGAGGCCCGGATTAGGCGCGGATTTCATCGCCGCAATTTTTAGATTTATTAAAGAGGAGGTTTTTAATGAGTGGTTTGGCGAAATGGGCAAAGCAAGAAAATAAAAAAAGGTATAGGCTCCGGATTGTTATTCCCGCTTATCCGGCATTTAATATTTATTCGCGCATAGCTCGCAAAACCACTGCTTTAGGCCCAGTGACCGTGGCCACGGTTGCCCGGGAAGTGCCGGGATGGGATGTGGAAGTGATTGATGAAAATAACTACCAAAGATCAGGTCCAGTCACTAATAATGGTCTTCCTGACCATGAGGCTCTGCAAAAATTAAGACCAGCGGATACAGTAGGATTTTATGGTGGTTTAACGAGCACAATTCCCCGTCTTTATGAACTCGCCCGTTTTTATCAAGATCTTTCCGTCTTGACCATTGCTGGCGGTCAACACTTTGTTGGCGAAAACATTGCCGAGGCTCTTCATAATGGAGTTGATATAGTGGTGATAGGAGAAGGTGAAGAAACTATAAAAGAGTTATTAAAAACTTACCAGGGGCAGATAGATAAGCAAGACATTGCCGGAATAGCTTACCTAAATGGTGAACAAGTACATTTAACTCCAGATAGAGCGCCCATTAAAGATTTTGATATTTATCCTCTGCCTGATTTCTCTTTAATTCGCTACGCCAAAATTAAAATTTATCCCGTAGGCCGAGTCCGAGGTTGCGGAATGAACTGCGAGTTTTGTTCAGTCAAAGGCCAGCCCCGCTATGCCCCCATAGAGCGACTTTTTGAACAAATAAGCATCCTTTTTGAAACCAGGGGAGCTAAAAAATTTTTTATTGTCGATGACCTTTTTGCCCAAGATCGCCAAGAAACACTGCGCCTTTGTCACCTGCTCCGCGATTATCAAAGAAAAATTAACAAGCGTTTTATAATTACCGTGCAAATTCGCCTGGATAAAGCTCGTGATGATGAGTTACTCCATGCCATGCGGGAAGCGGGCATCCGTTATGTAGCCATTGGTTTTGAATCTCCCATTGCTGAAGAGCTAAAGGCTATGGGTAAGCACTTGAAGCCTGAAGAAATGCTAACGCTTGCTCATAAATTTTACAAGGCTGGCTTTCTTGTTCATGGCATGTTCATTTTCGGTTATCCCATGCCGGAAGGAATTGAATTTACCATGTCTGCTGCAGAGCGCATCAAGAGATTTAAAAGGTTTATTAATCAAGCTCGCCTGCATTCCGTGCAAGTATTACTCCCTGCTCCGCTGCCCGGAACGGAATTAACCCAAAGGTTGCTGAGACAAAAGCGCATCTTTCCCCGCGAGTATGTAGGCTGGGAATATTATGATGGCAATTTTCCTCTTTTCCTACCCGACCCTCCTATGACTCCTGAAGAAATGCAAAGTTCCCTTATCAAAATCATGGGGCGCTATTACCGGCTGCGCCACATGTTTCAAATTGGTTTGAGCATTCTCTGGTTTCCAATTCTTTTCTTTTATTTGCCCAATTTAAAGCGGGGATGGGAAAAATGGTACCGGAGTTGGGTCAATCACACTACCAGATTTGGTGGATGGCTGATCATGCGCCAATGGTTAAGGAATTTCCGCCAAGATCCTTTTGGAGAAAAGTTAGCTGCGGCCCAAAAAATCCTCTCTGGGTCTTTCAATTTCCATGATCAAAATATTCTGTCTGGAACGTAGTATTCTCAATTTTTAATCATCTAATGCTCTACTCATCCTTGTCCGATCCTTCTCTTCTATGGCCAAGTCATGAGGAGAGGGATCTGGTTTTAATGGTTGCCCATTTTGGGCCTCGTTGTGGCTGTTCCTTATTATCATCTTTTAATCCCCTCCCCCTCCCAATACGGCATAAAGCTTTACCTGGTTAGCTACTTTGGCCAGGCGGAGAGCGACCAGTCCCTGCTGGGCGGCATAGAGCGCGCGCTGGGCATCGAGCACGCCCAAATAGCTATCAATCCCCCTCATATACCGCAAATTGGCCAGCCGATAAGTTTCCTGGAGGGCTTTTACTAAAGATTCCTGGGCGGAAATCCGTTCCTCTATGGTCCCTTTCACCGCCAAGGCATCCGCGACTTCTTTAAAAGCTACCTGAATTGTTTTCTCATACTGGGTCAAAGCGATCTCCCTTTCTACTTGGCTAGCTTCATAAGCAGCCCAGGTACGCGCGTCAAAAATGGGCATGATAATTTGGGGAAGGAAACTCCAAGTGCCCGAGCCGGACTTAAAGAGACCCGAAAGCTCGCTACTGGCCGTCCCTACGGAAGTCGTCAAAGCGATACGCGGGAAAAAGGCTGCTCGGGCCGCACCGATAAAAGCATTGACCCCTTTGAGTCTATGCTCAGCAGCCAGAATGTCCGGCCGCCGCAGTAAAACCTCCGAAGGTAAACCAGCAGAAACTTCCGTTGGTGGGCTAATCCTACTCAACTCCTCTGGTAAAAGTTCTTTAGGCAGGGGTGAACCCACCAGAAGGTGCAAAGCATTTTCATCCTGAGCCACCAATTGGGTATAGCGGGCAACCTCCCCTCGCGCCGCCTCTAATTGGGTTTGCGCCTGCTGTAATTCCAACTCCGAGGCAATACCCACTTCATAACGCCGCCTAATCAAATTATAAACATCCTGCTGCGTCGCTAAGGTAGACTCGGCAATTTTTAAATTTTCCCGGTCAGCAGCCAGGGCGAGATAAGCAGTGGCCACAGCAGAAATGAGCGAGATTTGGGCACTCCGGCGGGCTTGTTCCGTAGCCAAATACTCTTCTAAGGCCTGGTTTTTTAAACTCTGCAGGCGACCAAAGAAATCTATTTCCCAAGAACTTATTCCTAAATTTATGCTGTATTGTTCGGCAGTCATCTCGTGCCCTTTTGGAGAAAGATCAGCCGGTACCCTTTGCACACTTCCCGTGCCGGACGCGCTGACTGTTGGATAAAGCTCGGCGCGTTGAATATTATAAAGAGCTCTAACTTTCTGCACTTGCAAAGCGGCCAAGCGCAAATCACGATTGTTGCGCAAAGCTTGTTCTATGATCTTTTTTAATTTTTCATCAGCGATAAAATCTGGCCACTTTATTTCTGGTGGAGTTGGACCGATAGTTTCCTGGTAAGCTGCCCCTTTCGGCCACTCTTCCGGAATCGGAGCTGGCGGTTTTTCATATTTAGGAATTAGAGTGCATCCATTCATCAATAAAATGGCTATAGTAAAAATCAGGAGAAAAAATTTCCCGTTCATTTTAACCTTCTCCTTATTCCGGCAAAGAATTAATCTGCACCGTTTCCCTCTTTTTGCTTTTACCTAAAGTCCTTTCAATCACTACATAAAAGAGAGGGGTAAACAAAGTAACCAAGAAAGTACCCGTAACCATCCCGCCAAACACCGACGTACCTATGGCGTTCATCGCTCCGGCACCTGCTCCGGTATTCAAGGCCAAAGGAAGAACACCGAACCCAAAAGCCAACGAAGTCATGATGATGGGCCGAAAACGTAATTTAGTACCCTGTAAAGCAGCTTCATTTATCCCCATTCCTTCCGCCAGCTTGGCTTTGGCAAACTGGACGATCAAGATGGCATTTTTAGTGCTCAGACCCAAGGTGGTCAAAAGACCGATTTGAAAATAAACGTCATTGGGCATTCCCCGTAAGCTGGAAGCGATCACTCCCCCAATAGCTCCTAAAGGCAAAGTCAGGAGAATGGAAATAGGAATAGGCCAGCTTTCATAAAGGGCCGCCAAGCAGAGAAAGATTACAAATACGGAAAAAGCGTATAAGATTGGGGCTTGGGCCTTAGCCATGCGCTCCTGATAGGAGATGCCCGTCCATTCGAATCCGATCCCCCGGGGGAGCTTAGCAATAATCTCTTCCATGGCCTGCATAGCCTCTCCCGAACTTCTTCCCGGGGCTGGCTCTCCCCAAATATTCAGCGCCGGAAATCCATTATAGCGCTCCAGGCGTGGCGAACCATAAATCCAGCGTCCGGAAGCAAAAGAAGAATAAGGCACCATCTTACCTGCTGTATTGCGGACGTAAATCTTTTCTAAGTCTGTCGGCAACATGCGGTGAGGGGCATCCGCCTGAACGAAGACCCGTTTCACCCGTCCACCTTGGATAAAATTATTTACGTAAGCGCTGCCAAAAGTAGCCGAAATATTGTTATGAATCGAAGAAATGGGAATACCTAAAGCACCAGCCTTTTCCCAATCAACTTCGATGCGGTATTCCGGCACATCTTCCATACCGTTGGGCCTTACGGCCGTCAATCGGCGATCTTGGGCGGCCATACCCAAAAGTTGATTGCGGGCCATCATTAAAGCCTCATGGCCCAATCCACCCCGATCCAACAGCTGCAGGTCAAAACCACGCGCATTACCTAATTCCACTATCGGTGGCGGCGGAAAGACAAAAACTATGGCTTTCCTTATTCGGGATAGAGCAGCCATAGCTCTTCCGCCAATGGCCTTGGCTCTTAAATCTGGCCGATCCCGCAGGTGCCAATCTTTCAGCCTGACGAATACCATGCCATTATTTTGTCCTCTTCCGGAAAAGCCAACACCCACGATGGTCATGCAGGAGGCGACGGCCTCTTTTTCTTTTTCCTGAAAGTAGCGCTGGATTTCATCGGCCACTTCCTGCGTCTGTTCCAGAGTAGCTCCGGTGGGCATGAGAATCTGCGCTAACAAGGTACCTTGATCTTCATCGGGAAGATAACTGGTAGGCATCCTCATAAAAAGATAGCCCATTAGAACAACTATCACTAAAAAGATAAAGACATAACTCAACTTCCGGGAAAGGGAATGCCCCACTAAGCGGACATAAAAATCCCGGAAGCGGAAGAAGGAACGCTCAAACCATAAGAAAAAAGGACGCAAAAGGGAGATGGAGTTTTCCGCCGGCTCATGACCTGCGCGCACCGGCTTAAGCAGAGAGGCGCAAAGAACCGGGGTTAAGATTAAAGCTACGGCTACTGAAAGAAGCATGGCCGAAGCTATCGTCAAAGAGAACTGCCGATAAATGACCCCAGTGGACCCACCGAAAAAAGCCATGGGCCCGAAAACCGCCGCAAGTACTAACCCAATGCCAATTAAAGCACTGGTAATCTGATCCATGGACTTGGCCGTAGCCTCGCGGGGCGAAAGACCTTCTTCGCTCATGATCCTCTCCACATTTTCCACTACTACTATAGCATCATCCACCAACAAGCCGATGGCCAAGACCATGGCGAACATCGTAAGCATATTAATGGAGAAACCAAAAGCGCCTAAAACAGCAAATGTGCCCAAGATGACTACGGGCACGGCGATGGTGGGAATCAAAGTAGCTCTTATGCTCCCCAGAAAAAGCCACATCACTAAGAAAACTAAGAAAATCGCCTCGAACAGAGTCTTGACCACTTCATTGATGGCTACTTTGACAAAGGGCGTAGTGTCAAAAGGATAAACCACCTTCATTCCCGGCGGGAAGTAACGGCTCATTTCAGCCATTTTTTTCCGGACGGCGTCGGCGGTGTCTAAAGCATTTGCTCCCGCCGCCATGCGGATCGCTAATCCAGCGGAGGGCTTACCATTAAAAAATGCCTGCACATCATAAAATTCCGTGCCCAATTCCGTCCGGCCTACATCTTTTATTCTTACAATGGAGCCATCTGAGTTAATCTTTAGCGGAATAGCGGCGAATTCCTCAGGGGTTTTAAGCATACTTTGCATAGTTATAGTAGCATTCAGGCGTTGCCCTGGAACTGCTGGCGCTCCGCCAAATTGACCAGCAGAAACCTCTACATTATATGTCTTAATTGCCCCCATAACTTCTTCAGTAGTTAACTGATAAGCGGTCAACTTTTCGGGATTTAACCAGATGCGCATGGCATATTGGCTGCCAAAGACTTCAACCTCGCCTACCCCAGGGACGCGGGCCAGGACTTTTTCCAGATTAGACTGGGCATAATCGCGCAAATCATTTCCATCCATGCTCCCATCTTCCGAAATTAAGCCGACGATCATTAAATAATTGCGCGTAGCCTTGCCTACGGTGATGCCCTGGCGCTGGACTACTTCCGGAAGGCTGGCCATAGCCAACTGGAGTTT
>CAZAGD010000134.1:0-2536 GCA_964484485.1 uncultured Syntrophaceae bacterium
CTAAAGCCACGATGTTAGCCATCTGTTCCCGGCCACATTTTTCGCGGGCAATCTTGGTAAAGGGGATCTTGATCACCCGTGGATAAGTTACTTCCGTAACCAATTGGGAATCGACCACTAAAATCCCTGCGGGCTTCATTTCAGGAGCTGATTCATCATAGGCCATTTGGTTCATCGCTAGTAAAACATCTAAGGCCATAGCTTTGGGATAATCAATCTCTTGATCACTGATGACCACATCAGCCCTACTGGTTCCACCGCGGGCAGCTGGGCCATAGCTCACCGTCTGCACCACATATCTCCCCTCATAAATGCCCACGGCCTCAGCCAGAATGACCCCAGCCAAGACCAATCCCTGTCCCCCAGACCCACTCAAACGAATTTCAAAACGATCGATCATTTTTTAAACCAAGTCCTTTTGGTGAAATTTTTTATATCCGATCGGAAATTTCTCGCCGATCGCTCTCTTCCTTCTCTTCTTTTTCTACTTTCGCGGTTAACTGATAAGAAGCAGCTTCCTTTGCTTTTTGCCTTACCTTCTGATACTCCTCTATATAACTAGGAGCCTCCCGATCAACCAAGATACCAATTTCAAATTTTCCTTCCATTTCTTGGGGAGTCATTTTTTTAGCTTTTTCTATGGGGACAGCTTTATCACGCTGCCACTTCATCATTTCTATATGGTTGCCCATTTTATTAAGACGGCCGTAATGCGTATGACATTGACTTATTACTTCTACGACACCAAAACCTTTCTTTAAAAGAGCTTTCTCGATTAATTGATCAAGCTGGCGCACATGGTAAACTGTTCCGCGAGCAGCAAAAACGGCGCCGGCACAAGCAGCAAGCTGAGCAATATTGAATGAATTTTCTACGGAACCATAAATAGCCGTAGTAGCCCGCTGTCCATATGGAGTCGTCGGGGAATATTGACCGCCCGTCATGCCATAAATGTTGTTGTTGATTATTAGGGCGGTGAGCTCTAAATTACGCCGGGCAGCATGAATAAAATGATTGCCCCCAATAGCTGTGGCATCTCCATCACCCATGATGACGATTACTTTTAGCTCTGGCTTGGCCAATTTTATGCCCGTGGCAAAAGTAAGAGCCCGCCCATGAGTAGTATGCAAGGTATTAAAATCTACGTAGACCGGCAACCTTCCAGAACAACCAATTCCGGAGACTAATACTATTTCATCTTTAGAATATCCTAAATGATCAATAGCTCTAATCAATGACCCCAATATAATGCCTATCCCACATCCGGGGCACCACACATGGGGAAATTTTTTATCATGCCGCAGATATTTATAAATGAGCGGTCGATCTTCCATTATTTGCTAACCTCCAGAATCTTTTCCAGAATTTCCTGTGGTTTGATTATCGTGCCGTCTATTTTATTGACCGTAAATACTTTGGTCTTCCCTTGATTTACTCTTTTCACTTCCCGAGAAATCTGCCCCATGTTCATCTCCGGAACCAAAAGTATTTTCCCGGCATAAGTTAAAGGTTCCACAAACTTGCGCGGAAATGGCCAAAGAGTGATCAATTTTAAAAGGCCTACTTTCCGCCCTTGAGCTCGAGCTTCCACCATGGCCCGATGCGCTGCCCGGGCGGAACAACCGTAAGCAATGATAACTATTTCCGCATCCTCTATTTGATAAGCCTCTACAAGTTGAATGTCGTCGAAATGAGAAGATATTTTGCGAAAGAGACGCAAGATAAAGGGTTCGATTTCATCTTGACGGAGGGTGGGAAACCCGCGGATATCGTGGGTTAAACCTGTAACATGGTAGCGATAACCTTCGCCAAAAATGCCCATAGGAGGAACGCCCGAACTTGTGTCTTCATAAGGCAGGTACCACTCGGGAGGAACGGATGGCTTGACGCGGTCGATCACTTCGATCTCTCCGGGAGCGGGCAAGACAATTTTTTCGCGCATGTGAGCGATAACTTCATCCATGAGTAAAATTACAGGGGTACGATATTTTTCGGAAAAATTAAATGCTTTCACGGTCAGGGTGAAGCATTCCCATACCGAAGCGGCGGAAAGGACGATTATGGGATGATCGCCATGAGTCCCCCACCGGGCCTGCATTACATCTCCTTGGGCCGGATTGGTCGGTAACCCAGTACTTGGCCCTCCGCGCATCACATTGACCACAACGCAGGGAACTTCGGCCATGCAGGCAAAGCCTAAATTCTCTTGCATCAAAGAGAAGCCTGGACCAGAAGTAGCGGTCATGGACTTGACTCCAGCCAGGGATGCTCCGATTATAGCTCCCATACTCGCTATTTCATCTTCCATCTGAATGAAAGTTCCATCTTCTTGGGGCAGGCGAAAGGAAAGACGCTCCGCAATTTCGGAAGCAGGAGTAATGGGGTAGCCGGCAAAAAAACGACAGCCCGCATATATAGCCCCTTCCGCACAAGCTTCGTTTCCCTGCATTAATTGAGCTTTAGCATCTTTTTTATTCATTAACTACTTCCTCGCCAACAATATTTTTTTCTTTCTCTTCTTTTTTCTTCCTGGGTG
>CAZAGD010000135.1:0-44144 GCA_964484485.1 uncultured Syntrophaceae bacterium
CAGATACTCTCTTCTTCATATACATTGGCGATGCAACAAAGAAATGTTACTGCCTCTTTATTGCTCTCATTTTTCATACTATGTACTTCCATTGTGGGGATAAATATGAAGTCATTTGGGCTGAGAACGGCCTCTTCAAGAACTTGATCCGTTTCTGGATCATGCTTAAAACATCTCACCCTTCCTGAAAGGATATACATGGTCTGGTAATAGAGGTGATTATGGATAGGAATTTCTCCTCCCGGCCCTATTGTAAAAAACCGCAGTCCATACTCAACCGAATTTCTAAGACCAGCCTGAGATAACCAGCGAATCCATACATCTTTTACTGGAATTGGCTTTCCTTTATACGGATAGGACTCAATCTTCTGGTCCGGCTTATCGATAAGGTTCATTACTATTTCTGCAAGGAGTTTACCAGGAGGGCATTCCATGTATATATTGCGATTCTTCAAAACTTTGAAGATTTTTCGGGAAGGATTTCTTTGACACTAATAATTTTAAAATTTTATGTATTTTTCAGAAATACTTATTAATCGGAGCAATTAAATATTTACAGTTATCACTCTTATCTTACTCCGTGGTCTGGCTTTATGGAGTTGCCCCAATGAAATTGTGTCGTAATTCCACATAAGAAATAAAGCCAAATGCGGCAAGGGACAAGCCCTTGCCCTACGTTTTAGATTTTTTTAATTTCTCGTAGGGCCAGCCCTTGGGGCTTGCCAAACCACGCCTTAAGATGTCGTTTATTTTATGCTCCCATTAATAACATATTAATTTGACCATGTCAAATAAGAAACATTTATAAGGATTGAGCTTAAAGGGGAAGAACTTTAAAACTCTATTTCAATTATGAAGTTGAAAGTCGAATTGACGGGATGAACCTTTTAGTGGCATAATCAGCTGCTTCGGCCAAAGCGGTAATGGGCAAAAATGATTCTGCATTTGCCGGAAAGAGGCAGGTGACTGAGGCAGGGAATTCTTCGTCAGGCAGAAAAAAATGTAATAGAGCCCTAAGCGTAGTATAAAGATAAAATGGTAAAAGAGAAGTTTCCACTCAGGGGGATGATTTATATTACCGTGGAAGCGAGTTGTGATCGGATAAAAATTCTCTTGGATAGCCAGAACTTAATAATGTAAAGACCTTTCCGCTGGCATAAAGAGCGATTAGTATCCCTTCTGGACCAATTATTTCTTCTCGGCCTAAAAAAATTTGGTCAGCTTTTAATTGGCAAGTATATCCAAAAGCAGAAAATTCCCAACCATCATTTATCCATTATGCTGGAACTGCCCTGGCCATTTCTGTCTTAGGACGCGCCAAGACTTTTTGTAAAAGTTTTTTTTGAATTACCAGGAAATTTTCATCTATGATTATTTAATAGTAAAAGCCGATTTTCTGCCAAAAATATCTAAGGGAAAAATCTTCCGGCTTTTCTTTTCTCCTTCTTTTTGCTATAAAAATTTTAGGAAATAAATTCGCCTTTTCTTTTTTTCTTGGAGGGAACGGAGGAAGGAGGAAAAATTTCTAATAATTAAGGTGAGGAGTAAATGAAGATTAAAATAAGACGATCAAGTTTGATTTTGCCTGTGAATATCCAAAAATTTGTGGAGAAGGCTTATTTGCGCGGAGCTGATGCCATCGTTTTGGATTTGGAAGATTCTGTGCCCCCAGAACAAAAAGAGAATGCCCGCCAAAAAATTAAACCCTCCTTGCCTTTGGCAGCTCGAGGGGGGGCAGACGTTTTCGTTAGGGTCAATAAAGAACCATCTTTACTTAAAGAAGATCTGCAAGCATCTATTCATCCTGGCTTAGATGGCCTTGTTTACCCCAAAACCGAATCGCCCGAGGAAGTTAGCAATCTGGTTGCGGAAATCGAGAAATTGGAAAGAGAAAGAGGATTACCAGCGGGCCAAATAGAATTAGCCTTGTTAGTGGAGAGTCCCCGAGGCTTATTAAATCTGAAAGAAATAGCCACGGCCTCATCCAGGATCCAATCTATTAGCATTGGCCCAGAAGATTATTGTCTGGAATTGGGCATTGAACCATCGCCTGAGGGATTAGAGCTTTACTATGCTATGGCCAAATTAGTGGTTATTTGCAAGGCAAATGGACTCATGCCCATGGGGGTTATGGGAAGCATTGGCGATTTTCGAGATCTAAAGGGTTTTGAACAAGCGGCTCGGCGGGCGAGACAGATTGGCTGTGAGGGAGCTTCGTGTATCCATCCTGATCAAGTAGAAATTTTAAACCGCGTTTTTTCCCCTGATCCAGCTAAAGTAGCTTATGCTCGGCGAGTAGTAGAAGCTTTTGAGAAGGGCTTGGCCCAAGGCACCGCTTCAGTTAATGTGGACGGGAAAATGGTTGACATTCCCGTGTATAATCGGGCTAAGCTTATCTTACAAAGGGCGGAAGCAATCGCTGAATTGGAGCGGAAAAAAGATAACGCTCTGGCTCTTTTAAAATAGTTTTAAAATGTAAAGGGAGAGAAATTTCATGGATAACCGAGATCTTAATAAATTTATCCGCGAGCAGCGGCAGATCATCCAAGATACTGATTTACCTTTAAAAGATATTCGAGTGATTGATTTGGGTTCGGTGGTGGCGGCACCATTTGCGGCTACTCTCTTAGGAGATTTTGGAGCTGAGATAATAAAGATTGAACCTCCGGGTGCCCCTGATGCCATTCGTTATTGGGATGTGGTCGAGGGGAAATTCGAACCTTTCTGGTTGGTGGCTTCGCGCAATAAGCTGCCGATAACCCTTAACCTCAAACATCCCCAAGGGCAAAAAATTTTTAGTCAATTAGTGGAAAATGCGGATGTTTTATACGAGAACATGCGGCCAGGTACTTTGGATCGGCTGGGGTTTACGGCTGAAAAACTTTGGCAGATTAATAAAGGCTTGATTATCGGGCGTATCTCTGGTTATGGTCAGACCGGACCTTACGCCCCTAAACCTGGATTTGGTACCTTGGCCGAAGCGATGAGTGGCTTTACTTATCAGAATGCTCATCCAGGTGGCCCGCCCACTAATCCCCCGCTTGCTTTAGCTGATATGTTAGCGGGCACACATTTGGCCTTAGGGACTTTAATCGCCTTGCGGAGACAAAAAAGGGGGGAATACGGCGGTCAAGAACTCGATCTTTCCTTATACGAACCTCTTTTGAGTTTTATGGGCCCGCAATATTTAGTTTTTGACCTTACCGGAAAACCACCTGAACCAATGGGCAATGAATCTCATTTTACGGCTCCCCGTAACAGCTTCCAAACGAAAGAAGGGAAATGGGTGGCGCTTTCGGCCAGCGCCCAAGCTCCCTTCGAACGGATGATGGACTTGATCGGCCATCCCGAGCTCAAGACCAAACCTGGCTTCCGCAATAATCAAGAAAGGATTCAAAAAGAGAGTCGGCAAGTACTAAATAAACTGATTGGAGAATGGATTAGTCAGCGAACTTTAGCCGAAGTAATCGAAGAATGCGAGAAAGCAGGGGTAACCATTGGTCCAGTTTATAGTATGGAAGATATCTCCAAAGATCCTCACATAAGGGCGCGGGGAAGCATTGCTTCCATATTGGACCCCGTGTCGGGAAAGAAAATTTCTTTTCCAGAAATTCCTATCCGTCTCCTAAAGACTCCGGGAAAGATTCGTTTTCCCGGCTTACCCATGGGCGCAGCTAATGAGGTAATTTACCAAGACCTTTTGGGATATAAGGCAGAAGAGATCGCGGAAATGAAAAATAAAGGAGTAATTTAACAGATGAAATTAAAAGTATTCAAAGCTACAGACCTGACGGCGATTCTGTCTATGAATGAAGCAATCGCCGTGGTAAAAGATGCTTTTGCCCAACTTACCAGCAAAAAATGTTTGGCACCCTTGCGCACTTCTATATCTTTAAAAAATCCTGGCGAAGTTGCTCTGCTTATGCCTGCTTATCTGCAAAAGACCGGAGCTTTAGGAGCAAAGATGGTAACTGTTTTTCCGCAGAATCCGACTCAAGGTCTTCCGGCTGTGCAGGCTTTAGTTTTTCTTTTTGACTCTTCCACTGGATCTCCTTTAGCCATCTTGGAGGGGACGGAGTTGACCCGCTTGCGCACTGGGGCAGCTACGGGCTATGCTACGCAGGTACTGGCGCGGCCAGATGCCCAAACCTTAGCCATATTCGGAGCCGGGGGCCAAGCTTGGTTTCAGATAATGGCCGTCTGTGCAGTTCGCCAAATTAAGCGAATCCTTATATATGACTTGCTCAACGAAAAAATAGACACCCTGATAGGTAACTTGCAAAAAACATCTTGGGCCAAAGATATAGAACTTAAAAAGGCCCTATCTCCAGAAATGGCTGTAGGCCGAGCTGATATAATCGTTACTGCTACCACTTCTTCCCAGCCAGTTTTTCCGGGCAAAAAGCTTAATCCGGGCACTCATATAAATGCCATCGGTTCCTTTAGACCAGATATGCAGGAAGTTGATGAGGAGACCATTTCCCGCGCAAAGATATTTGTTGATTCATTATCTGCTTGTTTGGAGGAAGCGGGTGATATAATAATTCCCCTGCAAAAAGGGATAATTAATAAGTCAGCCATCCGAGCTGAATTAGGGGAGCTAGCTTTGGGGCTTAAACCAGGTCGAGAAAATGATCAAGAAATAACCTATTTTAAATCTGTAGGTAATGCGGTTCAAGATGTTTCCGTAGCTTTGGCTATATGGCAGAAAGCTGAAGAAAAAGGATGGGGACAAGAGATAGAGATTTAAAAAATAAGGAGGTAAAAATTGGAAAATTTGGATTTTGGATTAAATATGGCCGTGGTGGGCATGGGCGGTACCTTGGGCATACTTTTTATCATCACTTTGCTCATCGATGCCTTAAATAAAATTTTTGCCCCGGCCCAGGAGAAGCAGGAGGGTGAAAAGTGAGTATAGCAGATAGCTTGATTACCTTGATCAGCGGTTTTGCCAATCTGCAGTGGACAAACGGAGTCATGATTTTGGTAGGATGCGCTCTTCTTTATTTAGGCATCAAAAAAGAGATGGAACCTCTCTTGCTTATTCCTATTGGTTTTGGAGCCATTTTAGTTAATATTCCTTTGGCCGGGCTGATGGAAGAAGGTGGCCTTTTTCGTCATTTTTATGATGCTGGAGTCATGACCGAAATTTTTCCTTGCTTAATTTTTATTGGCATTGGGGCCATGACCGACTTTGGCCCTCTCTTAGAAAATCCACGCATTCTTCTTTTGGGGGGAGCCGGGCAATTTGGTATTTTTCTGACCCTTCTCTTAGCTCTATTTCTGGGCTTTACTAAGATGGAATCAGTAGCCATTGGCATAATCGGAGCGTGTGATGGCCCCACGGCCATTTACGTAACTTCCAAGTATGCCCCCCATATGTTGGGGGCTGTTTCCGTAGCGGCTTATTGTTATATGTCTATGGTGCCGATTATTCAACCGCCTATCATGAGAGCCCTAACTTCTAAGGAGGAGCGGCGGATTATCATGACTTACCGGAAAAAAGCCGTTTCCCCCATAGTTAAAATACTTTTTCCTATCGTGGTTACTCTGGTTACTTGTTTAATAGCCCCTATGGGCACGCCCTTAATGGGGACTCTGATGCTGGGCAATCTTTTAAAGGAAAGTGGCGTGGCTGATCGGTTAGTGAAAGCTTCGCAAAATGAAATTGCTAATATCGTTACTCTGCTCTTAGGTATTTCCATCGGGGCGACCATGGCCGGCCCAGTCTTTTTAAAACCGCAAACCCTTATGGTCTTAGGATTAGGCTTAGTGGCTATCTCCTTGGATACAGCCATGGGTATTTTTTTGGCTAAACTAATGAAGATCCTTTCCGGAGGAAAAGTTAACCCCTTAATTGGAGCTGCTGGTATTTCCGCTTTTCCCATGTCGGCCAGAGTTGTCCAGGTAGAAGGACAGAAAGCTAATAAAAAGAATTATCTATTAATGCATGCCATGGGGGCTAATACGGGGGGACAAATCGGATCGGTTTTAGCGGCCTCGGTAATGCTTTCTCTTTTGAAGGGAATGGGTATTATTTAATAATCACTTAGAAACTTTTTTTATAAGTTCAAGATACTGCTTGGAGAGGCGAGCATTTTCGGTCAAAGGAGCGAGACGGACCACTTCTTCAAAATGCTTGGCCGCTTGTTCATGCTTACCCGCATCGAAATAGAGTAAGCCCAGTTGGAAATGAGCATCGAAGAAGTTAGGGGCATGGGTCAGCACATTTTGAAAAGCGGTCGTCGCTTCTTCTAATTGTTTTAATTCTTTGAAAGCTAAGCCCATATTATAATAAGCCAGGCCAAAATCCGGCTTCATGCTTACAGCTTTTTTAAAATATTCTATGGCCCGCGAACGCTCTCCTTTTTTGAAATAAGCCCACCCTATGTTGTTAATTACATAAAAAGGAGTAGGATAAAGAATATCTTTAAGGACCTTCTCGAATTCTTGGATAGCTTCGTCCCATTTGCCCATTTCTAAATAAATTGCGCCAATAGCGTTATGAGCTTCGGTAAATTTGGGGTCGAGATTCAAGGTTTGCTGATATTGTTCTAAAGCTTCCAGGTAACGGCCTTTGGCGCTATAAGCCCAGCCGAGGGCAAACCTGATTTCTGGATCTTTAGGGTTAAGATTTGCTGCGTGTAAAAGTTCGCGCAAAGCGGAAGTAGAATCTCCGCTTTGGAGACTCTGGTATCCAAGGCGCAGGTGGATAGCAGCTTTCTGCTTGGCCTGTTCATCAGTAGCACACCCGTTCAGCAGAAATAACCCCATAACTAATATCAAAAATCCTTTTAAATTTTTCATATATTGAACCTCATGGCCGCGATTATTTTCCTCTATCCTCTGGCGATGATATCCAATTAGCCCCGGCCAAATCCTTTGCTTCTTGTTGCAGCAAATAATGGAAAATAGAACCGAGGATTTCCTCCAGAGGAGCACGGGTATCCAAAACCAGATGGGAGGAGGACGGTAATTCCACCACTTCCTCAAAATCCCTTTTTAGGTCAGCAAAAATTTCCCAACGCCCATCGGAAGGTTCCTGAATATCGCTGGCCCGTTGGGTGAGTCTTTTTTTAATCTCTTCTGCTGGGCAGGTGCATTCCAAAAAGAAAATATTTGCTCCTATCTTGGAGGCTAATTCCATACCCATGGCGCGATATTTCTTTTTATTAAAAGAAGCATCTATAATAACCGAATTTCCGGCGCGGAGTATTTGT
Source organism: uncultured Syntrophaceae bacterium (assembly GCA_964484485.1). Lineage (GTDB taxonomy): Bacteria > Desulfobacterota > SM23-61 > SM23-61 > SM23-61 > CAZAGD01. Next base: position 7,221 of record CAZAGD010000135.1, read on the forward strand.
TCAGCCTGGGCATAAAGAGTTTGATAAGTTCTTTGGGAAAAATCAGGGGCATAAATCCCCTGCTGAAAATTTTCTAAACAGCGTGTCTGCGGAGAAAGATTAGCTAATTCTTTACGAATGACGTCAGAGCTCAATACCGGGCAATGAAGTAAATCCCCTAAAGCCCGAGCCACGGTAGATTTGCCCGTACCAATTAATCCGCCAATCATGAAAATATTTGGCACATTTAATTTCTGGGCATAATAATGGGCTAAAGAAAAGTACCGTTGGGCTTCTTTGAGAATACTTTCTTTTTCAGGGGGCGATATTTCCTTTTCCTCTAAGCGGAAACTGGTTACTTTTCCCCGAACATAAGCCCGATAAGATTTATAGAGATTTAGTAATAGATAAAGAGGCCAATCCTTAGTATCCCTTAGGTAGTAAGCAGCCAGCTCAGCCGAAAGCAAGGGAAAGCCATGATAATCAAGATCCATAAGCAGAAAAGCAATATCGGCCGCTACATCCCCATAGCGGAACCGATCGTTAAATTCAATACAATCAAAAATAAGGATTTCATCAGTAAGGCATATATGCTGGAGGTGTAAGTCGCCATGGCCATCCCTGATCATGCCTGAGGTAATCCGCTGCTTAAATAAATTCTTTTTATTTTCCAAGAATCTATAAGTATTCTCTTTGATCTCCTGAAAAGAATTTGGCGAAAGGCAGGTGTCTACGTATTTTTCAGTTTGGGTAAAATTTTCTTCGATGTTTTGGCGGATGACCTGGAGCTGGCCATACGCAGAAATTTCCTCATCACTCTTGGCCTGCTTATGGAATGAGGCAATTTTGGAGGCCAGGGTTTGAATGATGGCAGGAGAGACTTTTCCTTGAGCAAGTAAACGGTCCATCATTTTCTCGGCCGGAAGCTTTTTCATGAGCACGGCATATTCGATTACTTCTCCCTGTTCTTGTCCAATAAATACCTGCCCATCTTGGCTTTTTATTTCTACGACTCCTAAATAGATTTCTGGGCATAGCCGGCGGTTTAAAACCACTTCTTGCTCGCAGAAGTATTTTCTCTTCTCTAAGGTGGTGAAGTCGAGAAAGCCAAAGTCTACAGGCTTTTTAATCTTGTATACCCGATCGCCCACGAGAAAAATAGCCGAGATATGCGTCTGGACTAATTCAACCTTTGGCGGCTGCTCCGGGTAAATTTTGGGATTTTGTAGAGCCCTAATTAGTTGCCGGAAATCCATAGTCTTTTTTGAATATATGTGTTTTCAGCTTAGCATGTCAAGCCTAATTCTGAATAACCATCGATCATTTTTAAATTTAAACCTGAAACGGGCTTGATCAATCTAGGCCTGACTAAAGCAAAAGCAAGCGGAAATCATTAAAATGAGGCACTGGCTCTTTCACAAACGGACAGGCGGAGAATAAAAAATTGATCCACGGTCAGTAATTATGATAATTAGCCAATTTTTCAACCAAGTCTTTTATAAAAATTTTTAAATCCGGGGGCAAAATCCCAAGGGTCGACAATAAACTCTAATACAGCCGGCACTCCTTGTTCATTGGCTTTCAGGGCTTTTTGCAGAGCTGGCTCAATGGCTTCTGGTTTTTCTACCCGTTCACCAAAACATCGGCACGCTTTAGCAATAGCCACAAAGTCAGGCTGGACCTCAAAATCTACAGCTACCCAATGTTTACTCCTTCTTTTTTGGTTGAATTTAACCCAGCCCAAACAAAAATTATTCAACACTACATAAGTAACTGGCGCATTATATTGGACAGCCGTGGGCAGCTCTTTCATGAACATTTGAAAAGCGCCATCGCCGGTTACACATACCACCTTTTTATCTGGAGCAGCCAGTTTGGCCCCTATGGCTGCGGCTATGCCAAAACCCATACAAGTTTGTTCTCCAGGAGCTACGCAGGAATTAGGATCCCAAACTTTATAGTAAGGAAAATAATAAGACCAAAGATCTTGGGAGCCATTTTCATTAACCAAAATAGTCTTAGCTCCATAGATTTGGTTTAATTCCCAAATAACTCTTTTAGTCTTAATAGGAATGGCCCTAGTGGCGCATTCTCTTTTGACGCGCTCCTCCTGTTTCCTCTTTAATCTTAAGATGGTTTTTATTCTTTCCTCGCGCCAAGTGTCCCCTTTTTTCTGTTTTCTCTGTCGTACTGGAATAATTAAATCAGTTAATATGAGCTTAGCGTCACCTAAAAGAGCCACATCGGGAATCCAGTTGCGGCCAAATTCATGGGCATCGATATCGATTTGAATATATTTGGCTCCGGGAGGGAAGAACTTTTGTTGACCTGATTGAAAATCTTCATTGCGCGAGCCTATGGTCATAATGAGATCAGCCTCTCCGTAAACTCTTTCCCCCAATTCACTAAAATACAAACCCACTAAGCCCAAAGCTAAAGGATGTCCTTCAGAAATTATACCTCGGCCACAGGGGGTGGTCATTACGGGAATGCTTAATAATTCGGCCAGCTCTTGGACTTCAGCGAAAGCGCCGGAACTCACCGCTCCGCCACCGGCAACTATAACTGGCCGCTTTGCCTCCCAGAGAAGGCTAAGGGCTCGCTCTAACTGGGAAGCATCGGTTGTCGAGCGGAAAGGATATTGTGCAGGAATATAGGGAGGAAAATCAGTAGCCCGAAGACCAATGTCCTTAGGAATCTCTATAAAGACTGGACCTGGCTTCCCATTGGCGGCTAAAGAAAATGCCCGCCGCATGACCCAGGGAATGCGCTGCGGTTCAGTGACTCTTTCGCACCATTTCGTCACTGGTTTCATCATAGATATTTGGTCTGCTTCCTGGAAAGCACCCATGCCAGAATTATACACATTGGCGGCACTACCAATAGCCACGAGGGGTATACACGCGGCCTGGGCCTCCATTATCCCGGGTAGAAGATTAGCTACTCCAGGGCCACTCGAACCAAAACAGATCCCAGGTTGGCCGGTAAGCCGAGCGAATCCCATAGCCATAAATGGACCAGAGCTTTCTTCGCGAACTAAGATTGGCGTAATCTCTTTGATATTATAAAGGGCATCATAAAAGGCTTCTCCACCAGGTAGGCCAAAAATATAACGAACTTTTTCCGCTCTTAGGGCCTCAATTATCGCCTGCCATCCATTCATATTTTTCCCCTTTCTATATTTGATTGATACTTTCCAAGTTTAACGACTTTAGATATAAGCGTCAATATTTCTCTAATCTGACCGTCGGTCAGTTTTAATTTTTCTCGCCTGCCGGAGACAGGCGGGAGGGGGAGTGAGGTTGACTCTTCTTTAGGAGTTGCAGTAATTGAGGTAAAGGACAAGCCCTTACCCTACATTGAATTAAAAAATATTTTACGTAGGGTAAGCCCTTGGAACTTACGGAACACAAATGGGTCAGTTTCTGGCCAGAGGCTCTCCAGTACTGGTATGGAGTTTAATCCTTCCTTTTTCAGAGACCTCAAATTTTTCTGACTCTCGATCAGTTTTTAAATTCCAGCTTAATTCAGGCGAGAGGGAGAGAGGCTCTCCCCCTCCCGCCTGTTTCCTGCTGGGGAAAAATATTAATGCTATTAGACCGGTCAACAAATTTTTTGATTGACATTATATCTAAAAAGGAATATTTTGGAATTGGATGAGTCGGATGGTAGTTTTGGGAAACAAATAAAAAGCCATTGGGTAGGATGATTGTGCTCAATGGCTTTTTTGTTGCCAGAGCGATATCCGTACTTATCCTTTGAATTAAGAAAAGAAAGGAGGGATATCGCTTTGGCAGAAGGACAAGTGAAATGGTTTAATGAGAAAAAAGGCTATGGCTTCATTCAACAGGATGGCGGGCAGGACTTATTCGTCCATTACACAGCCATTGTTGGCGAGGGTTTCAAAACTTTAACCGAAGGCCAGCGCGTGCGCTTTGAAGTGGAAGAAACCCCCAAAGGGCTGAAGGCTAAAAACGTGCAAATTATCTGAAATCAATTTTTAAAGCTGGCTAAGGCAGAGCGGCACTTTGGAGAGAAGTGCCGCTTTTTGCCCAAATCTAAAAGAGCATGCGAGTGCCCACCCCAACAAGAAGAAGAGCAAAGATTTTCCGCATGCGCAGGGGGCGAGTTTTATAAGCTAAGTTAGTGCCCAAGCGGGCTAAAAAAAGGGAAGGCAGGCCAGCCATGATCCATCCCCAGCCATGCACATAACCCAACGAAAAAGGGGGAAGTTGCGGCTTTCCCCACCCATGATAAATATAACCAAAAGTGCCCACCAAAGAAATAAAAAACACAAAGGCAATAGAGATCCCCATAGCTCGGTGAATAGAAATTTTTAAAAAGCGCACCAGCAGAGGAATAGCAATCACCCCCCCACCCAGGCCAAAGAATCCCGAAAAGATACCTACCACAAAACCGACCAGTAAAGTTTTATATTTAGAAGGGTTTTGCGCATTTCTTTTTTTTCCTTCCCTTTCCTCCTTTTCTAAGATCATCTGTCCGGCCAAAAAAATTAAAAGGACCCCAAAAAGGATCCTTAATAACTCTCCTCGCAGAAAGGAAGTAATCATAGAACCTAAGAAAGAGCCAATGATTCCTGGAATAGCTAATAAATAAACTACCGGCCAGCTAATATTTTCTTTTCGCGCATGGGCATAATAGCCAGAGATAGAGGTGGGGATAATAATCGCTAAACTTGTCCCAAAAGATAAGTGCACAATAATTTCTGAGGAAACTTTCATAGAGGGAAAAACCCAATAGGTAAGGAGGGGAATTATAATGACTCCTCCCCCTACACCTAAAAATCCCCCCATAAAGCCTACCGCTAAGCCAATGATTACGAATTGAATAGCATTGATTAGAGAAAAGTCCAATGGTGTCATCCGCGAGTATAAAAATAAATCCCGGGAAATCCCCGGGATTTATCGTTTCAGAAGAGGATCTAATTTAAATTTTTTAAGATTCTTCTTCCTCTAAGCCAGTAGCAAAAGCTAATCCCCGGTAAGTTAAATCTTCTTCTGTTCTTTTCTGAATGCTCTGCTCTTCTTCAAACTTTGATTGGCAAGAAACACAAAACTTGGCCAAAGGCATAACTTTTAAGCGACCTAAACCAATTTTTTCTCCGCATTCCTCACATATACCATAAGTTCCTTCTTCGATCTTTTCCAAAGCTTCGTTGATGGCGGATAACTTTTCTTTTTCCCGACTTGTTAAAAGAAGGGAAAGTTCCCGTTCTCTTTCATCTCCTGCTTGGTCTATTATATCGCCAATATCGGCCGATGGTACGAGGGATTCAGAAAAGCGACTTTCTGAAATTTCCTCGATTATCTTTTGTCTCATATCTAAAAGTATTTTTTTAAAAAATTCTTTGTCCTGCGCTAAGGTTGCTTCGGGCATGACCTCTTTTTTCATTTCTACTTTCTGAATTTCTTTTTTTTCTTCCATCTTGACCATAGCTTTTTTCGGAGTTTTTTCTGTCCTCCTCTTTATCAACGGTGATTTGGTCACTTTTTTCATTTTGCCTAATTTCTTCTTGGAGGAAGGAACAGTACTTTTTCCTCTGATAACTTTTTTCTTTACTTTTTTCGACTTCGGGGTAGCCATAAAGGCTCCCTCCCTTCTTGGGTCCCCTAAACCCAGATAAACTTTGCTATTATTAAAGTTATTTAATTTACTCTTTTTTTCAATATTGTCAAGCATATTTTACATTTTTTTAAATTTAATCCTGGACGCGCTACCTGTTTAAAATAATTTCAATTATTTACAAGGGTTAGCAAATTTTAATTTGTCCCGTATTCAAGAAATATTCACGAGATCTCTAAAAAAAGTCCCTGGGGATACAATTCCGTCATTCCGCGAAGGCATGAAGCAGGCTGAAGCAGGCAGGAATCCAACTTTTTCACGGCATTTTTGGACTCCCGCTTGCGCGGGAGTGACCGAAAAGTTGGTTTTTCAGAGATCTCTTCACCAGAATTTTCATTTTTTAAAAAACAAAGAGGAAATAACCTCCTGAAAATTTTTCTTGACCGAAATTATCAGGTAAAGTTAAACTAAACTTAACATTGAACAGTGAGCAAAAATGCGCGGTTTTAAAGATTAAAAGAAAGGAGGAAAAATATTTGGGAAAGGGCTTTTATAAATTTTTTCTGCTAATTGTTCCATTAGTTCTCTTAGTGGGGGTAGGAATTTCACTGGCCCAGAAAAAGGTGGGCGGTGGAGAGTTTAAATATGAAGCTAAAGGAAGTACTGGACCGGTTCTTTTCAGCCACGAGTCTCATGTCAACCAGCATAAGCTAAAATGCACCGACTGTCATACTAAAGTATTTAAGATGAAAAAAGGCCAGTTCAAAATGGCCCAAGCTAATCATGGCGAAGAAAAACATTGCGGTTTTTGCCATAATGGGAAGAAAGCTTTTGGACAAACTAAAGATGCGGATTGCAGCAAATGTCATAAAAAATAAATCTCTGCTTAGATAATTCTCTGCTTTATAATTGGCGTTGGGCAAAAGTTCAACGCCAATTTTTTTCAAGGAGTCTCGTTGGTTCAGGAAGGAAAGTCAACAAAAGTATTTCAGCAATTAAGTGAGCATCTTTCTTCTCTTAAACTGACCATCTCCCTTTTGCTCATTTTGGCCGTCGTCTCCATCTTCGGCACCGTAATTCCGCAAAACGCCTCGCCGCAAGAGTACTTGCAATTTTACAAATTACCCACTTATAAAATTTTGAGGATCCTTGGCCTCTTAGATATGTATCATGCTCCATGGTTCTTTTTTCTTTTAGCTTTACTCAGTTTAAACCTTATTTTCTGTTCATGGAAACGCTTTAAAAGTACGTGGAAGATTTTGGCCAGTTCTATACCCCGCGACGAGAATGGTTGGCAAAAGCTGTCTCCGCGAGGCTTATTTTTAACTGGCTCTAATGAGGAAGAGATTTTGATGAAAATTAAGAAAGTTTTGGCCCAATTTTATCCTCCTCTTAAAATTCAACGAGCTCAGCATATTCTCTTCCTATCCGCAGAAAAAGGGAGGTTCTCGCGCTGGGGGGTTTATTTTATCCATTTGAGTATTTTAGTTATTTTGACTGGAGCCTTGATCGGTTTTTATACCGGCTTCCGGGGCCATTTAAATATCAATGAAGGGGAAAAGGCTGACAGAATTTTCTTAAAAAATGGGCAAGAAATCTTTTTCCCTGGGTTTAGCGTTCAGTTAGAAAACTTTTCTGTTTCTTATTACCCTTCAGGCGCTCCCCGCGAATTTAAAAGCGTTATTTCCATCTTCGAAAATGGGCAAAAGATTCTTACGGCTCCTATTTTAGTCAATCAACCTTTAACATATAAGGGGATAACTTTTTACCAATCCAGCTATGGGATTACAGGTCTAAAAAAAGTTATCTTGGATATAGAAGACATAAATTCTGGCCGAAAATTTACTTTTCCTGCTTTTTTAGATAAAGAGAATATAATCCCAGAAAATTCTTGGTCCATCCGCTTAAATCGTTTTCTTCCAGATTTTCAAGGTTTGGGTCCGGCCTTGCAGATTATTATTTCTGACTTTCAGGGTACCGCAGAGAATTTTTTACTTCTCATTAACCATCCGGATTTCTCGGCCGGAGAAAAGGCGAAGAAGTTTCGGGTCCGGGTAAAGGAGTGGACGCCCATCTATTTCTCTGGCTTGCAAGTGACCAAAGATCCGGGAGTAGAAATTGTTTGGTTAGGTTGCTCTCTCATGATTTTGGGATTTTATCTAACTTTTTTCCATACGCATCGGCGCCTTTGGATGAAACTATACGCAGCAAGTAAGGGGTTCTCCTTAGAAATTGTATCATACAGTAATCGAGATCGGCAGAATTTGGAAAAAGAACTTAAGGAATTAGAACGAAATTTGCTTGAGGAATTTTCTATTTCGGCATTAGGTCAAAAGGCCAAAGGAGAAGTATGATTAGTGCCCAGCTAGTAAGCATAGTCACGTTTTTATATTTAGGAAGTTCTATATTATACATAACTTATATGGCCTTCCAGTTAGAAAAGATTGCTAAGATAGCCTCCGGTTGGACATGGATAGCTTTTTTCTCGCATAGTGCCGCGATCATTATGCGCTGGATAGAATCTTATCAGATGGGTATAGGCCATGCGCCCTTAACGAATATGTATGAATCTTTGGTCTTCTATTCCTGGTGCATTACCCTCCTCTACTTGCTGTGGGAAAAAAAGATGCCTTCTCGTCTGAGTGGTGCTCTGGTAATGCCCTTTGCTTTCTTTTTTATCGCCTATGCCTCCCTAGCTCCGGGTGTTTCGGCGCAAATCGATCCTTTGATCCCAGCTTTGCAGAGTAACTGGCTCCATGCTCATGTGCTTACTTGTTTTTTGAGCTATGCCTCTTTTACTATATCTTGCGCTTTAAGTATCTTATATTTAATTAAGCAAGGGCAGAAGAAGGAAGGCCAAAATAACCATCAACAAAATTTTAGTTTAGAAAACCTGGAGACTTTAATCTATAAAACCATTGCTATCGGTTTTCCTCTATTAACCATCGGCATTATTACGGGCGCGGCTTGGGCTAATTATGCTTGGGGTTCTTATTGGAGTTGGGATCCTAAGGAAACTTGGTCGCTAATTACTTGGTTCATCTATGCCGTATTTCTTCATGCCCGTCTGCGGAGAGAATGGCGGGGGAAACGCTTGGCTATCCTTTCTATAGTTGGTTTTGGAGCAGTCCTCTTTACCTATTTTGGTGTAAACTATGTTCTTTCGGGATTACATAGCTATGTATGAAGTTATGAATGAATTTTTTCTTCGATTTATTTTTTGTCCTTTTTTGATGAAGAAAGGGGAGAAAGATAATAAATAAGGCGAGGTGAGGTTATGGAAAAGAAAATCAAGATCAAAGCTGGAAATGTAGAGGCCGAAGCTTTATTGAACGATTCAGCTACTGCTCAGAAAATATGGGAGGCCTTGCCCATAGAAGCGCAGGCCAATACTTGGGGAGATGAAATTTATTTTTCTATTCCGGTTAAAGCCCCGTTGGAGAAGGATGCGCAAGAGTTAGTTAATTTAGGAGACTTAGGATATTGGCCAGAAGGGAAGGGGTTCTGTATCTTTTTTGGCCCCACGCCGATCAGTCGGGGGAAGGAGATTCGGCCAGCCAGCGCGGTTAATATTATAGGGAAGGTAATCGGTGATCCCCAGATATTTAAAAAAGTCCCGGCGGGAGCTAAGATAATCATCGAGCGCGCCAAAGAATAATTAATTATTCATCTGGCCATCTTCTCAGGCCCACCGCGAATATGAAAAAAGATTGGGGCATGACTTTTAAAAGCGATCCGTCAGCCAGAGAAGATAAAAGGAAAAATTCTTGTTTTTTAAATTCTTTTTGGTAAAATAAATGAGGAGCGTGCTTATGCCCATATTTGAATTTCGATGCCCAGATTGCCAACAAGATTTTGAAAAAATAGTATTTGGCCCAACAACTGAAATCAAATGCCCTAACTGTCAGAGTGAACGGGTAATTAAGAAAATTTCAGCATTTAGCTTTAAAAGCGGTTCCAAATTTGTCTCTTCGGCTAGCTCCGGGGGGTGTAGCAGTTGTTCCAGTCATAATTGTAGCACCTGCCGATAACCCTCCTCTACTCTCCCCAGGTCAGGAAGGCATGGATCGGATCAAGGGAGCGATCAAAAGAATTTTTTTCGCTGGTGTGGTGGTGGTTGTGCCCATTGTCATAACCGTCCTGGCCTTGGTCTGGCTTTTTCGCCTCCTCGATGGATTTCTGAGCCCTTATTTATACGAATTAATAGGCAGAGAAGTCGCCGGCTTAGGTATTTTAACAGAAATAGTAATCATCTTTTTAGTGGGACTTTTAGCTACTAACGTCTTGGGTTCCCGCCTCTTAAAATTCATTCAGGATTTGCTTATGCGCATCCCCGTAGTGAAAAACATATATCCCACCGTAAGGCAGATAGTAGAAGCTTTGTCGCCCGCTAAAGAGACGTCTTTTAAAAAAGTAGTATTAGTGGAATTCCCCCAGAAGGGAATTTTTTCATTGGGCTTCTTAACGAGTGAAATCTCTTTGGAGCAGTTATCAGAAACGCCCCGGTACTATTCGGTTTATATTCCTACAAATAATCTATATTTGGGTCAGGTGGCCTTATTCAAAGCAGAGGAAGTAATTTTTACTGGTTTTACTATCGAAGAGGGTCTTAAAATAATTCTCTCGGGAGGAGCAGCATTTCCTCCCAAAATTAGGGCTCAAAACTTAAAACCCCTAAAATGAAGTCATTTTCCCGCTCTCCCTGGTGGAAATATTTGTTTCTCTTAGCCATTCCGGGGGTTTCATTTCTATTAATTAGCGAAAATCCTGAAAGATTTAACGCTAAGGAGGAGGCAAATCCTATGAAAGAAGAGATAAGGAAACCTGCTGTAGCTGGCACTTTTTACCCGGCCGATGCCCGTATCTTATCTCAGCAAGTAAAGGAATTTTTGTCCCGGGCCAAAAAAGAAAATATTAGCGGAGAGGTCATTGGTTTAATTTCTCCCCATGCGGGTTATATGTACTCTGGACAAGTAGCTGCTTATGCTTTCAAGCTCCTGGAAGGGAAAAAATTTGACGTAGTGGTAGTAGTTGCGCCCAGCCACCGGGCTTACTTTCGGGGGGCGTCCGTTTATGACCGAGGAAGTTATGAGACCCCTTTAGGACTGGTGCCCGTCAATCAAGAATTATGTAAGAAGTTGAGAGAACAGAGTAGTATTATTCATTCATCCACTCAAGGGCATACTCAAGAACATGCGCTGGAAGTACAACTACCCTTTCTGCAAGAGACTATAGGCAAGTTCCATCTGGTTCCTATTGTCTTGGGAGATCAAAGTTACCAGACCTGTACCGAAGTGGCCCGAGCTCTCCGTAATGTTCTCCAAGGCCAAAAGGCTCTCCTGGTAGCGAGTACAGATCTTTCCCATTTTCATTCTTATGATCGAGCAGTGAAACTGGATAACGTTATTTTAGATGATATACGGGCCTTTGATCCGCAAAAACTTGCCCAAGATTTAGAGAGTGGCCGAGGAGAGGCTTGTGGCGGAGGACCAGTAATTACGGTCATGCTCGCGGCTAAAGAAATGGGCGCTAATAAAGTGCAGGTACTCAAATATATGAATTCCGGCGATGTCACCGGAGATCGATCAAGTGTAGTTGGCTATGCCGCAGCAGTTATTTATCGGAGTAACGAAAATCCCCCAAAAGAGTCCACTCGCCCCAAAGCAGGAATTAGCTTGGGTCTAACTGAAGAAGAGAAGAATATTCTGCGCCAAATTGCTTGGGCGGCCATTAAGGCTAAACTCCAGGGCGAAAAAATTGAACGCCCGCCTGTTATTTCCAACGCCTTGCAAGAAAGATGCGGAGCTTTTGTCTCTTTGCACACTCATGGCCAACTGCGCGGATGCATTGGTCAGATTCATGCGCACCAGCCCTTGTATCAAGTAGTAGAAGGAATGGCTTTAGCAGCCGCTTTTGAAGATCCGCGTTTTCCCCCTTTGTCGCCCCAAGAGCTGAGCGATTTAGATTTGGAAATTTCGGTACTCACTCCTCTGCAAAAAATAAAAGATATTCCGGAAATCGAAGTAGGAAAGCACGGTTTATACATTAAGAAAGGGTTCCATTCCGGTCTCCTTTTGCCCCAGGTGGCGGTGGAACATAATTGGGATCGAATTACTTTTTTGGAAGAGACCTGTCGGAAAGCCGGTTTACCGCGGAATGCCTGGAAAGAAAAGGATGCCGAAATATATATTTTCTCGGCGGAAATTTTCTAAAACAAAAGCTCAGGAAGGAAAAATAGTTTCTGGGCCTTGCTTACCGTAGCGACACACTCTCATTAAGGAGAGGAGGTAAAATTATATGCCCATTTACGAATATGCCTGCCAAAAATGCCAGGCCGTTTCAGGTTTTCTGATTATGAAAAAAGAAGATGAGGAAAAAGTAAGCTGTCTGAAGTGTGGCAGCCAGGAGATGCATAAAATTATCTCCCGAGTGGTCTACCATCGCTCGGAGAATGATCGCTTGGCCGAATTCGATACGCGCAAACCTCAAGGGGAAGAATTTTACAAAGATTCGCGGAACATCGGTCTTTGGGCCAAGAAGAGAGCCAAAGAATTAGGTGCGGATTTGGGGCCCCAATTTGAGGAAATTGTAGAAAGTGCCCGGACGGGGAAAATCTTAGAAAAATATGGATTATGAGCTATATCTTGGTGGATAAAAATTACTCGCGCCGAGATATTTTAAAGTCGGCTGCTTGCTGGACTTTTTCCTTATCTATTCCATTCTGGAAAAACTCAGCTTCAGCCCAAATTGGTAAAAAGGGGCTGGTAGGCGCGAAGTTGTCTCCTTATTTTATTCCTCTGGAAAACCAGAAAATTCAGTGTCAACTTTGTCCCCGGCGTTGTGTGGTGGCCAATGGTTACCGGGGGTTTTGCGGAGTGCGGGAAAATCGGGGAGGAAAATATTATACCTTGGTCTATGGGAACCCTTGTGCCGCTCATTTAGATCCCATTGAAAAGAAGCCTTTTTACCATTTCTTACCGGCCACGACCTCTTTTTCAATTGCTACTGCGGGGTGCAACTTCCGCTGTAAATTCTGTCAAAATTGGGAGATATCACAGGCTCGACCGGAGGAGACCTATAATTTGGAACTTCCTCCAGAAAGAGTGGTGGAGTTAGCCAAGAAAGTCCACGCTCATTCTATCGCCTATACTTATGTGGAGCCAACCATCTTTTTTGAGTACATGTTGGCTACAGCCAAATTGGCCAAGAAAGAGGGCTTGCGCAATGTTTGTCATTCCAATGGTTTCATAAATCAAGCGCCCCTGCGGGAGCTCTGTGAGGTATTGGACGGAGCCAATATTGACTTAAAATCTTTTAGTGAAGGATTTTACGGAGAAATGTCTCAAGGACAACTTGCCCCCGTCTTAGAAACTTTGAAGTTTATAAAAAGGCAAGGAGTACATCTGGAGATAACTAATTTAGTAATTCCCACCAAGAATGACGAGGGCCATTTAATTAGAGATATGTGTAACTGGATAAAGAAAGAACTGGGAGCCGAGACCCCTTTGCATTTTTCGCGCTTTTATCCTCTATATAAATTACGCAATTTGCCGCCCACTCCTGTTTCCACGCTGGAGAGGAGTCGGAAGGTGGCCATGGAAACAGGTCTACAATTTGTTTATATCGGCAATGTTCCAGGACATGAAGGTGAAAAGACTTACTGCCCTCATTGCCATAAGGTGCTTATTGGCCGTCAAGGATACACGGTGGGCGAGATAAACCTTAATAAAGGTAAATGTAAATACTGCGGGAAACCAATTCCTGGGGTTTGGTTATGAAATCTCAAATTCTGCTTTATTCAGTTTTTAAGGAATTGCCCTTTTAGGATCACGCCTCCAAAATAAAATTAATAATTTCCCTGCACCTATGCCCGCGGGTCAGATCCCTTCGACTCTCCCCAATGAGAATGGGTATAAGTAAATAATTTTTGATGAAGGGGCCCGAGGCAGGCCTGCCTCGGACTTTTTCCTTTTCTCCACATGGCGACACATTCACAATATTAGAAAGGAATAAAAAGTGAAAGGTAAAAATGGGCGAATAAAAAAGAGAACCCTCTTCCTTATATGGAAGGGGGTTCTCAGCGCGACTCCCCCCTGTGCCGGCAAGAATCTTAACTGATCGGCACGGACTGGCCGCCAATAACGATTATAAAGCGCATCACAAATATGCCGATAATCACTAACGCTGCTGAGGCATACTGGACAGCCGGAATGAGGCGCGTCCGCGGATGCGCCAGCAGAATTAAAGGAAGGATTGCTCCCAAGAAGAGCTCGATTCCTAAAAACCAGAGGGCATATTCACCGCTGGTGAGCAGCTGCAACATGGCATAAGATTCTGTATCCGAAGAGGCCAGAACAGTAAGGTCACTGGCGATTAAAAATAGATCAGCAATGATAAAGATAATAAAGAGTTTGAGCAAGGTGCCAATAACACCTCTATGTTTTTCCACCTGCTCAGTATTGAGTGCAGGAGCATTACGCCGTAGCCAAATATTACTGAAGACAATTAAGATAGCCAACCCCGAAACCATGGCTGAGACCATAAAAAGGGCCGGATTGAGAGCCGTATTCCAGAAAGCTCGAGCCTTAGAGAGCGCCAAGAAGAAACCTGTATAACCATGGCCGGCAATAGCCACGGGCAATCCTCCTAATCCCCACAAGCGCGCCATTCGCCAATTTTCCTGTAAAACAAAGTAAGTATAAACTAAACAGACTATCCCATCGAGGGTTAGAAAAATACTCCCCCAGGTGAGCGGAGAAGTGGGATTCATATAAACAAAGAGATGCCAAAATCTAAATGGTTGGTTTAAATCGATGATCAATAAAACTGGCGCGGTTAGGAGAAGCAAAACAGCGCCTACTGCCCCAATTTTAGCAATCGGTTTCCATTCTTCTTTATTAAGGAGAGTGGCAATCACGGAGGTAATGTAGAGACCAGCCAGGGATCCCGTAAGAAAAAAATAAACAGCAATGGGCCAGCCCAATGGCATAGCCGAATTGGCGAATTCGGGTAAATTATAAAGTAATTGATTTTCCATCTTCCTCACCTCTTTTCTTTTAAGTATTTTAAAATACAAGAATCATGCCAGAAGAAAGAGAATTTTCAAATCCAAAATTTCTAAAGATAATAAATAGTTATAAAAAAAGAGGGAATCGAATATTTGGAAGACAACTTTTTAAAAGGGGCGCGCTGCAGTTTGGGTAAGGGGGGATATTAAAAAATCAAATAATTTCAATAAATTCATCGTGCAGTAAATTTTTTGCAGATGCAAAAATTTACTGCATTTAATCTTTCTTTTTCTTAGCTGTTTCTAAGAAGGCTGATAAAAGCGGGAAAAACCAGATAATAATGGTTAGGATGCAGAGAATAGCGCTAACAGGTCGGGAAAAGAAGGGCAAAAAATCCCATTCAGTTTTAATCATGCTCATCATAAAATTTTTCTCCAAAATGGGCCCGAGCACCAAACCCAAAACAACAGGGGCCACGGGAAAGCCATTAGCCTCCAAAAAGAAGCCTATAATGCCCATGATTAGCATTATGCCTACATCAAAAAGACTATTGTTTATAGCAAAGGAACCCACCATACAGAACATAAGGATAGCCGGCATAAGAATTTTTTTGGGCACACGCAACATTTGAGTACTAATTCTTATAGCTAAATAACCCAAGGGCAATAATAAAAGATTGGCCAAAAGAAAGGAAAAATATACTCCGTACACAATCTCTGGGTTTCGCTCAAATATCATCGGTCCCGGCCTTAAGCCTTTCATAAAAAGGACCCCGATGACGATAGCCGTGATGGAATCTCCTGGTATGCCAAAAACCATGGCCGGTACCCAGGCACCGGCTAAACAAGCATTATTCGCCGAGGTAGAGCCAGCTACGGCCTCAATGGAGCCAAAGCCGAATTTCTCCGGTTCTTTAGAGGTTCGTTTGTTTACGGCATATGCTAACCAAGCGGCAATATCAGCTCCAGCTCCCGGAAGGATGCCGATAAATGTTCCTAAGAGTCCCGAGCGGATTATCTTAAGATAATATTTGCTAATTAAGGAGAAAATTCCCGAGAAAATTTTAGTCGCCCGAAAAGAGGTGATGGGATAAGCGATTTCAGCTTTGAGCACATTGCGGATTACTTCGGAAACTCCGAAGAGACCGATCATGGCGGGAATGAAATTAATACCGTTTAAAAGTTCCACACTCTCAAAAGTAAAACGAGGATATCCCAGAGTTATATCTACGCCGATAGTGGAAAGGAAGAGCCCCAGGATCATGGAAAGGGCTCCTTTTATTTGCGAGCCTCGAGATACCATAACCGTGGCACTCAAACCCAAAGCCGCCAGCCAGAAAAACTCAAAGGTTGTAAAAGTCATGGCGATCTCGGCTAAGAGGGGCGCAAAAATCATGAGCAGGATTGCTCCCATTAAACCGCCAATGACCGAAAAAGTAACGTCAACTCCCAAAACTAAAGATCCTTTGCCCTGTTTGGTGAGCTCAAAAGAATCTTGGGTGTAAGCTGCGGAAGATGGTGTTCCAGGAATTCTGACTAACGCTGCTGGTATATCACCAGCGAAGATCGCCATAGCGGACATAGCCACCATGCAGGTTAAAGCTGGCACAGGCTCCATAAAGAAAGTAAAAGGGATAAGTAGAGCGGCAGCCATGGTGGCCGTCAATCCAGGCATGGCCCCTACAAAAAGGCCATAGAAGCAAGAGATAAAAATTACGACTAGAACTTTTGGGTCAAGAAGAAGATATAAGCCTTGTAAAGCAGCTTCCATTTTTCACCATCCTAATAGGCCGGGGGAGAGGGGGACCCGTAAAATCTTGTAAAAAAGAGAGTAGACAAAAAATGTAATAAGAATGCTAAAGCAGATACTTTTAATCGTTGAGGTGCCTAATTTCTTCATGAGCAAAAAAAGAAGTATAGAACTGGTCAAAATGAATCCCAAATTTGATTCTAAAAGCATAAAAGCAATTATGATTCCTAAGACAAAAAAAGCATTTCCAATATTCTTTTTTTCTTTATCGTCTTCGGCGGCGCGTGGCGGCGCGGAGGATTGCCGGGCTTTTATTAAAAGCAGCAGACCAAAAAAGATAAATAACCCGGCTAAGATGTTGGGGAAAAGCGCCGGGCCGGGATGGCCTTCCCCCAAAGAGGGAAAAGGGATAGTTAATAAAATTATAGTCACCCCCAAGACTACAAAAATTAGGCCAGAATAAAAATCATTTTTGTTCATGAGATTATCTTTTTTGAGCCGTAAGGAAAGTAAAAATCCTTACGGCTCTTGAAACTGCCGACTATTTAATTAACCCGACTTCCTTCATCAAGGCACCCATGGTCTTATCGCCTTCAGCCATAAACTTGCCAAATTCAGCCGCTGAACCCCACATAATTCCAAAACCATTTTTCTTCATGAAGTCTTTAAATTCAGTACTGGCCACAGCTTTCTGCAAGGACTTTTCTAAAACTTGCACGACTGAATCAGGTGTATTTTTGGGCACACCCACTCCCCGCCAGGCACCCATGGACCAGTTGATTCCTAATTCTTTTAAGGTGGGCACATCCGGGAAAATCTCCGCCCGTTTATCACCCATGATAGCTAAAGCTTTAACTTTTTTAGCCTCGATTAAGGAAGCAGCTTCGGGAAGGCTGCAAGTTACCACTTGTACTCCTCCGGCAACCAATTCTGCCAAACCTGGAGCAGCACCTTCACTGGGCACCCAAGGAATAGCATCTACAGAAATTCCTGCTGCTTTCAACATGCCAGCCCGCGCTAAGTCCCAGATGCCTCCTTTGCCGGTGCCTGTGGCTTTTAATTTTCCAGGATTAGCCTTAGCATACTCTAACAGATCCTTAAGGGTAGCCCAGGGTGCATCAGCGCGGACATTAACTCCTGCTGGATCAAAGTTAATCAGGGCTACTGGTTTAAAGTCTTTATAAGTTACTTTGGCTAAGCCCATCCAATGCATCATGGTTATTTCCACGGTAACAATAGTCATCGTGTAGCCATCCGCAGCTGCAGTTGCTCCAGCGGTATGGCCAACTGCTCCGCCACCTCCCGTGCGGTTGACCACAGTCACCGGTTGGCCGAGATCTTTCTCCAAAAGAACCGCCAGCATTCTCGCTACTCTGTCTGTGCCTCCCCCGGCGCCCCAGGGGCAAATAAAGCTAATTGGTCTAGTGGGGTATTTGGCTTGGGCCTGGACTTGAGTTATCCAGCTCCCTAAAACTAATAACGTTGCTAAACTCAGAATTAACATGGTTTTAAAAAAAGATTTTCGCCGCATTTTGTCCTCCTTTAGGTCTATTTTTAATTATTTTTTTCAAGATATTTTTAAATATTAAAACTTTCACCCCCTTCCTATTCTTAAAATTGAGGAAGTGACATCAGTAAGAGATTTACACCCCGTATAAATCATGGCTGTGTGCAACTGAGTAGCATATTGACTGAGAAGGAAAGCCACCGCCTCCTTTCCACCGCCAACTGCTGCTATGGCCATAGGGCGACCAATGAGCACAGCTTCTGCTCCTAAAGCTAACATTTTTAAAACATCTACACCACTGCGCACGCCTCCGTCAACGAAAATTTTAATTTTCCCTTTGACGGCCGCAGCAATCTCGGGTAAAACTTCCGCGGTGCCCGGTGTGTGATCCAGGACTCGACCACCATGATTAGAAACTACTAGGCCAGCTGCTCCAATATCCACGGCGATTTTAGCTTCTTTTTCCGTCATCACTCCTTTGAGGATAATGGGTACCTGAGCGCGGGCAATAATTCTCTCCCAAACTTTGGCCGGCCAAGGCCCGGCAGGCTGACCGGCTTTTTTCATATGGATGATTCCAGCAGCATCTATGTCTGTAGCTACTGCAGGCACCCCACATTCTTCGGCTCTTCTTAGGCGAGAAAGAAAAGCCTCTTCTTCCCTTGGTTTGATTGTAGGCACACCCCATCCTTGCTTCATCTTTAAAATTTCGATTCCCAAGTCAAAGAAAATAGGATTGGGGCCATCGCAAGTAAAAGCTAAGGATCCGCCTTCTTGCGCCCCTGCCACCATGGCCAATAAATATTCTCTTTCATCCATGGCATTCCCCATATTAATGGCCATGCCCGCTAAAGGAGCCACCAAAATAGGCATCTGCAATGAGCGTCCAAAGAAATCGTATTTTATATCTGGGTCAGCGGCCTCGTGAATAGTGCGCAAATTTAATTTTAATCGGGCTAAACTTTCAAAATTTGCTATAAAAGATGAGCCAGTGCCGATACCCCCCATCCCGGGCATTTCTCCGGCACAAGCGCGACCGTTGCAAATAGGACATACGCGGCAAACTCCCTTAAATTTTTCTTTGGCCGTGGCATATACCTTCTGTAAATCCATTTTTTATTCCATTTCTTTTTTACAAATTTCCAATCGAATTTGTATTCTAACTTAATGCTGCCATTGGAATCAAGGGTTTTAAATACTGACCGGCGATCAGTTTTTAAATTTCAGCTTAATTCAGGCGGGCGGGAGAGAGGCTTTCCCCCTCCCGCCTGATTCCTGCTGGCGAGAAATATTAAAACTGTTAGACGGTCAGTTTTAAATATTTGAATTCCTGCTCCGTGGTAAAATTTTTTAAATTTTATTTGTTTGGCGAAAGGCTCAGCATGACGCGGTGGATCAGTCCTCTTAGGCAATTATTTTTACGCTTTGGCGGGAGCAAGATAATTGCTTAAAGGAATGGTAACCAAGGCCATCAAGCCCGTACTGATAATAGTGACAGATAGGCTGAAATAATCGGTGATAACTCCATAAAAAATTGGTGATACCGCGCCAGCTCCTAAAGTGATTGCGTAATAAAGTCCATATCCGCGCGAACGACCAGAAGGAGAAATAATCTCAGCAACCGTAGCATATAAGACCGAAGAGGTTCCATTAAGGACTATACCTACCAAAGGCAAAAGAATCCAAACTGCTGTTGGCGGGGACCAATATAAAGATAAAATTCCTGCCGTAGTAAGAGCTTCAGTTGCAATGACCATGGGGATTACGCCCCACCATTCAGCTAAAACCCCGCACACAAATTTACCCACAGCTCCACCAGCAAAAAGAATAGTCAAAGCAAAACCGATTTGGTCTGCGGGAATATTTTTTTGCAGAAGAAGGAAGGGAAGAAAAGTAAGTAAAGCAGTGCGCGTAGCAATGTCAATTATGCCGATAGTAAGCAGAGCGGCAAAACTTTTTAAATTCTTAATTCCCCAGGAGTTACTTTTTACCCGGGCAGCATCTTGGGCAACTAATAAGGGTGCCGGCGCCTGAACATTCTTGGTTAAAATCCAGAGGAAAAGCCCCAACAAGAGGCCGCCTAAAGACAGAAAAGAGGTAGCTTTGCGCCAGCCCCAAAAATTAATTAAAAGAGCTAATAAAAAAGGGATGCAGACTTTTCCTAAGTCTCCAGCAAAGTTGAAGGTACCCAGAGCGGTTCTTCTTCCTGGTCCCTCGAAGACGCGGGAGATCACTGAGGAACTTAAACCGTGTTGCCCAGCTGCTGTACCCTTAGCTAAGACCAAAACACCCAAAATAACCGGATAAGAAGTTGCTATGCTTAAAAGAAAAAAGCCCAAGGTTAATCCCCATATGCCACAAGCCACGACAGTTAATTCTCCCAGTTTTTCGCCCACAAGACTTAAGGGAAATTGGCCCAGGCCCATCGCTCCCGAAAATACCCCTTTTAAGATGCCCACTTGACTAAAAGAAAGCTGTAATTCAGCAGCTATAAAAGGAAGGAGCAGATAGATAGAATCAGCAAAACCATCATCCATAAAATGGAAAGTGCTAAAAGAGAAAAGGGCCCGGATTTTTTTATTTTTTTCTGCGGAGTTCAATGTTTGGACACCTCATAGGAAAACTTTTTGCAGCAGAGTTATATCCCTGCGGCGGTAAGCGGAAACTAATTCGGCGCAGAATAAAAGGACGGCGGCTGAATAAAAAACCCAGACCACCAAAATAATAATCGTTTCCAGGGAGCCGTAAACGATACTATAAGGAGAAGACTTCTTTACGTACCAGGTAAAAAAATGCTTGACTATTTCAAAGAGAAAGGCACAGCTGGCTCCGCCCGCCAAGGCATGGCGAAAAGATATTTGGGCAGGAGGGATGACCTTATATATGGCCGTAAAAGAAATGGTTAGGATCAAATAAGGTAAGAGATAGCCCACCAGGAATTCTAAAAAATTTGATTTGGCCAAATTCATTCCCCAAAAGGTCAGCTCATAATTCTCCATGATGCGGGTGAAACCAGTAATGAACAAAGAAAAGAAAAAGATGATCATGGCTGCGGGAATCATGGAGATGGCCAATAGTTTAGATTGCACGAAACTACGCCGTCTTTCCACCCGAAACACTATACTTAAGGCAAGTTCCAGGGAAGAGAAGACTATACTAGCTGTCCAGATCAAAGAAAAAAATCCGACCCAGCCAAAAAGCTTAGCGCGATGAGTCAAAGCTTGTACTTCTTTAATAATTAGGTCGCTACTTTGGGGGAAAAGACGATCTCCCAAAGAAATCGCTAACTGAAAAGCTTGTTCGGAAGAACCGAGCAAGTAACCTGTAAGGGATACTAATATAAATAAAAAAGGGATGATAGAAAGGATGGTGTAGAAAGCTAAAGCCGCGGAAAGGTTCAAGCATCCATCACGGGAAAAAGAACTCCGGGCCTCCCATAGAATATCCCAGGCAGTTCTCAACTGAAATCGCAATTGCTCCATCCACAGGTGATGGATTTTTTCTTTAACTTTTTTCATTAAAAATCTTTCCGTGTAGTTCCAGCGTGGATTGATTTTAAATGACAAGTATCGTTAATTAAAGAGACCACCAAATGACCGCGGTGGTATTCGAAACAATTAATGGCTGTAGTATCCTGCTTAATTTGCCAAAAATGGGAATTATCTAAACCTAAGGCTGTACAGATGAGCACCTTGGTTATGACCCGATGAGAAACTATCAGGATGGTTTGGTCTTCGCTTTTTTGGATAAGGGCCTGGAAGCCCGCCCAAGCACGCTGCCGCACTTGCTCTAAGCTTTCCCCTTTAGGAAAAGTGACTGTATGCGGTTGTTCGCGCCAGGCGCGGTATAAAGCTGGGAATTTCTCTTTCACTTCTGGCAAAGGTAAACCGTGCCATTCGCCAAAGTCGATATCAATAAAAGCTGGGTCAAGGTTAATCTCTAATTTACGCCCCTCCGCCACTGCTTGCGCCGTCTCCCAGGCTCGAGCAAGGGGACTACTGTAGATGGCTTGGAGAGAAATAGGCTGAAAATAATTTGCCAAAGCCTGCGCTTCCCTTCTCCCTGTCTCATTAAGTTTTATGTCTACTCTTCCCCGAAAAATTTCTTCTTGGTTCCATTCGGTGGTTCCGTGCCGCACAAGATAAATTCGCGTCATCTTTTCCTCCCTGGGAAACCATTATGTCCCAAGCGGTAAATCAAGTCAACCATCGCTTAAGTTGACCGTCTAACAGTTTTAATATTTCTCGCCAGCAGGACACAGGCGGGAGGGAGAGAGGCGAAATTAAAATCGGCCGGGAAATGACCATTCCTCTCTTACCCACCTTCTCTCCGCAAAGAACGGCGGGGACATACTTGGCTACACCAGATAAACTTAAATAATTCCTTCCTTCTTTTAAAATAGATGTTTATCTCCCCGCCAGTACCTATGGAAGAATAAGTGCCTCATTTTAATGAGCCTCTGCCCCTCCCGCCTGAATTAAGCTGGAATTTAAAAACTGATCGACGGTCAGTCGCTTAAGTTGACCGCCGCCCAGTTTTCGCCATGGGCTTATTCTCCCCCATTCCTTCTTTAGAAAAGAGGAGAGTTAATCTTCTTTCTCAGGCAAGGTAAAGTTAAGATGATCTTGGTCATAACTGAAAAACTAAACCTTATATATTTTTATATGTAATCGGCCAAAGGGAAATTGGGTTAGACTGGCAATTTTCAAAACTCAATGATATAATTGCCCAAGTTTTAATTGGGTTTAGAAAGGAGACTATTGGATGCCTAAGATTCCAGTGGTAAATCAAGATGATTGCATTTCTTGTGGGCTTTGCGCAGAAACCTGCCCCGAAGTTTTCCGCTTAAATGATAAAGACATCTCGGAAGTGTATAATCCTACGGGCGCTCCAGAAGCCAAGATTCAGGAGGCCATCGATAGTTGTCCAGTGCAATGCATAAGCTGGAAAGAATGAATTGAATATCCTACCCAATTTTACTACAGGCAAATTGGCCAACGGCCTGCAAATACTTATCGGCGAAGATCATACGCTTCCGGTGGTCTCTTATCAAGTCCACTTTGCTGCTGGCTCTCGATATGAAAGGCCTGGCCTGACCGGAATTTCCCACCTCTTCGAACATATGATGTTCAAAGGGACCAAAGAAGTGGGGCCGGAAGAATTCTCGCGCATCATCCAGGCTAATGGAGGGACGCTCAACGCTTTTACGACTACGGATAACACATCTTATTATGAGAACCTGCCGGCGGCCAAGCTGGAGTTAGCGGTCCGGTTAGAGGCCGATCGCCTGCAAAACCTGCAGATTACCCAACAAACCCTGGAGACAGAACGGGAAGTAGTGCGCAGCGAGCGGAAGCTGCGCGCGGTAAACACTCCTTTTGGGTTGCTTATTGAACAACTTTTTGCCTTGGCTTATGAAAAACATCCTTACCGCTGGCCAGTAATTGGCTGGGACTACGACTTAAAAAATCTGACTTTAGAGGACTGTCTGGAATATTACCGCTTATTCTATGCTCCGAACAATGCGGTCGTGGTAATGGTGGGTGATGTTTCGGCAGAACAGGCTTACCGCCTGGTAGAAAAATACTATGGTTTCATACCTCCGCAACCCCGGCCTCGTTTGGTCATTCCTCCGGAAAATGCCCAACGCGGTGAGAAAAGGGCGATCTTCAAAAAAGTTGCCCAAGTCTCGGCCTTCTTTGCCGGCTTCCATGTTCCAGGAATTAATCATCCTGACCTTTTGGCTTTGGAGATTCTCTGCGCTGTGCTTGCGGCAGGAAGATCATCCCGCTTTTTTGAAAAATTTGAGAAACCTGGCCAAGCAGTGGAAGTGCGGGCTGAAGTAGGTTCGCCGCCATTTTTTACCATGGATCCTGGTCTTCTGCAAATTTACGCTATTGCTGCACCAGGAACATGCTTAGCCACATTGGAAGCAGAAATTTGGAGAGAGGTAGAAAATTTAAAGGAGAATCTTATTGCGGATGCCGAACTGATGAAAGCCAAAAAGCAGCTCCGGGCGGCTTTATTAAGGAATATGCAGACTAATTTTTTTAAAGGTTTACTGGCTGGACTCTATCAAATAAAAACGGGAAATTTTCAGCAAATTTATCCGCTTCTTTCCGCCTATGAAGAAATAACCCCGGCAGATATTCAGCGGGTGGCCCGCAAATATCTCTGTGCTGAAAATCGCACGGTGGTTACCCTTGTACCAGTAAGTCAGAGAGAGCATGAAACCTTAGGAGAACTGGCATGAATTTTAACCAGAGCCTCTCCTTTTTTACCCCACCGCAAATTTTTTCTGGCCAACTTCCGCAGGGTCTGCGCGTCTGTCTGGTGAATAAACCGAATCTGCCTTTGTTGAGTATCCACCTGGTTCTCCCTTATGGAGCGGAGGCTGATTCTCCAGGAAAAGCAGGCCTCGCGGATTTGACGGCTGAGATGCTGACTCTGGGAACCAAAAAAAGATCCGCTCTCCAATTGGCCGCCGATATAGATTCCCTAGGGGCCATTCTGGCAGCCCATGCGGGTTGGAATTATACTTCCCTACATATATTAGGGCTACAGGAAGATTGGGAAACTCTGCTGGCTATTCTTTTAGAGATATATACTGAGCCAGCTTTTCCCTTGGAAGAATTTGCCCAAATGAAAATGCGTCGATTAGCGGCCTTAGAGCAGCAAAAGGATGAATCGCCCATCGTGGCTGATGAGCATTTTCAGACCGCAATTTTCCAAGGAACACCGTATGATCACCCCATTTACGGGTCTTTATCTTCCTTGCCGCAAATTTTAGGGGAAGATATTAAAGAGTTCCATGCGCAAAATTTTTTGCCACCAGGAAGCTGCTTGGTCTTCGTTGGTTCTTTGGAAGAGGAGAAGCTTCTGCGTTGGGTAGAAGAAAAATTCCCCGCAGTAAAAGATAGAAAATGGGCAAACTACGCGGAAAGTAAATATTCTTATTTATCAACAAGAAAAATAATTTTAATTGACCGGCCAGATTTAACCCAAAGCCAAATTCGCTTGGGTCACCTTTCTCTTCCCCATAATCATCCTGATTATTTACCTTTTGCCGTGATGAATTATATCTTAGGCGGCGGGGGATTCTCTTCCCGATTGATGCAGCGGATCAGAGTGGAGCTGGGTTATACATATGGCATTCGCTCGGGGTTGGAACCGCGTAAAAACAAAGGTCCATTTCTTATTTCCACTTTTACCCCTACCGAAACTACTTATGCCTGCGTCCGGGAAATTTTAGAAGTAGAAAAGAAATTTTTGCAAGAAGGAGCAACAGAAGAGGAAAGGTCCGAAGCGATTAACTTCTTTGTCGGCAGTTACCCCATGAAGTTTGAAACCCTCGGCCAAATAGCGCAAAAGGTCATCCAGATGGAAGTCCATGATTTGGAAAAAGACTATTTGATAAATTACCCAAAGAGGATAGCCAACATTTCCTTGGTTGAAATTAATCGGGCTGCTCGCGAGTACTTGCATCCTGAGAAGATGGTTTTAGTCATCGTGGGTCAGGCCAAGAAATTCCGCCCAGAATTTGAACAGTGGGGGGAAATACAAATCATTGATTAAGTCGGGCGGCTCACTTCCCTAGCCATGCTAAAAAATTTTGATGTACGGGCATTTTTAAAATTTTTTTGCCCGCTTTTACTTGGGCAATCAAAATTTCCGAAGTAGAGAAGGCGCTGATGAATAATTGCTTGGCAAAATAAAGGTAGCAAAGATAAAAGTTTCTGACCGTCGATCACTTTTTAAATTTCAGCTTAATTCAGGCGGGAGGGGGAGAGGCTCATTAAAATGAGGCACATATTCTTTCATAGGTACGGGCGGGGAGATAGACATTTATTTTAAAAGAAGGAAGCTATTATTTAAGTTTATCTGGTGTAGACAAGTATGTCCCCGCCGTTCTTGGCGGAGAGAAGGTGAGTAAGAGAGGAATGGTCATTTCCCAGCCGATTTTAATTTCGCCTCTCCCCCTCCCGCCTATTTCCTGCTGGCGAGAAATATTAAAACTGTTAGACGGTCAGTAAAACTTTTTATTGACAAAACACAATAATTTTTTAAAATTATTTTCATGAGCGGGAATTTAAGCAGAGCTGAATGGTGGGTATTGCTGTTGGTATTATTGTCCGGGCTCGTCCTTAGACGAAGCCCACTGCCTGAAAGCTCCTTATAACCGCTCATTTTAAAAATATAAAAATTCGGGCCGTGGGTTAAATTGCTGGTCTTGCTAAGACCAAAGATTTGACGCACGGCCTTTTTATTTATATGGCCTTTTTTGAGCTAAGAAATTTATATGTTGAGGGAGGATAATGAAGACCAGAATAACTGAGTTGCTCAAAATAAAGTATCCCATTATCCAAGGCGCCATGTCTTGGGTATCTTTTCCACCTTTGGTCGCCGCCGTATCTAATGCTGGCGGCTTAGGAATTTTAGGCGCGGCTTTTATGAGCCCAGCCGAGCTGCGGGAAAATATCCGCCTCATTAGAGATTTAACCGATAAGCCCTTCGGGGTTAATTTCATGCCGGACAACCCCATCCTTGATCAACTTTTAGATGTGATCATTGAAGAAAAAGTGCCCGTGGCCAGCTACGGCAAAGGGAATCCCCAGAAAATAATAGCCCGCACCAAGCCTCATGGCATTATTAACTTACCCACTATGGGCTCTTTGCGGCATGCGCTGCGGGCTGAACAAGATGGGGCTGACGCCATCATTGTACAAGGTACAGAAGGGGGAGGGCATACTGGGTTTGTTTCTACCATGGTTTTGGTTCCTTTAGTAGCCAGTCGGGTAAAAATTCCGGTGGTGGCTGCCGGGGGGATTAGCAATGCCCAGGGTTTGGTAGCGGCCTTAGCTTTAGGAGCCGAAGGAATTTCTATGGGGAGTAGATTCATCGTCACCAAAGAAGCACCTGTGCCTCAGCAAGTTAAAGAATACCTAATTAAGAAGACTGAAGAAGATACAGTGGTTACAGATAATTTAACCGGCGTGCGTTGCCGGGTTATTAAGAATGGTTTCGCACGGCGGCTCTTAGAAATGGCCCAAAAGAAAATGAACCCCTGGGAAATGATGCAGTATGGAGTGGGCAGAATTCGTAAGGCTTATGTGGAGGGAGATTTAGAATGGGGCTCACTTGCTTTTGGCCAGGCAGTGGGTTTGATCAATGATATACCCTCTTGCCAGGAGCTGATGGATTCTATGGTAAAAGAAGCGGAAGAAATTTTAACATCGATAACTACAAAAGTTTTCGAGAAAGAAGAAAAAGATTGATCTAACCTGAGCAAAGATTTAGCCCATTATTTTTTATAATGGATTTTGGTCACAGAAACAACCAAAAGTGCCATTAGGACAACAATTAGGTATTTCGTCCAGACGGATGCATCTTCCGCAAAGTTCTCCTGGATCTTTTACCCCGGGACAAGGCGCGATCATGGCTGGGCAAACATAATCACATCCTCGGCAAAGACGGCATGTTTCCGGCCTTTTATTAAAGGGCATACTCACTTTGCGGCCAGTTCCTCTGTCCATGAAGCCCAAGGCCTTTCCGTCCATTTGTTCATAACACATGCGAATGCAAAGTCCGCAAAGAATACACCGATTATCTTCCATAGGGAAGCGTACTTGAAGAATGCCCATCCGCGCTGCCAAATCTTGAGCAATTTTGACATTGGGGGCGCTGGCCACTAATAATTCAGCTAACATTTTCCGCGCCCGAACAACTCGAGGGGATTTGGTGTTGACCACTAATCCCTCGCTAACTTGGTAAGTGCAAGAGGTATCGAGAAAAGATTTACTTCCCTGGTCACTGATCTCCACGATGCAAATTCGGCATCCTCCATAAGCAGAGAGGTTTTCGGCATAACATAAAGTTGGGATAAAAATGCCAAATTCACGAGCAGCCTGAAGAATTGTTTTCCCTTTCTCCACATTTAAGGACCTTCCATCAATTACAATATTAACGGTCTTAGGGATCATTTTTTTCTCCTCAATTATAAATTTCCTCACCTATCGGCAAATAACCCATCTTGTCTAATCAAAGGCTTAGAAAAATGCCTTCTATATTTATTGAATCATAATCGCCTTTTCCGGACAAATATCTTTACAAGATCCGCATTTTAAACAAAGCTCTGGGATTATGCGATGAGCTTTTTTCTTTTCTCCTAAGATAGCCTGAGTTGGACAAATTTTGGCGCATGCTCCACACCCACTACAATCCGCCTCCGAGATCGAGTATTGAATGAGGGCAATACATACTCCGGCCGGACATCTTTTTTCTTTAAGGTGGGCTTCAAATTCAGGCCGAAAGTATCGCATAGCAGTTAAGACTGGGTTAGGAGCAGTCTTTCCCAATCCGCAAAGAGAGGTGTCGGCTACTACTTCAGCCAATTCTTCAAGGAGAATCAAGTCTTTCTCGTCTCCCTTTCCCTCGGTTATATTGCTCAAAATTTGGCCCATTCTTTTGAGCCCCTCCCGGCAGGGCAGACATTTACCGCAAGACTCCTCCTGTAAAAAATGAATGAAGTATTTAGCCACATCAACCATGCAGGTGGCTTCGTCTAAGACAATCATTCCCCCAGAACCCATCATGGAGCCAGCCTCTTTAAGACTGTCAAAATCTACTGGTAAATCGAATAACGAGGCCGGGATACACCCTCCTGAGGGACCGCCAGTTTGGACTGCTTTAATTGGTTTTCCATCTTTGGGGCCACCGCCGATATCATAAATAATTTCCTTAAGAGTGATTCCCATGGGAACTTCCACTAAGCCTGTATTCTTAACTTTGCCCACTAAAGAAAAAATCTTAGTCCCTTTGCTTTTTTCGGTGCCTATGGAAGAAAACCACGCGCTTCCTTTTTGGATAATGAGGGGTACATCAGCCCATGTCTCCACATTATTGATATTTGTTGGTTTCCCCCAAAGACCTTGTTCAACTGTATGTATTTGTTTCCCTCGAGGTTCACCAGCTCTACCTTCAATAGAGGCAATTAGGGCTGTGGACTCGCCACAGACAAAAGCTCCGCCTCCTTGAGCGATTTCAAGGTCAAAATCAAAACCAGAACCCAAAATATTTTGTCCTAAGAGCCCCGCTCTTCTGGTCTGCTTAATGGCCAGCTCAGCATTCTTATAGGCCAATGGATATTCATGCCTTACATAAATAAAACCTTGGCGAGCTCCGATAGCATAAGCCCCAATTAGCATTCCTTCTATAATTAAATGGGGATTTCCTTCTAAGAGGGCTCTATCCATAAAGGCTCCGGGGTCCCCCTCATCGCAATTACAGATAATAAATTTGGGATCTCCTTGGGCCTTTCGACAATCCGCCCATTTTTTCCCAGTGGGAAATCCGGCTCCTCCTCTTCCGCGGAGACCAGACTTTTTGATTTCTTCTATGATTTCAATGGGGCTCATTTTCGAAATGGCTTTAGCAAATGTTTGATAACCACCGATGGCCACATAATCTTCCATCCGGTTAGGATCAATGAGTTCATTTTGACTAAGAATTAACCTCATTTGCGGCTTGTAAAAGGGGATATCTGAGGCGCGGGCAAATTTTTGATGGGATTTAGGATCCTCAAAGAGTAGGTGCTCTATCATCCTTTTTTTCTCGATGGTCTCCGAAACTATCTGGGGAACGTCTAAGGGTTTAACTTTTTGATAAAAGATATTTTGAGGCTGAATAGTTACCAACGGACCCCTTTCACAAAAGCCTGGACAGCCAGTAATTTTTAGGGATACCTTGGCCTCTAATCTTTTCTCTTTAATTTCTCTTTGAAAAGCAGCTTTAACTTTTTGACAATCATAAGCCTGGCACCCAGTACCTCCGCAGACGTAGATAGTTGTATCATACTGTGCCCGTTGTCCGAGAATATCCTGTCGCCACCTTTCCAACTCAGAAAGAGACTTTATTCTTCTCATTAAATTACCCTTTCTCTTTTTTTATTTTGGCTTAGCTTTTCAATTACTTTTTTGGCCTTAAAGGGATTCATCTCGCCACATATTTTTCCATCCACAATCATCACTGGTCCAACGGCGCAAGCACCCAAGCAATTAACTACATCTAAAGAAAACTTCTTATCTCCGGTCGTCTGTCCCGGTTCGATCTTTAATAAATTTTTTATTTCTCTTAATATTTTGGGGCCACCTCTAACATGGCAGGCCGTCCCCAAGCAGAGCGTAATAGAATGTTTACCTTTGGGGATTAAGGTAAAGGCTCTGTAAAAAGTAGCTACCCCATAAATATCGTTAATATCCATGCTCAAAGTGGAGGCTACTTTTTTTAGAGCTTCTTCAGGTAAAAAAGAAAATTTCTTTTGAATGTCATGGAGGATGCTAATTAGAGCCGTTTTTTTATTTTGGTGCTGTTTAATGACTTTCTCTACATAATCTGAAACCATTTTGCCTCCAAAAATAATTTCAACTTAATTTTTTTTAAGAAAAATTAAATTATACTTAATTTTAATCATAAAAAAAAATTTAAGCCTTTTTTAGTTTATTATTAAAAAGAACTTCGCGGAGGGCTTATCACCCATAAAAGGACAGCATCTCCTTTGCTTAAATTTACCCATTTTGAAGGGAAATCTGAACCAATATATAAACCATCCCCTTCCCTTAATAACATTTTTTCATTTTTAATTTCAACTTCAATTTCTCCTTTTAGGAGATAAAAAAATTCATCACCCTTATGTTTATAAAAATGACCGTCAATGATGATACCTTTTCGCAAAGTTAACAGGAAAGGTTCCATCCTCCGGTTAATAGATTCAGAAACTAATGATTCAATTTTTATCCCGGACCTTCTTATTTCTGGAAGATTTATCTCCTGCCTGTCATTGGGCTTGATCAATAATTTTTCTGAGGAGTCGGTGTCTCCATCAGTCAAGAAATAAATCGGCTGAGTTTGCAATTTGTCGCTCAATTTTAATAAGGAATCAAGAGAAGGGCTTATCAAATTTTTCTCCAATTGGGAGATGAAACTGGGAGTAACTCCCATCTGGGTAGCTAATTCTTTCTGAGTCATACCCAACTTATTCCTTAAGCGTCTAATCTTCTCCCCTAAATTGCCCGGCCTCCTGCCGCCAATAGCGGGAAAAATTACCTCTTCCTCCCATACTTCATAACGCTTAGGAAGAAAAGCACTGCGGGAAAATCTTCCTTCAACTTTGATTGCTTTTAAGAAAAGTTCCCCGTTTTGCTTTTCCAGTTCAATTGCCACTTGGGTGATATGCCTTAAGTTGGCTTTGAATGAGGGAGAGTGGGCGTCTTTTTCTAATACCCAATAAGCTACAGTCTGCAGATCATAAAGCCGCGGGCAGGAATAAGTAAAAAATTTATAGGTATCCCGTTCATTCCCCCAAATATCCTGCATTCCGGTCAAGCTATCAAAGATATAGCGTACTTCTGGGCCTTTCTCGATTTCCAATTGATCTATGGCGATCCGAAATTGGGTAAGGTCTTTCGGGTTGCCTACTTTGATAACATTTCCTTTAAAGCTTGCGCTTTCTTTTTCATAAAATTGGCCAAAGAGTGGGTCATCGTTGCCTTTTCCACAGGTAAAACAATCCAAAATGGTTAGTTTATCTAAATTGGGAAGGCGATAGAATCGCTTGGCCAAGGTGGATGGGGAAACATTGAAATTGATATAGACCACTTTATATCCGTTTTTTAAATGATACTCGATAAAGCGGCGAAGGAAAATTTCGATATAAGTACCGGCTTCTACCTCCCAGATTACATTATCTCCTGGTTTAAGAAAACCTAAGAGATGATCAAGATAAGAAAAACCCGTAGAAATCCTCTCAAGCATTTCTCGTCCTTTTAAAGCCTATTGCCGATAGGAGCGCAGTTTGGCCAAATCCCATGTATATTTATATAGGTGCAGGTCTTTGGAAATGGCCATAATTTATCCATCCTCTACTCCGATTTGGTGGCCCATAATAATTGAAGGCCGGCAAGATTGGCTGGGCAACCAGACCAAAGATCCCAAGGACAGGAGTAGAAAATGAAATGGAGCTTGCCATAACGAATGCGCTTATCAATCAAACGTAAACATGTAGATTTGGGATTGATCATATCCTGGGGCATGCCTACTTCCAATGTTGCTTGGTTAGTGGTCAGCCCTGAAGTTTTATACATTAACCCAACCCTCTCCCCACGCATGGGCAGAGTCGATAAGAGTCGGAACGAATCGGTACGATTGTCGTTCCGACACTGTCATACTAACACCCGACCACGGGGGAGAATGAGGGGGATAAATATAAATTTTTAATTGCTCCGATTAATAATATTAGAAGCAAAATTATCTTGCCATAAAAATTTCTTCAGATCAACTTTTTAAATTCAGGATTAATTGATTTCAGGCATAAACCATTTTTTGGGGCAGAAGGAAAAAGGAAAGCATCTTTTTATGTAATGCAGCACAGAAAGATGAAGACTTTTACGGCTCTCTCCGCTGGCCAGAAGGAAAAGATAAAGGAAAATTCCTTTGTTCCCATGGTGAAGTTTTACCCCTTTAAAGAGGCATTAAATAGAAGATTATTGTTGTAGGGCAGGGGTTTATCCCTTGCCGTAAGCGGCAAGCCACATGGGCTGGCCCTACGAAGTTGCGAGAATTGACGATTCTTCCTGGATCACCCAATTTGCAGGGAGGGATGCCCTTTTTACTAAATATGGTTTTGGGCTCAAAAAAGTTATAGAATAAGTTATAGAATAATAATCGAGAACTTTCTAAGGCAGGAGGACGGTGAAAAAGAAAATCGTCGATCCAATAAAAAAATTTGTTGATAGAAGTTATTCAGCGAGCAAAATAAATTCCCATTTTTTGCTTGCTTTATTCATAGGGCTACTCTTGGCAGCGGCATGTGGGAATGGGCCTTCACCCACTCTCGCCGACCTTCCTAAGCAAAAATTACCCATTACTGAGAGAAACTTTTTTATTGGTCTCGTCCCGAATCCAGCCCATGCCCCGAACAGTAGTTTTAATGATATCTTAAATGCTTACGAGGAAACTGGTAAGATTGCCGAGATATGCATGATCTGGGTGGCCAAGCAAGGAATAGGGGAATTTAATTTGCTAAAGCAAAATCAAGTAATAACAGGAGTTAGAGTTTATGGATTAAAACCTTTTTTAACCCTTAATTTTGCTACCATAAAACAAGGTCCTTATGGTTTAGAATACGTAATTGATGCTCCTGATGGCCTCACTCCCAGTCTGGCGGATTCTGGATTTAGAGAAGCCTGGAAAAATGAGGCCCAAAATATCGCCCAGGAATTCCGCCCCGAATACCTATCCTTGGGAAATGAAATAAATGATTACTTTTATTTACATCCTGAAGACCTTGATGCTTATTTATCTTTAGTTACCGAAACATATTCAGCCATAAAACAGGTCTCTCCTGAAACAAAAGTATTGGTTGTTTTTGCTTATAATCATTTAATTGAAAACAACCAATGGGAATTGTTTCAAAAATTCAACGACAAAATTGATTTGATCGGATTAACAACCTATCCTTATCAAAAGTTTACTACGCCGGACTTGATTCCAGATGATTATTATTCGAAATTAAACCAATATGTAACCAAACCCATTGCCTTTACAGAGATCGGCTGGAGTTCTTCAGGGACAAATTCAGAAAAAGTTCAGGCAAGTTTCTTAACGAAGTTTTTGGAATTAACCAAAGGACTTAATATGGAAATGGTTAATTGGCTGTTTTTGCATGAAACAAGTTTAAGTGGGCTGCTTGCTCATATTTCCAATCCGGAGGTTACGACTATCGCCCTAAAAAAAGCAGATGGGAGCAAAAAAGAAATCTATGACCTCTGGGTTGAGCTAAAAGGATTAAAGTGATTAAGGAGTATTTTCCCCGGCCTGCTGGAATCAAGTTGGTTAAATAGCTTTACTCATTTTTCCTTGCAGAACTAAATTGGCCATGATAAAAATCATGAATAAGCGATGAAAAGTGTTTCTTGGGAAAACCTTAAATTTTCAAAAAGCCTAAGGAGAGTTTAAAATGGGAGAGAAAAAATTTGTTATGGGTAATACAGCCATTGCCCGGGGAGCCTTGGAGGCTGGTGTCCGCGTAGTAGCGGGTTATCCAGGTACGCCAGCTACGGAAATTGTTGAAGAATGCGTAGGCGTCCCGGGAGTGCATGTAGAGTGGGCCAATAATGAGAAAGTGGCTTTTGAATTATGTACGGGGGCTTCTCTATGCCACGTGCGAGCCATGCCGGTTATGAAACATAATGGGACAAA
Source organism: uncultured Syntrophaceae bacterium (assembly GCA_964484485.1). Classification (GTDB taxonomy): domain Bacteria; phylum Desulfobacterota; class SM23-61; order SM23-61; family SM23-61; genus CAZAGD01. The sequence continues at coordinate 41,301 of CAZAGD010000135.1, forward strand.
TTTTGTGACCGATTTTTTAATGCATGTTAACTTCACCGGCATTAGAGGTGGCTTGGTCTTGATTTCGGCCGATGATCCCGGAGGACTTTCTTCGCAGAACGAAGAGGATACGCGCATTTTAGTTCACCAATATGCCCATCTGCCGGTTTTCGATCCTTGCTCGCCCAAGGAAGCTAAGGCCATGGTCAAAATGGCTTTTGACCTTTCCGAAAAAACAGAGTTAGTTTTCTGCCTGCGGCCGGTGACCAGAGTTTGCCATGCCCGGGGAATCATCGAATTTGAAGACTTGCCCAAAGAGCTACCCCCTCCTCATTATGAACCTGACCGCGAACGCTTCATTATGAGTGCCGTGGAACTTCCTCAATTTGGAGGCTTGAAAAGACCACAAATTAGGCATCGCTGGTTAAATGAGAAACAGAACTTGCTCAAGCAAATTATGGAAGAGAGTCCCTTCAATTGGATCGAAAAAGGGGAAGGTAAGGTTGGTCTTATTGGCTGCGGCATGGGTTATACTTGGATTAAAGAAGCAGAACAGTTCGTCGAAGGGAAATTACCCTTACTTAAAATAGGTACCTTACCTCTGCCCCGTCGCCTACTCTTAAGTTTCGTGCGGGGATTAGAGAAAATAGTAATCTTTGAAGAAACCGAACCTTTTGTGGAAAATCTATGTAAGACCATCTTCCAGGAGGAAAAGATAAATATAGAGGTTCTGGGACGCAGCGGATTCTTACCTGCTGATGGTGAACTAAACTTGCTGGCGGTCTTGGAGGGAATCAAGAAGGCTGGGCCCACGGTGAAAGTAAATATTCCAGAAACACCACCCTTGGATATTCACATTCCCATCCGCACGCGGACTCAGTGCGTGGGTTGCAATTACCGAGGGATTCTTAATGCTTTGAAACAAACGGTGCGCAAATATAAAGGGATCGTAGCTGGGGATATTGGTTGTCATGACGCGGGTTCTTTCCGGCCCATAGAGCTTCAATCTACTATATACTGTATGGGTTCTTCCGTGCCTATGGCGAGTGGCATGGCTCTAACCGGCATGAATCGGCCAGTGTTTGCTTTTATTGGCGATTCTACTTTCTACCATAATGGGATTTTGGGATTGATGAACGCCGCTTCCAACAAAATAAATGTTAACGTTATCTTAGGTGAAAATACGGTAACGGCCATGACCGGATTTCAGCCCCATCCGGGAACAGGAGTTACTTTGGCTGGAGAGAAAACATCTCCCGTAAATGTGCCCAAGCTGGCTGAATCCATGGGCATTAGCTATCGAGTGGTCAATCCTTATGATATCAAACAATGTCGGGAAGCTTTGGAGGCAGCCGTAAAGGAAGAAGGGCCATCTTTGATTGTTTCTTCCATGCCCTGCTATTTGCTTTCCACGCGCCGAGGGCAGAAGGTTTTTGAACCTCGTGAAGTACAAGTTAATGAAGAGCGTTGTAACGGGTGTATGATCTGCATTAATGATTTCGGGTGTCCAGCAATTTCTTATCATAAAGACAAGAAAAAAGTTTCGATTGATAAAATGATTTGTGTAGGTTGCGGACTTTGTATAGATGTTTGCAAGAGGGGGGCTATATCATGAAGATGGATATTATTATTTCAGGAGTTGGCGGCCAAGGCAATATTTTTGCTTCGATTGTTATTTCCCAATATGCCATGAGCAAGAATTTCAACGTCTTGGGAGCGGAAACTATAGGCGCCGCTCAAAGAGGGGGATCGGTAGTTTCCCACATTCGCATATCTGATGGCGAGATTTATTCGCCCATAATTTCGCGCGGCCAGGCCGATTTGCTCATCGGCATGGAATGTGTGGAAATGTTGAGACACCTCCGTCTCCTAAATCCCCAGGGGACTTATCTTTTAAATTCCCTGCGGATTCCCACAGTTTTAAATAATATGGGCCTGGATGAATATCCAGATCTCCAGGAGATTTTGGAAGCGGCCCGCAAATATTGTCCTAATGGATACGTCATTGAGGCTTCCGTTTTGGCGAAGAAATTGGGCAATATTCAAATGACCAATGTGGTTATGTTGGGCGCTTTAGCCAGGATTGTGCCTTTCTTTGAATATGAGCGTATAAAAGAGATTGTTAAGGAGAATTCTCCAGCTCGTTTTCAGGAAGCAAACCTGCAAGGATTTGCCGAGGGTTATAAGTTAATTTCTTAAAAGCAGTAGCCAAGGGGGGATTGATGGAGAGGACTCTTTCGATTATTAAGCCCGATGGGGTGGCTAAAGGTTTAATCGGGGAAGTAATAAAAAGATTCGAGCAGGCCGGCTTGAAGATAGTGGCCATGAAAATGATCTGGATGTCTAAGAAAGAGGCCGAGGGTTTTTACGCCGTCCACCGCGGGAAGAGTTTCTATGATAGTTTGACGAATTTTATGTCTTCTGGACCATGTGTGGTCATGGTTTTGGAGGGGCCGCAAGCCATCAGTAAAAATCGAGAGCTGATGGGGGCTACTAATCCGCAAGAAGCGGCGCCAGGGACCATCCGCAGAGAATTTGCCGCAAGTATTGAGCAAAATATTGTGCATGGCTCAGATGCGCCAGAAACGGCGGCCTTTGAGATAAATTACTTTTTTAATGCCCTGGAAATTTGCGCCTAAAATTTTTCGATAAGGAGGCGCACTGACCGTCGATCACTTTTTAAATTTCAGCTTAATTCAGGCGGGAGGGAGAGAGGCTCATTAAAATGAGGCGCATATTCTTTCATAGGTACGGGCGGGGAGATAAACATTTATTTTTAAAAAAAAGAAGCTATTATTTAAGTTTATCTGTTATAGACAAGTATGTCCCCGCCGTTCTTTGCGGAGAGAAGGTGAGTAAGAGAGG
>CAZAGD010000136.1:0-4521 GCA_964484485.1 uncultured Syntrophaceae bacterium
TGCGGCCGCGGCCGCCGCAGGCGATCCCAAGAATATATTCGCTTGGGGATTACCCATTCTTCCTTTAAAATTGCGGTTGGCTGTGGATAGAACATTTTCTCCGTCAGCGGGAATCCCTCCATGAACCCCTACACACGGGCCGCAACCAGGAGGCAGAACCATCCCTCCCGCTTCCACCAACTTAGCCAATATTCCTTTAGCCATAGCTTCGAGCAGTACTTGCCGAGACGCGGGAATAACTATTAATTTCATACCTCTGGCAATATGCTTCCCCTCCAAAATAGACGCGGCTAATTCCAGATCTTCCAATCGGCCATTCGTGCATGTCCCGATCACTACTTCGTAGATAGGAGTACCAGCAACTTCTTTTAAGGGTACCACATTATCAACCTGATGAGGTTTGGCAATCTGCGGTTCTAACTTATTTACGGAGATTTCTAAAATCTGGCTGTAATTAGCATCCGCATCCGCCTTTACAGATTGAATTTCTTCCTGATCACCCCGCTGCTGCAGCCACTGCCTGGTTATCTCATCTACTTCCATGATGGCTGCCTTGGCCCCCATTTCGATGCCCATATTACACATGGTCAATCTGCTAGCCATGGAAAGGGACGAAATTGTTTCTCCCGTAAATTCTACAGCTTGGTAATTTGCTCCATCCTCGGTTAATTTTCCAATTATAAATAAGATTATATCTTTGGCAAAAACTCCGCGAGGCAAAGGACCCAAAAGAATAATTTTTATCGTCTCCGGAACTTTAAACCATAGCTGGCCCGTAGCCATAGCCGCAGCCGCATCAGTGGAACCAACTCCTGTGGCCAAGGCATTTAAAGCACCCGCCATGCAAGTATGGGAATCCGTACCAATAACCACTTGGCCAGGTCTTACCTCTTTCTCCACCAAGAGTTGGTGACAAATTCCTTCACCAGCTCCATACAGCCTGATTCCCCACCGGTGGGCAAAATCATTCATTTGCTTTTGCATCTGGGCATAATTTCGGGCTGGGGTAGGCACAAGATGATCAGTCACAAAGCAAATTTTCTCTGGACGAGGCAAGCGAACTTCTCCCATTTCGGTCAGCGCTTCCAAAGCCATTGGACCTAATGAATCATGAGCCATAATTACATCAACATCGGCAACCACGATTTTTCCAGCCTTGGCTTCTGTCCCTGATTTCTCCGATAAAATTTTTTCCGCGATCGTTAAACCCATAAATTATTCCCTCGTTTAATTCACCTTATGGTCTTGTTGTACTCCGCGCCAGGAGTAAGAACGATATTCCAATATTCTCCTGATCCTTTAATGAAACGATAATTATGGTTCAATCCCGGGGGGATTCTGACTGTTTTGGGCGACTCAATTCTATGCCATTCATCCCCTAACAAAACCTCCACCACGAGTCCGCTCATATCTGGTTTATCCCCTTTAAAAATGAACAAACTTTCATACTCATGGGAATGAGGCTCGATATGCATCTCCGGATGATCTACATTCTCTACTTTACGCATGATTACATAAATATTTCCCTCGGGATTATTCCGGTGATCGGAAAAAACATATCTGGTTCCAGGGCCTTCTTTATGTTTGATCAGTTCCGTAGCACTCCTGGCCACTACGTCTAAGATTAAATTTTTCATCACTTTTGCCTCCTTAAAATTTTAAAAAACTACTATGTTATCTTCTCGTAACTTAGCTATTTCTTCCTCACTTATGCCCAGTGACCTTAAGATCTCCGGGCCATCTTGCCCCACCTCTGGTGGATTGTTCCGCAGGCCGAAATCATAATCATCAAGGCGAATGGGTATCCGCGGTAATTTTGTTTTTATGCGCCCGTTGAGTACAGTCTCCAGCAAACCCCCTCCTTGGTTAAGTTGTGGGTTTTCAAATAGGTCCTCAGGCTTAGCTATGGGAGAGAAAGGTATCTCCGCTTCTTCACACAATTTAAAAAGTTCTTCTTTGGTCATTTTTTGAAAAACCTTCTGTAATTCAGGAATAAGCCACGCCCTTTGGGCAGCACGATCATTATTTGTGGCTAGTCGTTCATCTTTGGCTAAGGCTTCCAGCCCAAAGACCTCACAAAAACGTTTCCACTGCCGATCGCTCGTTACTCCCACAAATACCATTTCTCCTTCTTTAGTCACAAACTTATCATAAATAGCCCAAGCGCTTACGCGGTTGGGAAAAGGGGGCATAGGCTTTCCCGTGATGGCAGTCACTGCCATATGCTGGCCCATTAAAAAAGCTGTCGCCTCAAATAGAGTGGCCATTACCTTTTGTCCCCGGCCAGTTTGTTCCCGTTCATAAAGGGCGGTCAAAATGGCCACCGCTCCGAAAGTGCCTCCTAAAATATCTGTCACCGAAGCGCCGGCGCGTAAAGGCTGCCCTAATGGGCCAGTCATGTAGGCCAATCCCCCCATCATCTGGACTATTTCATCTAGAGCAGGTCTCTTTTCATATGGCCCAGGCATAAACCCTTTCAAGGCACAGTAGATTAGGCGCGGATTGAGATGAGCGAGTCTCTCATAAGCAAAGCCTAATCTTTCGATTGTTCCTGGAGCGAAATTCTCAATAAAAACGTCTGCCGAAATAACCAATTTGTTTAAAATTTCCTTACCCCGGTCTGATTTAAGGTCGAGGGCAATACTTTTTTTATTGCGGTTTAAAAAAGGAAAAAAGCCTAAACCAAAACCTTTCAGCCGCCGTGTTTCATCTCCTTCGGGAGCCCGTTCCACTTTTATAACTTCTGCCCCCATATCCGCTAAAATTAACCCACAAGTCGGCCCCATGACCGCGTGGGAAAGTTCTAAAACCCTTATCTTAGAAAGAGGAAGAGAATTAGTTAAATTAACCATAAATGCCCCTCTATTTTTTTAAAAAATCTTTTTCTTTTTGATCGAAATACCCCAACATTTCGGATATGCGCTTTGCTGTAGCCATCAAAATTTTTAAATGCTGAATATTATGTTCGGGAGAAAAATGACTAATCGGGCCAGCAATACTTAGGCTGGCGCAAATTTTCCCTTCATGATTGAAGATCGGTGCCGCCAGGGCCGCTACTTCTGCATCTCTTTCCCCGAAGCTGGCCGCATAACCTTGCTCTCTGATAGTTTCCAATTCTTTGCCTAGTCGCTTAGGATTCGTAATTGTTTGGGGAGTTAATTTTTTAATATGGCTCTTCTTCAAAACCTTCTTTTGCAATTCTTCACCGGCAAAAGCCAACAAGACTTTGCCCGCCGCCCCAGCATAAAGAGGCATGCGTTGCCCTTCCACTACGGCATACCTTAGGCTATAGGTCCCTTCTTCTCGCGCTACACATACCCTATTTAACCCATCAACAATGTAAAGGGACGCCGATTCTCCTGTTTCCTGGGCCAGATATTTCATTGCGGGCCGGGCCAAAGAGATGAGATCATTGCTTTGCTCGTAAGATCTGCTCAAGGATATTATTTTGGGGCCTAATTTATATTGCCCTGTTTCAGCCTCGTAAAGCAAATAACCTTTGGAAATGAGCGTTCCGCACAGGCGCATAATGCGACTTTTATGTAATCCCGTAAGCTCACTAATTTTTTTGAGGGAGAGCTGAGGCTGTTTTTGAAAACACTCCAAAATATCTAGGGCCTTAAGAACGGCCTCTACATGTCTTTTCGCTTCTTTAGGTACTTCTTGCATATCACTCGTCAGCTTTAGCCTTTAGGACCCGGGCCATTTTCCCGGGCAGAGGTCGTCCCAATATTTTTTCTAACACGGCGACGACTTCAACCATCTTTTGCAAATCCAGGCCCGTTTCTACGCCCATCGCCGCAAACATATGGGCCGCATCCTCGGTGGGCACATTTCCTGCTGCTCCTTTGATAAAGGGGCACCCCCCCAAACCTCCAGCACAAACATCGAAAATATTCACTCCTTCTTCATAAGCCACGAACATATTGGCTAAACCTAAGCTGCGGGTATCATGTAAATGTAAAGAAATCTTCACCCGGGGCAGGTTCTTTTTCACTAGGCGCACGAGGGAGCGCACTTGCAGCGGCTGGCCCATACCAGTGGTATCCGCCAGGTTCAATTCATCAGCGCCAGCTTGAACCATACTTTCGGCAGCGCTTAAAACCTTTCCTTCGGCAATTCTTCCTTCATAAACACAACCAAAGGCGCATTGCACACCAGCCCGAACGGTTAACCCTTTTTTTTTAGCTTGCTCAATTAAGCTCACCATTTCTTTTAAAGCTTCGGCGCTCGTCCGATTCGTATTTCTTTGGCTATGGCTGTCACTGGCGGAAATGGACATGCTCACATGAGCTAAGCCACTGCTCAAAGCTCTCTCTAAACCTTTTTCGTTCAGGACTAAAGCGGTTAATAAGGGTTTAGGATTCGATTTTAATAATTCTTTTATCAGGGCATCCGTGTCTGCCATTTGCGGAACTAACTTGGGCTGCACGAATGAGCCTACCTGAATGCGGGGAACATTAGCGGCAGCTAATAGTTGAAATATGTGCTTCTTTTCTTCCAGAGAGAAGATGCGGCTCT
>CAZAGD010000137.1:0-7158 GCA_964484485.1 uncultured Syntrophaceae bacterium
TCCCTCTCCTTAACCCTTCTTAGCTCTCTGCTTGATTAGCGATTAGGGTCAGGGGTGGGCTCTGGCCCAATCAGCCCAGCCCCAAAGGTTAGCCTTCCGCGATAAGGAAATCCAACGATTCTTCATTTGTAATCTTACGTCCAATTGCCACGCAGCCTCAACGGAAATGGCGTGGAAGTTAAGGCGATGATAAAAAATAATTTCTCTGCAACCAAGGTGAGAGGCGCAAAAAGGCCGTCATAAAAAAAAGGGGGATCATGACGATGCTAACGATCAGGCTGAGCGCCACGATGACCATTGCCAGGGCCACGCTGCCCTTGGCGTAGCCCGTCCAAGCAGCAACCATGCCCGCGCAAGGTACTGTGCCGGTTAGGATCAGACCCACGGCGAAATCGGGGCGGTTGTGTAGAAAGACATAAGCCAGGGCCGCGGCCAAGGGCGGCGAGAAAGCAAAATTGAAGACCAGCGAAAGGCTGAACAATTTCAGATTGGCGGCGGCTTTGCCTACCTCTTCAATGCGCAGCCCAATCATCATGGGATAAAGCATGACAAATGTCACTATGGGCGTGTAATTTTTTAAACTTATGGATTGATTAGGAAAAAGCCAGCCAAAGGCTACCCCCGCACAGATGCTACAAACAATAAATAAAACGAGGTTCGGTTCCAAACGCTGTAAAATTTTTAGCGGCTACTTCATTATAGAAAGCCTTTATATTCCCCTACCCGTGATTTATGGATTAATTATGTATTTTCGCCAGAAGATAAAGTTCTCAAAAAAAATTGATAAAAAAAGACAGCTGTAAGCATCTGAAAAGCGAAGGCCACTGCCACAGGGAGCATGGCCAGAGTTTGAAAACTGATTGCGGCAATGCCCAAAGCAATGGGCAAATTTTTCATCCCCGAAGAGAAAGTAATCGCTATATTTTTAGCTCGATTTAAAAAAGTTCTGCCTATGAAATAAGCAATTAAAAATAAAATGGGGAACACCATAACAGTTGCAATAAGTAAGGGGCCAATAGCCTGGATGTTTTTCAATATAATCGGCAACCCGGTATTAACTGCCATAAACATAATGAATACAGCAGCAGTAGCCGAAAGGGCCGGCATAAAGGGGAGATATTTATTCACTTCCATAAACTGCTCCGTTATCTCGCGTAAAAAGATTCCAGCGATCACAGGAATAAGCACAGTCAACATTACTGTCTTGAACATGGCCAAACTGTCAATGCGGACAAAAGTTCCGGCAAAAAATTGTATGAGGAAAGGTATTAGGAAAGGCGCTATAATCATCGTAGCCGCATTGATCACTGTGGTTAAAGGGACATCTCCTTTAAGGAGGCCGGCCCAAACCAAGGCCATCCCCGCACAGGGAACAACTCCTATCAAAATCAAGCCTATAGCGAATTGGGCATTATCTTTTAAAAATAAAAGAGCCAGTAGCCAGCAAAGAAGGGGGGCAAATATGAAATTTAAAATCATACCCAATCCAAAAGCCGTCCAATCCTGGGCAGCCCGCTTTAGAGCTTTTAAGGTAATGGTAAATCCCATGGCTCCAATCATGATAACAATCAGCGGGATACTAAAATTCTTAATAAATTGACCGGGAGCAGGTGTAAATATGCCAACAACTATTCCCAAGATCAGCGATGAAACAATCACATAAGCATACCTATCCCGCAGAAATTGCGCATAGGATAGAAGCATCATTCCCTCCTTTTTGGGCTATTTAGGAAATATATTCCGCCGCACTTACCTCCGCGAGGTCGGGTTCTTATATGACAATATTTCCTCTCTTCAGGTAGATGGAAAAATTGACGCCACTCAAATGAGCTCCTCTCTTGCCTTTGTTTATATTTTTGAACACCTTTTGAGAGACCATGCCTTAAGGTTTTATAAAAAGTTTTTTTATGATTTATCTAATTTAGATACCAAGTACTCCATTCCTTCTATAGCTGTGGCAAAGGTCGTAGAAGCTAAGGCGAATCTGGTAGCTAAGATTGTTTCCGCTATCTCTTCTTTAGTTACTCCAGCACGATAGGCTATTTTTATAAAAGTCTCCGTGCAAAGGTGACATCCCACGGCTGCGGAAGCCGCGATCATAATTAGATGTTTATATTTGGGAGGAACATGCTTTAAATCCTCCATAACAAATTTGCGCTCTTGAGCCTGCCGTGGAATCCACTCGGGGATTAATTTAGACATGAGTGTCATGGGGCGCGGTTCTTCTCCTAAACCTTTTTCCATCATCTTAAGAATCTCTTCCACATTCATTTGCTTTTTTTCCTCCATTGTTTTACCTCCATTTTTCTTTATTTATTCGCATATAAAGTTTAGATATGCATCCCAAAATAGCGCAAAATATATTTCAGCGATACGTAGAGAAATAGAATTCCAAAAAAGGAATATCTACTACTCCTTGATAAATCTTAAAGGCGCTCTCTTTAATATCTTTTACTTTGAGGTTCCCCCTTATAAATTACGCCCTGCCCTATGAAATTGAAATAAATTTTTATGATATAATGCATATATAATCATATATTCAATTAAAAATTTCTGTCAATAAATAATTTATCTGACCGTCTAACAGTTTTAATATTTCTCGCCAGCAGGAAACAGGCGGGTAGGAGAGAGGCGAGCTTCTCTCCTTCCCGCCTGAATTAAGCTGGAATTTAAAAACTGATGGACGCTCAGATAATTTGTCTGCCTTGGCCATGTCTTATAGCGGGATAATATCAAAATAAATAGCCACTTTCTCAATTACGACGCTCACGGCCTTAGATAGCCACCTGCGAGGCATCACCGGTCAATAAATTGAGATCTCCGAAAAGTCCTTCGGGATGTAATTGCTCCATTCCTTCGCAAGCATGAATCCAATATTTTCCAGGCATTGCTGGACTCCCCGCTTTGGCGCGAGAGACAAAAAGACGCATTTTCAGAGATCTCTGATTTCTTTCTTGACATTTTCTCCTGAAATGATAAATAAAATTATATTTGATTCTGTGAAACTGAGCAGGAGTGATTAATAAAATGAAAAAAGCATGGCAAATTACTTGCATAGTCTCTATAATTATAGGTATTATCATGCTCGTTTCATCTTTCGCCTACCCATATAAAGATCGGCTGGGGCCAGGCCCGGGTTTCTTCCCTTTTTGGCTGAGCCTTATCGTTATTGTGCTGTCTTTTGCCCTCTTTCTCCAAACCACTTTTTCCAAAGCCCCACCCTATGGCTCTGGCTCGCCAGAGCCTAATCAAATTGGCGCCAAAAGCATCTTAATTATCCTTATTGCTTTGGCCATATCCACCGGATTAATAGAATTCCTTGGCTTCCGTATTTCTCTTTTCCTCTTTCTTTTTTTTCTGCCTTTCTTTTTGGGCACGCGCTCTTTGTTCATAAATTTAATTTATGCCCTTATCGGCAGCTTTGGAGTTTTCCATGTTTTTTACTATTGGCTAAAAGTTCCTTTACCGATGGGAATTTTAGGTTTATAAGGAGGAATTTTGGAAGCATTACAATATTGGATTCAAGGCTTCTCTGTAGCCACTTTACCGATTAACCTTCTCTATGCTTTCATCGGCTGTGTCTTGGGCACTTTGATAGGTGTTTTGCCTGGTTTAGGGCCAGCAGCGGGGACGGCCATTCTCATTCCCATTACTTTTAACTTAGACCCTATCGGGGCTATTATCATGCTGGCCGCTATTTATTATGGGGCTATGTACGGAGGGACCATCACTTCTGTCTTGGTCAATGTTCCGGGAGAAGCAGCCTCCGTAATTACTTGTTTGGACGGATACCAGATGGCTAAGAAAGGAAGAGCTGGTCCCGCCCTAGGTATTGCGGCCATCGGCTCGTTTATTGGCGGGACTTTCGCTACTTTCGCCTTGATGGTTGTTTCCCTTCCTTTAGCCAGTTTTGCGCTTAAGTTTGGCCCCCCAGAAGTTTTTGCTCTCTTAGTAGTCGGACTCTCTTTGGTCACCGGTCTTTCAGGGCGATCAATCTTAGCGGCCTTGTTGATGACTTTATTCGGCCTAATGTTAGCCATGATCGGCATGGATCCAGTAAGAGGTGCGCCTCGATTTACTATGGGCATTCCACCTTTATATGATGGAGTGGGTTTTGTTCCTGTGGTTATGGGCCTTTTCGGCGTTGGCGAAATCTTACTGAGTATGGAATCTCCGGTCTTGGAAGTAATAAAGACGAAAATTTCCGATCTCTTCCCTAAAAAAGAAGAATGGCGTGTTTCGGCTGCTGCTATCGGAAGAGGAACTTTAATTGGGTTCTTCTTAGGCCTTATTCCGGGCATTGGAGCTATTATTCCTACCTTTGTGGCTTACGTTGTGGAGAAGAAAGTCTCCAAACATCCCGAAAAATTCGGCACTGGTATTATCGAGGGCGTTGCTTCTCCAGAGACAGCCAATAATTCTTATGCCAATGGAGCGATGGTCCCTTTATTAACTCTAGGTATTCCTGGTTCTCCGACCTTGGCCGTCCTTATGGGAGCTTTTATTATTCATGGTCTTACTCCTGGCCCTTTTTTATTTAAAGAACGTCCCGATGTGGTATGGGGTCTCATTGCCAGTTTTTATTTAGGTAATGTTATCCTGCTTATACTCAATCTGCCGCTGGTGGGGTTCTGGGCAAAACTTTTAGAAATTCGCTATCAATACCTTTATCCGGGGATTCTGCTTTTCTGCATCCTGGGTGCCTACAGCTTGAATCAAAGTATTTTTGATGTGGGAGTAATGGTGGTCTTTGGCGTTTTGGGCTATATTTTCCGCAAAATAGACTGGCCCCTGGCTCCGACTATTTTGGCCCTTATTTTAGGGCCCATGATGGAGAGGGCTTTGCGCACTTCTTTGGAAATGTCGGGAGGTGATTTAAGTATACTCGTCACCAGACCGATCTCTGCTGTATTGCTTGTAATCGCAGCCATTGTTTTAATTAGCCCGGCCATCCGCCTTATTGGCCAAAAGGCGGGAAAAGATTAATGGGAAGTTTAAAGATTTTAATAAATAAAAATCTGAAAAAATTGGTTAAGGAGGGGAAAATGAAAAAAGGAATTTTAATCAGCATTTCGGTAGTCTTGTTTTTAGGGTTTTGCGGCTTAGCTCTGGCTCTTGATTATCCTACCCGGCCCATAACCCTACAAGTTCCTTGGCCCGCTGGCGGCTCTACGGATACGGGAGCACGAATTTTAGCCTCCATTGCGGAAAAAAAGATGGGCCAACCAATTGTGGTAATTAATAAAGTGGGAGCCGGATCACAAGTAGGATTAACAGAAACAGCTCGCCAAAAGCCCGATGGCTATTATCTGGGTTTTGTCAGCGTTCCCGCATTGAATACTATAATCCTTGATCCAGAAAGGAAAGCCTTATTTGACTTGGATTCTTTTGTGGCCATTATAAATCAAGTTGTTGATCCTGGGTTAATTTGGGTGAAAGCCGATAGCCCATATAAAACCCTCAAAGATGTTATTGAGGATGCTAAGAAACGACCAGGAGAAATTAGAGCCAGCACTACCGGCATCTTGGGTGATGACCATCTGGCCATATTGATGTTAGAAGAAGCGGCCGGCATAAAATTCCGCATTGTCCACTTTGATGGTGGCGCCCATCAGTTAACGGCAACGTTGGGCGGTCAGGTGGATGTCTCGTTCGATAACGTGGGCAGTGTTGCCCCTAGAGTAAAGGGTGGTCAACTACGCGGCTTGGCCGTAATGGATAAGAACAGGTCAAAATTCTTGCCTGATGTGCCCACTACTGTGGAACTTGGTTATCCGACAGTGATTTCATCTTCGAGTCGTGGCGTTTTGGGTCCCAAAGGGATTCCCGCACCCATTCTGAAAAAAATCCAAGATGTATTCTTAGAGGCTATGAAAAGCCCGGAACATATAGAAAAAATGGAAAAGGCGGGATTAGCTATTGTACCTTTAGTGGGCGAGGAGTATGCTAAATATTTACGGGCCGTTCATGAAAGAGCCAAGCCTTTGGTAGAAAAGGCTCGCCAAGCAAAATAAATAATAATTTAGGAGGGGAAAATGAAAAAATCATTATTTTTAAGTTTTATTTCGGCATTTCTAATTTTTTTGGCCAATCAGGCTTACGCCGCTGATTTTCCTACAAAGCCTATAACTTTGCAGGTTCCTTACCCGGCGGGTGGAAGTACTGATGTAGGTGCTCGCATCGTGGCCGCAATTGCGGAGAAGGAATTTGGGCAACCTATCGTAGTTGTTAACAAACCTGGCGCTGGCGGACAAGTTGGCTGGACAGAGCTAGCCAGACAAAAGCCTGATGGATACTACCTTGGTTATATCAATTTACCCCATATTCTCACCACAGTGCTTGATCCGGAACGTAAAGCAGTGTTCAAAGCTGAAGATATTCTACCCATCATTAGCCAGGCTCTCGATCCCACTACCATTTCAGTAAGACCAGATAGCCCTTGGAAGACTCTCAAAGATTTGATCGATGATGCCAAAAAAAGACCAGGCCAAATCCCTGCCGGAATTGTCGGTTACCTCCAAGATGACGAGATCGGCTATTTCCAATTTGCGGAGGCAGCCGGAATTGAATTGCGCCGGGTTTATTTTGATGGAGCTGCTCCAGCCATCACGGCTCTTTTAGGGAAGCATGTGGATGTCCTTTTCTGCACAGTGGCTGACAACTATACGCAATGGAAAGCTGGCCGAATCCGCATGCTCACGATTATGGATAAAGAAAGAACTAAGTTCTATCCTGACCTGCCCACGACGGCTGAGCTCGGCTTCCCTACCGTACTCTCAGCTTCCACAAGAGGAATAGCTGGCCCCAAAGGAATCCCCGAGCCAATTTTAAAGAAGATCCAAGAAGTATTCAAAAAAGCCATGATGACTAAAGAGCATATGGAAAAATTGGAATCGGCAGGTCAGCCAGTAAAGATTATGGTGGGGGAAGAATTCATTAAATACTACTGGGAAAGCTATAAAGTAGCTAAAAAGTGGGTCGACTACGTAAGGAAAAAATAAATTAGTTTCACCGCCGAGCACGCAGGGGTCGCAGAAAAATAAAAAATAATATTTTTAAATTTTAAAGTATTGCTCAGCGTGCTCGGCGCCCTCTGCGGTTAGGTTTTTAAAATAATTTAAATTTGCCATCGAATTCGGGTTGGACTTTGACCTGGGT
>CAZAGD010000138.1:0-2568 GCA_964484485.1 uncultured Syntrophaceae bacterium
TGGCTGCCCAGCAAAATGTAAATTAATATCCTTCTTGGGCGGCATGGACGATTGCTTGCAAGTTGCTTATGGGGGTCTGCAAAGGGATAGCGCATTCCGGAGCAATAATATCCACGCCGGCGGCGACGCTGTAACGCACCTGTTTGTATACATCTTCGGGTGTCCCGCGTAGAAGTGTGGTCGCATTGTTTATATTGCCCACCAGAGACATTTCGTGATTGACTATTCTGACGGCTTCGCGGGCATCTACTTGCCACTCGAAGTGATAGCCTTCAAAGCCTGCTTCTACAAAAAGCCTGAGGCGGTCACCACAATTTCCGCAAATATGGAGGATTAAAGGCCCCCCGATCCGCTGCACAAGTTCTTTATGAATGGGCAGAAGAAATTTTTCGTAAGTTCGCGGGCTTACTAAATCGCCCGTGGCATGGTCCGCTAAGACCACCACATCGGCTCCGGCCTGAAATTGAGCGCGGGCAAAAAGGAAGGTAACTTCTTTCAAGGTGTCCAAATAGCGGCGCACTTTATCTGGATCTGTAGCTACCCAGAGTAGAAAGTTTTGGGTTCCGGCAAGATGATAGGAAATAGTCCACGGCCCCATAACTTTTCCAATCAAGGCCACTTTATCCCCATAATGGCGGCGCAACAAAGATAAAGCTTCTAAAACTACTTTCATAGAAGGTTTCTCAAGGATGTTCTCCGGAATTATTAAATCTTCAATCCGTTGCCCGGGGTGGGTTTGGGCATCGGGCATCATCGAAGGACTACCCCAATCTACTTCACAGCCCAAAGCTGCAGCCTCCTGTTGTACACTAAATTCAGGCATGATGGAATCAAATCCTAAAATCTCATGGCCGGCAGCGGCCAACTCGGCCATAAGGCGCGCTTCGAGATGGGCTTGGGGAAAATAAATCCCCACTTTTTTCATCAGTTCTTGGCAAACGATCGAAGTGGGATTTCCTACGGGTGGACGATCAGGCCGCCTTCCACCGAATAAACCAGCAAGAAATCTTCTCTTGGGCGAAATTTTGTCCATATTTTTACCTCGATAGCATAATTGGTTTAGCTCATCAAAAATATTTTAAGCCTTTTGGCCTAAAAGCTTTAAGGCTACTTCTACTCCCGAGACAGCATCAGCTCCATAACCATCAGCGCCGATTTCTTGAGCAAAAGACTCGGTTACCGGAGCTCCGCCCACAATCACGTAAGGTTTATTCTCGTAAGGACTATTCTTTATCGCTGCAATAATTTTGCCCATTTCTAACATGGTTGTAGTAAGGAGGGCAGAGAGACCGATAATCTGCGGCTTATGCTGGTCTAAAGCCGCTATGAATTTTTCCGCCGGAACATCTACTCCCAGATCGATCACTTCGAAGCCAGAACCAGTCATCATGATGGCGACTAAGTTTTTGCCTATATCGTGGATATCTCCTTTAACTGTCCCCAAAACTATTCTGCCTTTTGATCCTGTTTTTTCTTTGGCAAAATAAGGTTTTAATAATTCAACACCGCGCTGCATATTACGCGCCGCTAAAAGCACATCGGGGACCCATAATTCGCGCGCTTTGAACTCTTGGCCGATTATGGACATGCCGCCAATTAGCCCTTGATTAAGAATATCCTGAGCTAAATAACCAGCAGCTAAAACTCTTTTAATTAATTCCTCAACCGGACGATAGTCAATTTCGCGCAAAACAGTATAAAATTCTTTAGCATCTATCATAGATCATCCTCCATAGGTATTAAAGGCTCAGCGGGCCTTATATTGGGGCTTACGTTTTTCAGCAAAAGCCTTGGGCCCTTCTATAGCATCTTCGGTGCGGAGCAAATAAGATTGGAGAGTAGATTCTAAGCGTAGCCCTTCTTCCAAAGGCATAGATAATCCCCGGATAATAGCTTCCTTAGCAGCGCGCACAGCCAAAGGAGCATTCTCCATTATGGCCTCGGCCATCTGCATGGCCGTGGGCATGACTTCGGGACCAGGAACTACTTTATTGACCAATCCCAGACGGAGAGCTTCTTGGGCATCAATCCTTTTGGCCATCAAGATCATTTCCAATGCTTTCGCCACAGGAATCATGCGGGGGAGTCTTTGCGTGCCCCCGGCTCCCGGGATAATGCCGCGACTTACCTCCACCAGGCCAAAAGTGGCGTGTTCCGCCGCCACGCGGAGATCACAGGCCAAGGCCATTTCTAAGCCACCAGCTAAACAAAAGCCGTTTATAGCGGCGATCATAGGTTTCCAAATGTTCAGATTGCGAGTTATACCGCCAAATCCGGGGAATTTATCTTCCCGTTCCTTTCTTTCAAAAGGAGAGAGAGTTGCTAAAAAAGGAATCATTTTCTTCAAGTCGGCGCCGGCCGAAAAGGCTTTATCACCAGCCCCGGTTAGAATAGCTACCCAAAGATTTGGGTCATCACGAAAATCCAACCAGGCTTTACCTAGTTCTTCGCTCGTCTCTGGATCAATAGCATTCATAGCCTCTGGCCGGTTAATAGTAATAATAGCTATGCGTCCTTTTTTCTCGTATATGATCGCCATAATAAACCCCCTTTATGTAATTTGCTGCT
>CAZAGD010000139.1:0-5431 GCA_964484485.1 uncultured Syntrophaceae bacterium
CTTTTTGCACTTTTAATAATGCATGCAATACTCCGGCATATATTAACCTTCTTTTTTTCCAATATTTATATCTTTCTTTCCCCTTCTTATGAGGACGCCTCTCTTTTAATCCTTCCTCATATTTTTTAATAATTTTCACCCATAGCTTCTCATAGGCTCTCTCAAGTTTTTCCTTTCTTTTTTCTTCACTCTCCTCATAATCCTTATTACCATCTCTTTCCTCCTGAATATATTTTTCATATTGTTTATTATTCATTAGATGATTTAAATAACCATTTTTTAATTTAAAATCAAATTTAATTCTTTTCCAGCTTATGCTCTTGCTTTTTTTTATTTCAAATTCTTCTCTTTCCATTTTTTAGACCTACGGACTTTTTCTTTACTTATTTAAACACCAAATTTTGTGACCAAATTGTGACTATAAACTGTTCATTTTGGCTCATTTTTATGCATATCACAACACATTGAAAAAATCAAATTCCTTTAATGATTACGCTTAGTTATTTGATTTTATTTAACTTCTTATAACTCCCCTATTTCGGACTAAGAATCCGTAGGTCGCCCGTTCGAGTCGGGCTGGGCGCGCCAGTAATTTCTTAGGTTACAAAAAGCTTTAATCCTTCTGCTTACCTAAATGTGATAAATTTGTAATACCTTTTTTCTTATCCTGTCTAATACTTCCACTCCTGAACTTAGGCTCTTTAGATAATGATGCGCGTATATGATAATAATGGATATGCTTTTCCATCTCCCAAGTTTATGGATTGTATATAAATCCACTCCTGCTTTTTAGGAATTTTTTCTTCATTAAAAGTCGGCTATCTCTCAATCCGATTATTAACCTTTTCCTTTGCCTATTTCCATTCTTTTTTCCATTCTTTTTGGGCAAGATTTAAAGGCGGGACTCACCAGGAAAGTTCATAGTTTATTGTTCTTGGAGAAACCCCTTCTTCCCCGTGCTTCGTTTTATACTAAGCTATAAGGCTTGGCGCAATCTCTGCAGGTTATACTTCTTTGATTGATCTCCGCTTTTATCTAAAAAATTTATCTCCGAAAAATTCCTGTTAAATTCAGGCGGGAAATTGTTGACGACGATAATTAATGATCCGCCAAGGGGAGTTTTTCTCCTTTAAATACACAGAATGAACCCTTAACTTTTCCCCCGCTGCGACTGCACCATAATTAATAAAAAATGATCGAAGGTCAGAACAATTTAGCCTTGACAAAGACGGTCCTCTTAGATAGAAAATAAAGCAATCAAAAACAACCCAAGTGAAAAATTGGCTTTTCAATTTACAAGTCAGCAAAAAGTCTTTAAGGAGGAAGAATATGGCATCTCCAAAATTTGGGGCCAAAAGTAGTAAAATCCGTCGGGATTGGATTCAGTTAGACGCCCTTTGTTGCGGCACGCAATGGGACGAGACGGATCTCAGTAAATGGCAAATATTAATAGAGGATGTTTGGGGAGACAGCCATCCAGGAAGTGTACATTTAGATAAATTGGCCAAAGAAGCGGCTATGGGGATTATCGAAGAAGGCGGAAAGCCTGCCCACTTTCACGGCACAGATATTTGCGATGGGTGGGCTATGCTTCATAATGGCATGAACTATATTCTTCCTTCCCGAGAAATTTTATGCGACTTGGTGGAAATTCACGGGCGGGTAATCCCCTGGGATGGAATAATTACTATATCTTCCTGCGATAAATCCATTCCGGCCCATTTGATGGCCATGAGCAGACTAAATATTCCGGCCATTCACATCCCCGGAGGGTCTAATCGCGTGGGACCCTATCTTTCCCACAGCGTCTTGATCGGCGAAACGGCTGAAAAGATGCGCCGCGGAGAAGATGTGGCCCGCGAAATAAGGGATTACAAACTTACCGCCTGTCCCGGAGCAGGAGCTTGCCAATTCATGGGCACGGCCAGTACGATGCAATGTATGTCTGAAGCTTTAGGGATGAGTTTACCCGGTTCAGCCTTAGTTCCCGCCAGCCTGGCCGAAATTGGCCGGATGGCCAGGCAAGCCGGGAGGCAGCTCATGAAGCTGATTAAAAAAGGAATTCGCCCCTCTGACATTCTCACTAAGGAATCATTTGAGAATGCCATGAAAGTACATGCCGCAATTGCCGGCTCTACTAATGCCCTCTTACACTTACCGGCTATTGCTCATGAGCTAGGCATAAGTATAGAAGCTGAACGGTTTGATCAATTAAACCGAGAAATCCCTTACATCGTCAATGTCCAGCCCTCTGGCCAATATTTAACAGAACTCTTTTGGTACGCAGGGGGTATCCCGGCGGTACAGAGGGAATTGAAAGAACTCTTGGACTTAAGAGTACTCACGATCACCGGCAAAACTTTAAAAGAAAATTTGGACAGTCTGGAAAAAAACGGTTTCTTTAGGCGCGGTGAAGGGTACCTGGCCAATTACAAATTAAAGAGAGAAGAAATAATTGGCCGGGTAAAAGAGAGTAAGAAATTCGGCTCTATTGCCGTGCTCAAAGGAAATTTAGCTCCTGAAGGAGCTGTAGTCAAATATGCAGCTGTGCCAGCCGAAATGATGAAACACGAAGGACCCGCGCAGGTATTTAACCGGGAAGAAGAGGCATTGCGGGCCATTTTGAAAGGCAAAATCAAACCTGGAGCAGTTATCATTATCCGGTATGAAGGGCCGCGGGGTAGTGGCATGCCCGAAATTCTGGCGACTACAGAAGCCTTAGTAACCAATCCTGCTCTGCGTCATACAGCTATTGTCACGGACGGGAGATTTTCTGGAGCCACCCGGGGACCATGTATTGGCCACGTATCTCCCGAAGCCGCTCAGGGCGGCCCTCTGGCTTTAGTAGAAGATGGAGACTTGATCTCTATCGATATTCCGGGTCGTCTCCTTGCCGTGGTGGGCATAAAAGAAAAAAGATTGGATCCTCAAACAGTGGCTGAAATCTATGAAGAGAGAAGGAAAAAATGGAAACCACCACAGCTGAAGCATCCCAGCGGTATTCTCCAGCGCTATAGTAAGCAGGCCACTTCCGCTATGAAAGGAGCTTACTTAATCTCTTAATCATAGGGGTGAAGAAGAATAAAAAAATATAAAGCAATTTTGAATTCGGGCAGAGAAAGGAAGGAATTTGTGAAATGATTAATTGGGAAGAATTAGAGGAATTGATAAAAACCAGACGTTCCATCCGCAAGTTTCAGGATAAACCTGTGCCTGAAGAGCTTATCCTCAAGGCTATCGAATTAGCTACTTGGGCACCCAACGGCGGCAACTATCAGCCTTGGCGGTTTTTAATCATCACTAATAAAGATTTAATCTCTAAGATAGCAGACGCCGTAAAAGCCAAGACTGAGCTTATGGCCTCCTGGCCAGAAGCAGCCCAATTTGGGGAAATAGTGGCCCGCTGGCGGAAAACATCCGATTTTTTCCGGCAGGCGCCGGTGTGTGTGGCCGTCTTGATGAGCAAGTATGCCAGTATTGCTGATCAAATTCTTAAAGCTCGGGGAGAACAAGATCCTTTAGCCGCGGAAATAATTTCCTATCGGCAAATAGGTAACTCAACGCTGCAGAGTATAGCTGCTTTCGTTTCTTATTTCCTTTTGCTATTGCATTATTTTGGGTTAGGCGCTTGCTGGATGGCCGGTCCCTTGCAAGCCAAAAAAGAGATTGAAGAAATCCTGCACGTTCCCCCGGGATGGAATTTTGTAAATCTTATTCCCGTGGGCTATGCGGCCGAAACCCCGCGGATTCCGGAACGCAAGCCCCTTACGGAAGTAATAGAATTTCATCGCTAATTTGTTCTTTAAGTATAAATCTATAAAAAGGAGGGGTGCCCAAAATGAAAAAGCCCCCAATAAAAAATGGTTTAATCCTTCTCGGTCTGATTTTTACTTTCCTGTTCCATCTCTTTTGGCTTCCAAATTGCTTGGCCCAGGAGAAGTATCCCACCAAAGCCATTAACTTTATCATCGGCTACCCGGCCGGAGGGAGCACCGATGTTTGTGCTCGCCCTTTGGTGGCCGCGGCGAGCAAAATTCTCGGCCAACCTATTGTAGTGGTGAATAAGCCTGGAGCTGCCTCAGCAGTTGCCATGGCTCTTTTAAAAAACGAAAAGCCCGATGGCTATAATATTGGTATTCTTCCCAGTGGAGCGGTCTTGAGTCAGCACATGCGTAAAGTTCCCTATGATTCGGCCAAAGATTTTACTCCCATAATGCAGTACGCTGTGTATCTTTATGGTCTGGTAGTCAAATCCGACTCTCCCTGGAAGACTTTCCAAGATTTTATAGCATATGCTAAGGCTAATCCTGGTAAAATCCGCTATAGCACTGCAGGACCGGGAACTCCCCAACACTTGGTTATGGAAAGGCTGGCCATGAAGGAAAAAATAAAATGGACCCATGTTCCTTTTGAAGGTGGTCCGCAGGCCATTACGGCTTTGCTGGGCGACCACGTGGAAGCCTCTTCCCAAACCACCGAATGGAAAAAACATGTAGAAGCCGGGACCCTGGGATTGCTGGCCGTTTATGGAGAAAAAAGGATGATAGATTTCCCTAATACGCCAACCCTTCTGGAATTAGGCTATGATATTGTAGCTCCAAGTCTCATCTCTATTGTGGGGCCCAAGGGGCTCTCACCCCAAATTGTGGAAACCCTGCATCAGGCCTTTAAAAAGGCGATGGAGGATCCTGACTTTATTAAAATCAGCCGGCAACTGGATCAACCTGCCCTTTATCGGGGCCCAGCAGAATTAGCTAAACACTTAGTGGAAATGAATGAATCAGTGGGGGCGCTGATTCGCAGTTTGGGTTTGAGGAAGGAATGAATTTAATAGATTTCTTGAAAGAAAGAGTTAAACAATTTGGGAACAAAATATTTCTCCGCCAAGGCAAGGTGTCCATAACCTATAAAGAATTCGGTATCTTAACTGATCAAATGGCCGCGGCGTTACAGACTTTGGGCTTAAAAAAAAGAGAACATGTCGCCGTTCTCTTCCCGAATAGCTTAGATACTTTGCTTGCCTACTTTTCTATTATCAAAGCTGGCGGAACAGTAATTCCCATCAATCCAGTATATACGCCTCGAGAAATGGCTTTTATCCTGGCCAATTCGGAAGCGAAAATTCTTCTAACTGCCGCTCCTTTCCGCGAAAAAATACAAGAAATAAAGCCCCAAACTCCTCTCCTTTCCCAGATTATCTTTAGGAAAGAAACCGATCCATCTATCTTTTCAGTTCTTAAGAAGTGGGCTTCCTCACCTTCCGCCTTAAAACCAGTGGATCTAGCGGCTGAAGATAAAGCCATAATATTTTATACTTCCGGAACTTTGGGGCAACCTAAAGGGGTCATCCTAACCCATGGTAACTTCTCTTTCTCCGGACCGAACATAGCCCAGGCTTATGGGCTTAAGGAAAATGATGTTACTATAGCCG
>CAZAGD010000140.1:0-5142 GCA_964484485.1 uncultured Syntrophaceae bacterium
CACCAGCAGCTTCTTCACGATTTTCTTGCATAATGCGCAAACCCCGCAAATATCCTTCCAACCACCGAATGACCAGCGTCTTTCTGGTATCAGCATAGTTAGTTATGGCCACCAGACAGCCAGGAAGAAAAATATTCTCTCCTTCCGTCATCTTCTCTGATTTAAAAGCCTTGGCCCATTTTCCTAATTTATCTCGATTAAAAAACACGCTCTCCTCTTTCAATAAAAATGGTAAGTGCTTGGCAAAATTTCCCGCAACTCCTACTATTACCAGATTCCCCTCATTGCCGCCCTTTATAGCATTGAAAGGATCCATAATGCCAACTTCCCATTCATTACCCACGGCTCTATCTAACTGTTCTTCTCCCGTGCGATAAATTTTTAAGTTAATTTGAATGCCAAAATCTGCCCATTCCCCTCGCTTTTCAACCAAAAGGATCGGCAAGGCATAAATAGAAGGGGTGACCCCGACCGAGACAGAAGGAAGATGGCCAACTGGAGCAATGGCGGCATTGCCCATTTTAATTAAAAAAAACCCAAAGCATAAGCTCAAAATAATGATATTTCTTTTAAAAAAGAATATCTTCTGCAATTAATCGCCAACCGCCTTTTTTATATTACTGCTAATTTAAATTTTTCAGCGGAATTACATTAACGGGAATCTTATTTAATGACCTTGTAAATCGCGCAGCAATCCTCCGCTCCATATCCTTTCAAACTAGCTTCGCGCAAATAGTCTAAAGTAGCTTTCATGGCTACCGGATCAATTCCCCAGCTCCGGGCCATTTCGCACCCGAGGCGCACGTCTTTATAAGCCAAATCTACGCTAAATCGATTATTGAAATCCTTGTTAACTATCCATGGACCCCGAATTTCAGCTTGGAAACTTTTACCACCCGTGTCTTTTAGAAGCTCCAAAAATGTATTCATTTCAATGCCCGCTTTTTCGGCCAAGCGCATGCCTTCCGCCAAAACAGCTAAGTTGGTCATACCAATCAAATTGCTGATTAACTTAAAGGCCGAGGAAGCTTCTACTCCACCCAGGTATACCACAGGAGACCCAATCATTTCCAAGATGCCTTTCATTTTCTCAAATACTTCTTTTTTACCCCCCACAAAAATCGGCTCTTCTGCCTTTTCGGCATGGGCCGGAGTTTTCCCCAAAGGGCACTCCAAAAAATCTACACCTTTTCGCTCCGCTGCTTCATATAATTTACGTGCGGTTTTGGGGTCAATTGTGCTTACGTCTATATAAGTAGTACCAGCTTTCATCAAATTTAACAGACCTCTATCCCCGAGCATAACGTTCTCTACATCCTGGGGAAGAGGTAAGGAGGTAAAAACAACATCGGCCCCAGCTAGTTCTTGAAAATTTTTCGCTGCTTTTCCTGTTGGTCCGACCGCAATAGTTTTTTCGATGGCCTGGGGATTAAGGTCATATACGAGCACTTCCTTCCCTTGCCGAATGAGATTTCGCGCCAGTCCGCCACCCATTCTGCCTACGCCGATAAAACCAAATAACATGGTAACATTTCCTCCTTTATCTTTAAAAAATGGCCTCAATTCTGTTTGCTTAGAGCTTATCCTCGAATTCTCTCCATCTAATGATGTAGATTATTTATTTGTCCTTTGTCTTCTGGCCTTATCTTTTATCTTTTAAAAATTCTTCTAGCCAAAAAAGGTTTAGTTCGGCAAGTTTCCCGCGAGTCGGCACACCATCTTGGGCATCCCAGCCCATGGCCTCATAATACATACTCAAAGCCTCTTCAAATTCTTTCCGCTCAATCTTCTTCCCTTGAAGAGGGCCGCTCTCTAATGGCTCAAAAAGCCTCTCAGGTAATGTATCATCTTTACGCCCAAACCCCTCGCGCAGATTGAAGACCCGGGCCATAGTTATAGCTCGCTCGCCCACTTTTAAGAGTTCCCAGAGACTTGTCTCCCATCCCGTAACAGCTTGCACAACTTCAACGAGTTTATTTAGTGGTAAAGCCCAGACTGGACCCGCGGCGAAATTACAAACCCCAAGAGAATTATACAAAGACCAGACCAATTGCAAATAAATGAAGTTACGAACTTTTTTGGGTCCAAAATCAAGCGTGGGAATGGCTCCCAGCAGCCCTAAGGGAGCTATCCTCTCTAGCATCGGCCCTGGAGAGGCAAAAGGTGTATCATGAGGAGCCTCAATATGGTCCGCGCCAGTTGGAGAAACAGCAAAACTTAACCCTTGTCCGGTCTTACCTCGGGGGTCATGCATGGGAAGTTCTTGGCCTTTAATATGCAGGGCGTATTTTTCCGCCCCTTTCCCAATCTTCTCGGCCGCCAACTTAACCCCTTCGGCCAGTAAGTCGCCTAAACCTTTTTTCCGGAAAGCTATCCATTCAATCGCCTGCAACATGGCCTCTTCATTACCAAAGGTGAATTCGATTCCTTCCGTATCGTCTTTGGTCAAGATGCCTTTTTCGTAGCATTCCATTACAAAACCAATGGCCACACCAGTTGAAATTGTGTCTAAGCCGTATCGATTACAGAGCTCATTCCCCTTAGCAATAGCCTCTAAATTATCAATGCCCAGGAGCGACCCGAGAGCGCTAAGGGTTTCATATTCGGGCCCTCCATATATGGATGTGGTTTTATAGGGACCCGAAAGAATTTCTACGGCCCGCTTGCAACGCACCGCACAGGCATAGCAACCTTCTTCACTTTTAAGGATGGTTTCCACCATCTTTTCTCCGCTGATCTTTTCCGCCCCGGCGAACACGCCTGTGTGAAAATTCCTGGTTGGTAGAATTCCTTGGGTGTTGAGGGCCATAACTAAATTGGCTGTCCCCAGTTTGCGGAGAACTTTGTTAGGTCCGTGCTGTCCAATTAGTTGCACCAAATACTTGGTCAATTCTTGAAATTTCTCCTCATCTTTAGCCTTTAATTTATTTGATCCCCTAACGACTACGGCTTTCAGATTTTTAGCGCCCATGACAGCACCCATGCCCGTTCTTCCATTAGCATGCTTAAGCTCATTAAGCACGCAGGCAAAGCGCACTAATTTCTCCCCGGCCGGTCCTATCAGAGCTACCCGCGCTTGTTTATCCTGCACTTCCTCTCGAATTTTTTCTTGGGCCGGTCCGGTTTCTAAGCCCCAAATTTTTTCCGCGGAACGCAGTTCCACTTTGCCATCATTAATCCATAAGTAAGATGGTTTAGCCGCTTTTCCCTTAATGATTAAGGCATCAAAACCAGAGAACTTCAGCTCGGGGCCCCAGAAACCACCTGCTTCTGCTTCCCCATAGGCTCCGGTTAAGGGAGATTTGGCCGCCACGGTATAGCGAGTCATGCCGGCGATCGGCAGCCCTGAAATTACATTGGAAGCAAATACGAGCACATTATCCGGGCTCAAGGGATCTGTCCCTTCCTTTAGATTTTTTAAGAGATAATATGAGGCTAACGCACCACCGCCCAAGTAAGTACGGTAAAAGACTTCCCCAGGCTCTTCTACTTTCATTTCTGATGTACTTAAATCAAAATGCAAGATTTTTCCGTTATAGCCGTAAGGCATTTTTTTCTCCTTTTTATTAAAATCTTTCTTTTTTAGCCGCTGATCCGCGGACCATCAACTTCGTCTCCAGCAGGAATTGCTGGGGAGATTTATTTTCCCCCTTTAGATTTTCAATTAGTACTTTGGCTGCCATTTGGCCCATCTCATAAGCTGGTACGGCCATTGTCGTTAAAGGTGGATCACAATACGCCGAAACCCCCATATCATCAAATCCGACTATAGAAAGATCGGTCGGAATTCTTAAACCTTTCTCTTTAGCACCAGCCATGGCCCCAATAGCCAAAATATCGTTCCCACAGAATATAGCGCTTGGTGGCGAAGGAAGTGCCAGCAAATTAGCAACCGCTTCTTTACCCTCCCCAAAAGTATATCCCTTTTGCACGACCAATTTAGGATCATAACGGATTCCATGATTAGATAAACACTTTCGATAACCCAGCCAGCGCATCCTTGCTCTCTCCGAGACAGAAAATTTTCCAGCGATCATGCCAATTCGATGATGGCCGAGATTGATAAGATATTCCACCATCTCATAGGCACTTTTATAATTATCAAAGGCCACATAGCTCACATCTTTATCTGGAACCTCCTGCCAAGTGATAACAAACGGCAATCTAATCTTTTTCATTACCGAAACAATGGAAGCGTCTCGCCAAGGTCCGTTAAGAATTACGCCGTCAGTTCTTTTCTCTTGAAAAAGACGGATTAGTTCCCGTTCGTTCTCTTCATTATAATCCGTGTTCCCTAGAATGATAGAATAGCCTTGCCTGCGGGCATAATCTTGAATGCCTTTAGTAACCAAAGCAAAAACTGGATTAGTTATAGTAGGAACAACTACTCCCAGTGTCTGGGTTTTACTGGTGGACAATCCCCCGGCCAAAGCGTTATAGACATATTGGCAATCCTTAATAGCTTTGAGGACCTTCTCCTTAGTGGCCGGACTTACTAAAGA
Organism: uncultured Syntrophaceae bacterium; assembly: GCA_964484485.1. Taxonomy (GTDB): domain Bacteria; phylum Desulfobacterota; class SM23-61; order SM23-61; family SM23-61; genus CAZAGD01. The sequence goes on from CAZAGD010000140.1 coordinate 4,503, forward strand.
AGGACTATTAAGGACCCGCGATACAGTGGCCACAGATACGCGTGCTTTATTGGCTACATCTTTTATGGTGCTGCGACTTTGAAATGGCATAATGTAAACGTTTACATAATGTAAACGCTTACATTGTATTGAATCGCTCAAAAGTTGTCAAGAAAATTTTATGCTATATTTATCTTTTTGCGCTGGGTAGGAAAAGAATTGAGGCGCTAAATCCACTTTTAATTACCAGGTAATGCTTCTCAGCCCAAAAATTGGTTTCCGGACTATCGAAAAAGAGAGCAAAAAATTTTTAATCACTTCCTTAGGGCAATAAATTATTCTTTCGAGCCGACCCAGATTCTCTAAACTACCGGCAATTTTTGATAAGACTTCCTAATCAATCCCCGAACTTAATGCCCTGGGCCAGGGGAAGTTCAGTAGACCAATTGATTGTATTGGTTTGCCGCCGCATATAGGCTTTCCAGGCATCGGAACCAGATTCCCTGCCTCCACCTGTCTCCTTTTCTCCTCCAAAGGCTCCCCCGATTTCGGCTCCGGAAGTTCCAATATTTACGTTAGCAATGCCGCAATCAGAGCCCTCGGGAGAAAGAAATCTTTCCGCTGTCCTCAAACTCTCGGTAAAGATGGCACTCGATAACCC
>CAZAGD010000141.1:0-6896 GCA_964484485.1 uncultured Syntrophaceae bacterium
AGAATGGGAAGATCTTGACGATGGAGCCGGGTGCTCCGCCAGCCGAAGCTTTAGCCGTGCAGTTCGGGCGCATCTTTAAAGTTGGCCAGAATGCCGAGATAGAACGATTAGCTACCTCAGAAACTCAGATAATCGATTTGCAAGGGCAAACGGTCTTGCCGGGATTTATTGATACGCATAACCACTTTTGTCTGTATGCTTTGCTTACTGATCAGGCAGATTGTCGACCGGCCGCAGGTTGTATTAAAGGCGATGATGTAATTGAAGCATTAAGAGCCCAAGCTGCTAAGACTAAACCCGGAAAGTGGATTATGGGCTGGGGATATGCTCCCTATCTATTAGAAGATAAAAAGGAGTTGACGCGAATTGATCTGGATAAGGCTTCCCCAAAGCACCCCATCTGCCTCGTTCATGTTTCGGTCCATGGAGCAGTAGTAAATAGTCTGGCATTGAAAAAACTTGGCTATACTAAAAAAACTCCGCATCCTCCAGGGGGCATAATTTACCGGGATAAAAATGGAGAGCCCAATGGCATTCTGAGTGAATCGGCCTTTATGAACCCCCTTTTCTTTCAACGGCCCTCTATTTATGCGCAAATGGTAGCTGAGTACGATGCTCAGGGAAGAGTGGAGATGGTTTTGCGCTGCGCAGCCCGCTATCAAAAATTAGGTTTGGTGGGAGTTCATGATCCTTTTGTAGACTCTTTAACTTTGCAAACTTATCAAGAAGCTGCCAAAACGGGCAGATTAAATTTTCGCCTATATAGCTACATACTCAATCAATGGGCAGATCCCCTTATAGCTGCCGGGATAAAAAGAGGATTTGGGTCTGAATGGGTCAAGATCGGGGCGATTAAGATATTCTTAGATGGCGGTATGTCTAGCCGAACGGCGGCTGTTTCCAAACCATATGTTTTCCCAAAAGGGGCCGGGCGGGGAATCTTGAATTATGATCAGAAAGGAATAAATCAAGAGATAGAAAAATTTCACCGGGCTGGATATCAAATCTCCGTACATGCCCAAGGGGACCGCGCTTTGGCTATGCTGCTCAAAGCTTTTCAACGCTCCATAGATAAAGAAAATTCCCTGCGGCACCATATTGTTCATGCGGGGAATCTTACTTCGGCGCAGATAGAGGAGGTTAGGAATTTGCGCTTATATATTACCAGCCAGCCCAATTTTTTCTCTCTCCTTGGTGATGGTTTCAGGGAGGCTTATGGGGAGGAGCGGTCCCAAGAATTGTATCGCTTCCGGACCATTTTAGCTAAGGGGATAAAGTTAGCTTTTTCTTCCGATTGTCCAGTCGCCGATCCTAATCCTTTAATTGGCCTGCGTGATGCTGTATTGCGCAAAACTGGAAGCGGAAAGGATTTCGGTCCGGCCGAAGCTGTAAGCGCTGGAGAAGCATTAGCTTTGTATACACGGGAAGCTGCTTATTTTTCTTTTGAGGAAGAAGAAAGGGGAACTTTGCAAGCTGGGAAATTGGCCGATTTTATTGTTTTGGATAAAAATCCCTTAGAAGTTCCTGCCGAAAAAATTCCGGATTGCCAAGTTAAGATGAGCGTAATTGGAGGGAAAATAGTTTATGTCGCCTGCTGAGGTAATTTCCGCCGCGGTAGTTTTTACCGATCCCTTTTTCATGTCCGAGAGATGTTTGCGTGAAATATCGGCCTGGGGAGGTTATTTCTGGGTTAAAGCTAAGGATCATTTAGAATTAGCCCAACAGCTCCGCCAGTCACCAGCGGTAAAAATTATTGTTTCCGAATACATGGAGATAAGCAAGGAAGTTATAGAAAATGCCCCTAACTTAAAAGGAATCATTGCTTATGGGGCGGGCTATGATCATATTGATGTAAGGGCCGCCCACGAAAAGGGGGTAGTCGTTTGTAATTGCCGGGGCGAGAATGCCCAAGCTGTGGCCGAGTTAACTTTCGGACTTCTGCTTGGCCTTCTGCGCAAAATAAACCGAGCTGATCAGTGGCTTAGAGAAGGTTTCTGGGTAAAAGCCGAACGAGCTTTGCCTTCTTGGCTAACGGGAAAAGAATTATTTAAAAAGACTTTGGGTATTATTGGGTATGGGCAAATAGGCTCGCGGGTGGCTATGATCGCTCAAGGCTTTAACATGGAAGTTTTGGCTTTTGACCCTTTTGTTTCGAGTTCGTCCAAGCGATCAGATATAGGGAAATTTGTCTCTTTGGAAAATCTTCTTACCCGAGCAGATATTATTACCCTTCATGTGCCCCTAACTAAAGAAACGGAAAACATGATCAATGATCATCATATTGCTTTAATGAAACCGGGGGTAATTTTAGTAAATACTTCCCGGGGCCGGGTAATTGCTGAAGATGCTCTCTTAAAGGCTTTAGAGGGAAGGAAAATTGGAGGAGCGGCTTTAGATGTCTTTGCCCATGAACCAATTTCCGCAGATCATCCTCTAAATAAGTTTGAAAACGTTATCCTTACTCCCCATATAGGGGCTTTAACCGCAGAAGCTGGAGAGCGACTTTCCGAAGCAGTAACGCGGCAGATTCGAGATATCCTGGCCGGACAACCTCCGGAATGTCTCATTAAAATTGACTAATTAAATTTCAAATATAGCCTTTTAGAAATACTTCTTCCTTATGCGTATTTTGGCTCTAAGAGCTAAAGGGCGAGCGCTTCCACACATTCATGAAGCGATGGTCAAAGCCTTCACCAAATTGGGAATAGAAGTAGATAATGTTCCCATCCCAGACCAAGGTGATGATTTTTCTTTAGTGGAAGAGAAATTGAAGAGCTACGCCCAGGTGGTTTTCACTTTGAATATGGGTGGAGACCAAAATTTTCTGACCCACATTAGAGAATGGCAAATGAAACATCGGCAGATATGGGTCATCTGGTTTGTAGATGATCCAGAGGGGTACAACTTTCCCCAAGCCTGTGAACCTGCTTATACGCTCGCTTTTTGCTGGGATCGAGGGATTCGGGAAGAAATGGTTCGGGAATGTTCTAATTGGGGAGGTTATATGCATCACCTCCCTTTGGCGACCAACCCCGAAATATTTTTCCCGGAGGAAAATATTTCTCATTATCCTTGGCGGGGAATTTTCGTGGGCGTGGTTTCTCATCCCAATAAATTATTTGAAGAAATTATTGACCTGACCCCCGACCTGCGAACAGAGGTAGAAAATTTATGGAAAATTTATAGTCAAGACTTCACCAAGCCACTCCACGATATTCTATGGGGGAGAATGAAACAGAAGATAAGGCAGCCTGAGGAAGAGTTAAGATCGAATTGGTTAGTCCGTTTATGGGTAAAGGCGGCAATTTTTCAATTGGCTATAAAAAAGCGCACTGAACTGGTAAGCAAAGTTTTAAATGGAAGAGATGGGGTATTCGGGGATGAAGCCTGGCTAAAATTTAAAAAAGAAATATATCAGGGTCAGATTAGCTATGGAGAAGAATTGCGCCAAATTTATAACCGAGCTGCTTTTGTCTTGGATATCAGGCCTGGCCAAAGTCGCACGGGGTTAACCCAAAGAATATTCGATGCCGGTGCGTGTGAGACAACGTTGCTTACGGAGTGGTCACCAGAACTTGAGCCTATATTTGGTGGCCCAGATGAGGTTTTTTATTATCGGAGTTTAGATGAGGCCAAACAAAAGCGCGATTGGATAATATCCGATATGGGGGAGGCGAAGAAGAAAGCAAAAAAACTTAGAGAGAGAATATTGAGTAGCCATACTTACTACAGTCGGGCACGCCATATCTTAGAATGTTTTAAAAAGTTTTAAATTATGGAAACAATTTTTCCGGGGACGATTTTTTGTAACTCATCAGGAGTAAGTCTGAAGACAGCGTGGGGAGTTCCGGCAGCAGCCCAAATCTCTTCATATTGCAGTAAGTCTTGATCAATATATGTTTCTAAGGGAGAGGAATGTCCTACAGGAGGGACGCCACCGATGACAAATCCAGTATAGGCGCGGACAAAAGAGGCATCAGCTTTAGCTACCGGCTCGCCAGCTAACTCGGCTAGGCGGGCTTCATTAACTCGGTTAGAGCCGCTGGCTACCACGAGGATGGCTTTTCCACTTTGTCCACCTCGAAAAACCAAAGATTTAGCAATCTGCCCCACGGCACAGCCAATGGCCTTAGCTGCTTCTTGAGCTGTGCGCGTACTTTGGGGTAGTTCTTTCACCTCTACTGATAAGCCCAGCGCCGTTAAAAATTCCTGAACTTTCTGGGCTTTTTCACTAAGCTCAGTCATGATTATTTATCTACCTCCATCTTTTTTTGAAGGTCATTTTTAAATTATTTATACCAGCGGGAGGGATGGCTAAGAATTATAAACAGAATAGCGGCCGCGGTTAAGATAACAGAAAAAACAATAAGCACGATGAAGTAACTATTGGTTTTATCGAAGATCCATCCCGCAAATATAGGCGAAATAAAAGTTCCTATTCCATACCCAACTCCCATAATTCCTCTAATAGTGGCATAGATGCGTCGGCCGAAGAAGTCGCCAATGAGCGCCCAATTTAGAGGTGCTGTGCCGTAAATAATAGCAAAGGCAATGGGAAAGAAATAAAGAACCAAGGCATCTTCACTGAAAGCCAAGGTCATCATTGATAGAACCATAGGCAGAGAGCATAGAGCAGATAGATAACTTTTGGGCCAGCGGTCTCCCAACCAACCCAGAGCCAAAGAAAAAAATATAGAGCTGAAAGCAGTCAGGCTGACCAAGTAAGCACTGGTGGCTTCACTCATTCCTCTCCAGACTAAAATGGGCACGAAATGTGTATTTAAGGCGACCGTAACGGAAAGGCGCAGGGCAATAGCCGTGCCTAAAAGCCAAAAGGGGGTTGAGCGTAAAGCTTCGCGGACGGGAAAATCTACATCTTTGACGCTCAGGTGAGCTTGGTGGGCGATAGATTTTTCTTCCTCTAATGGTCGGCCATCAGGATAAAGCCCCATAGATTCGGGGGTGCGTTTCATGGGCAAAGCAGAGGGAAGGGCAATGAGCAGAATGACGATTCCAGCAAAAATAGCCCCCTGCCGCCATCCATAGTTAAGAATAATAAAAGATAAAAGAGGCGCCATGACCATTCCGCCTATGCTTCCGGAAGCCGAGACAATAGAGAAGCTAAGGCCTCGATAGCGAATAAACCACTTATTGACAATAGCCGTGACTGGATGAAAAAAACCAGCATTTGAGCCCAAGGAGACGATAAAAACGTATATCAAAAAGAAGGCCCAAAAGCTATCTACCTTGGCCAGAATGATTAGACCAATCCCGGCTAAACTGGCGCCGATGAAGATGAGCATTCTTGAGCCGAAGCGGTCAATTAGATGGCCGACGATGGGGCCTTCTAATCCGCCTTCGAGACGGGCGGCCCCATATAGGAGAGAAACAGCTGCACTACTGACGCCCAGATCGCGTTTTAAGGGTAAGAAAAAAACAGTAAAACTGTGGTACAAAATGCCAATGCCGATGGCATTAATCAAAGACCCTAAACCTAATATCCACCAGCCGTAAAATATACGCTTTTTAAGGTTTGCTATAGTGGCCAACATAGCCGCATGTCAGATGCTTCTTTCTTTATGAGATTTATGATAAAGATTTATAAAGATAAAAGCAACTTTTTTATCTCTGCCGAGCCTTAGAAAGGGCACGTGGAGATTGGGTATAGGGAGGGGAAAAATGACGAAAAAAGAAAAATTTTATGGGATTTCTAAGTGGGCACTGGATACTCCTTGTTTAGTGATCGAGGAAGAAATACTGGCGCATAATATTAAGGAAATGCAGAATTACTTGAACAAATTGGGTAAGCAATTACGCCCTCATGCCAAGACTCATAAATGTTCGCGAATTGCCCAAAAGCAAATGGAAGCTGGGGCTATAGGGATTTGCGTGGCCAAGGTTTCTGAAGCCGAAGTATTAGTTAAGGCAGGGCTGCGCCACATATTAATTACCTCGCCTGTAGTACCTGATTATAAGATCAGCCGTCTCTTTGACTTACTCATTTTAGATCATGACCTTATGGTGGTAGTGGATAATGCGGCCAATGCCCAAAAGTTAAATGAAGCTGCTCGCCAAAGGTCGCTAAGGTTAAACGTATTGATTGACCTTGATCCGGGCATGGGTAGAACGGGAGTTTCTTTTGAACAGGCCTTGGCCTTGGGGAAGATGGTGCACCAATTGCCGGGTTTAAACCTGAAAGGAATTCAGTGTTATGCTGGCCAGGTGCAACACATTCCATCTTTTAACGAGCGCAGCCAGGCTTCTTTAAATTGGCTTAAGCAAGCGGCGGAGGTTTTTCGCCAGTTTCAGAAAGAAGGGTTGCCGGCAGAGATATTTACTGGATCAGGAACCGGCACTGCGGAAATCGACTGGCAGATTCCAGAATTAACTGATCTCCAGGTAGGTTCGTATACCTTAATGGATACGGAATACCTTGGGATCGGCTCTGCCGAGGACCCGCAATGCTTTAAAAAATTTCCTCCGGCCTTAACTTTATTGAGCACGGTAATTAGTGCTAATCATCCTGGCTTTGTTACTATCGATGCCGGGTTGAAATCTATTTATCATCATGGCGGAATTCCTCAGGTAGTCTTTCCGGCAAATGAAGGTTGGCGATATGAATGGCGGGGAGATGAACACGGAATAATTCACTTTGCCGACGCTGACCAAAAACTAAAATTGGGGGAGGTAGTGGAATTAATCGTTTCGCATTGTGACCCAACTGTAAATCTTTTTGATGAGTTTTACGTAATTAGAGATGGGCGGGTAATTGACATCTGGCCTGTAGACCTGCGCGGAAAATGCCAGTAGAACAATTTTTATAAAAAATTTTCATGAAGAAAAAATTTTAAATTAAACAAACATAAAAATTTATCCTTCTTTGAAAACCTAACTTA
>CAZAGD010000142.1:0-8315 GCA_964484485.1 uncultured Syntrophaceae bacterium
ATTTCTGCTTCTTTTTTTAAGGCTTCCGCTTCTCTCTTAGCCGTTTCTAAGAGTTCGCGCGCTTTTTGTTCAGCCAGTCGCCAGCGATTAGCGGCGATTCTTTTATTAATTAAAAATCCAGCCCCCAAGCCTACTAAAAATAGACCAAGGGCCAGACCTATTGTCCAATATAGATCCACTTGGCTAACTCCCAGAAAATACAGTTATTTTTTAGGAAAAGGACATTCTTCTTTGGGGAAGAAGACTGGCCAAAAGGTGAAAAAAGGAAGAAAGGCTTTAGCTTAAAAATAAAGATAAAAATAAAAAATCTTCCGCGCCGCTGTAATTGCCCATCGCCTTCTCTTTTTGGCTAATAATGTAGATCATTGACCTAAATTTTATTGATTTTATTTTTTGGCTTAAAGCCCAATTTCTTCCTTCAAATCACCTTATTGTGATTATGCCCCCGCTGATGCCGTGTGATGCTTCTTGTTTGAACCTATGTGTATAGGTGGGCGCCATATTATTGCTTTTGGCGTTCTCGTTTTCCGCAGAATCGAGACTGGCCAGCCACAATAAGGGACGGCTCCCTTTTTTTTGCTGTTGGCTCAAAGAATATGGCATCATCACCAACATCGCAGGGGATAACCTTTTCAACTTTCTTCAATAACCGAATGGATTAACTCCGCCAAACGGCCAGTCTTGGCCCCCAGTTCTCTTTTTAATTCCTCTTTCTCTTCTAAAATGTCAAAATAATCATTGGCTATGTTAAGCGCCGTAAGGATCACTACATTCAAAGTAGAAATATTGGGGGTCGCCTGCGTAATTTCTCTTACTTTCTTGTTAATATATTCGCCCACTTTTTTAACCCGTTCTTCTTCCTCATCACTTTTGATATTATACTCTCTCCCCAATATTTCGATCTTTAGCGCACTTTTCATTCTGCTTGACCATGAGCTAAGATGTGGTCTAAACGCTTAAGTAAACTTTCTATCTTCTGTTTGGCCAACTCGCGTTCTTTGGTTAATATTGCCATTTTCTCTTTTAAACTCTCTAATTCGGATTCCTTTTGCTGCAGTTGTTCATCCAAAGTCGTTCTTTCTTTTTTTAAGAGGGTATAGGCATCTAATAACTTAGTTAATTTTTCTTCTAAAATGCGGAAGCTATCCAGCTCTTCGGCCATTTTTTACCTTTCTTTAAACGTGTTCTTTCTGATAATAATAATCGTCAATTTTGAAAAAAATGTCAATCTTTTTATTATTTGGCCGTTAAGCAAGCTTTTTTTCTAATCTTCGGCAGGAGAAAAAAGGGAAGCAAAAATCCCCCATCCTGGTTTAGCTTTGCCTTTTGATTTTTCTTAAAATGGTTATTAGAATCGGCTTTATTTCTTCATTTCCTAAAAAATAGATAATTATTCCATAAATCGCCGTACCCGCAACGATAGCTTCGACCAATAAAAGGATCTTAGAAGTGGTGACACCACTTGTTGCCCATGAACAACCTGCGGAAATAAAATATATCGTTAATCCCATGACCAAGGAAGCTACTAAACTTTGGCCAAATGAGCGGATAATTTGGGTTGAGCCAATGTTCCCGATTTTTCTTCTTAAGAATATAATTAAAAATGCAAAATTAACTCCGGCCGCCAAAGAAGTGGCTAAAGCCAAACCACCATGTTTCAAAGGAACCATCAGCCAGGCTCCCAATACCGCATTGGCTATCAGGGCCAAGGACGCCGCTTTCACTGGGGTCTTCGTATCCTGCAGAGAATAAAAAGCCGGGACAATTATGCGCACGCCCGCAAAAAAAATTAAACCCAAAGCATAAAAGAGTAAGGCTTGCGCAGTCATCTCCGTGGCCTGCGCATCAAAAGCCCCCCTTTGAAATAAAACATTAATTAATGGCTGGCGCAGAGCAATTAGGCCTACCATAGCCGGCATGATCACCAAAAAAGTCAAACGGAGAGAAAAAGCCAACGTCTCCTTCATCCCTAAAATATCGTTTTTTGCTCTCTGATCAGACATGGTGGGTAAAACAGCGGTGGCAATGGCTATGGCAAAAATTCCCATGGGGAATTCCAAAAGCCGGTCAGCATAATACAAATAAGAAACGCTTCCTTCGGGAAGGTAAGAAGCTAAAAAAGTGCTCACTAAAACATTTAATTGCGTTACTCCCAATCCCAAAACAGAAGGGGCCATAAGCGTAGCGATACGTCTTACCCCCGGATGGGAAAAATTAATAAGAAAACGCAACCTAATTCCTTGCCGAAGAATAAAAGGAATCTGAAAACCAAGCTGAGCTACTCCCCCCATAATAACACCGAGAGCTAAAGAAATTATGGGTTCGCCAAGAAATTTATGGAAGAATAAGGCAGAAATAATGATGCAAACATTAAGGAGTACGGGAGCCAAGGCTGGCGCTGTGAAATGTTTCCAGGAATTTAAAACGCCCATGGCCAAGGCGACTAAACCTATAAAAAATATATAGGGAAACATTATCCTGGTAAGAAAAACTGTTAGCTGAAATTTGGTTGCATCTTTAGTAAAGCCATACGCCATGATTTTAATGATTAAAGGAGAAAAAACTATTCCTAATCCGGTAAGGATAATTAAGCTTACCGTTAAAATAGAAAAAGAGGCGCTCACTAATTCATCGCTTTCTTCTTTTGATCTCTGGTTAAGGTATTCGGAATAAACCGGAATAAAAGAAGCCGTAAGCGCTCCTTCCCCCACCAATCTGCGTAAAAGATTGGGAATACGAAAAGCTACAAAAAAAGCATCCGTTGCCAAACCAGCTCCAAAGAGAAGAGCCACCACCATATCGCGGACATAGCCAAAGATGCGGGAGAGAAGTGTTGCCCCCCCAACTATGCTGGCAGCTTTAGCTATCTTTATCTTTTCTCCCACTTGGTCTGGCATTTTTTCTTCTGCTAATTCCTTCATCTACTTAAGGGGTCAGGGGGAGTTTATATCCCCATTGAAAAAACTTGACTTATGCCCATCAATATTGTTTAATAATATCAGTAAATGTTGCTTATTTTGTATCTATTCTTTTTCAGGAGGTAACTTGGCCACACATATTTCAGCCTTAAAAAGGGCGCGGCAGAGTCAAAGAAGGCATCTGCGTAATACCCGAATAAAATCCATTGTGAAAACTTTTGCCAAAAAAGTCCTCAAAGCTGTGGAAGAAAAGAACTTAGAAGAGGCCCAAAAGGCGCTAACTGCTGCCATGCCTATTATTCAAAAAGCAGCTTCCAAAAAGGTTATTCATAAAAAAACGGCGGCCCGGAAAATTTCCCGTTTAGCCCGCAAAGTTAACGCCTTAGCTGCGCAGGCTTGAAAAAATCCCAAAGGCATCTTTCCAAAATTAACCCTTTAGGAAGGCGGCTTGTTTTCATTTCTAAGTCTGCCCGTTCCCAAAGGAACCAGGATTCCTTAAGCTTCGGCAAAGGGATTTTATCAGCTTGCCGCCAAAAATCTTTTGCTAAAGAAGGTATGATCTTTAACTGCGCTTCAATTTCTTTGCTCGATAAACCTTGCGCCCTCATTTCCTTTGCTTTCCAAATTAAACGCAACTGCCTGCCGATTATAGAAAGTAATAAAAAAGGCGGCTCCCCCTGCTGGAGATTCTTGTGCAGAAGATACAAGCCCCTTGAAAAATTTAATTCCGCCACTGCCTCAGCTAAAGCAAAAGGATTCCCTTGGCGGAGATCTTCGCTCAGGGCTAATACCTCATTTTCATCTATCTTTACCCCTTCATCTCCACCCAAAATTAGCTTCTGAATCTCTTGGGCTAATTTCATCAAATCCGGCCCAATCAGCTCGATTAATATGGTTAAGGCTCCCTCGGTTATCTGCCGCCCCGCCTCAGCAAATTGCTGCCGCACCCATTTCTTCAATTCTTGGTCTACTAAAGGATAAAAGGCAACTACGGCCCCCTCTTTTTCCAAAATTTGGAAAAATTTCTCGCGGCGGTCTGCTTTTTCCCCGATAAAAATTGCGCAAGTTTGCGGGTTAGGATTGGTTAAGTAATCCAAATAAATATTCGGCCGGGATTTCCAAATATTATCGGCGGAATGGATAATGGTCAATCGCCGCGATGAATTAATGGGATAGGTTAATAAATTGTTCAAGATCAGCTCGTCGGCATCACGGTTAGCATCAAAAACAGCCCAATTAAAATCGGCACTCTCTAAAGATAAGACTTTTTCTTTTATTTTATTAATCGCTTTTTCTATCAGGTAAATTTCTGGGCCATAAAAATAATAAAAAGGCGAAATGAATCCTTGGTTAATTTTTTCAAAAAGTTCTGGCGGTCTCATTTTCTTAATTTTTGCGTGAAGGTCTCTCTTTTAAAATCCTCCTAAAACCGTTTCGTGCACGCGTTCGGCTAAAAGTAGGGCAATCTGCCGCAGGGCTTCTTTTTTATTACGGTCAGTCTGCATTAAATCTGCGCCCACTGGATAATTCCAAACTTCACTTATCTCATCTTTCCATAAAACTTGCCCATCTGGGTGCCTTTTCAAAATTACCTCAACCGTGACCATGGCCCGATAGCCTGCGGTCACTAATAAGCCTTTCGTGACCGCCACAGAAGTGGTGCTAAAAGATCTGACCTTCCCCTTTAATATGAGATCAGCCGATTTTTCTTCCCGGATAACCATGCGCTTACTAGAAATAAACCTTTCTCTTAAAGCCTGGGTAATCTCACTTTCCAGGCCCAACTGATCAGTTTCGTTAGCAAATAGAGGGATGGCTAATGTTTTAATATCGCCAGGAAGATTGGTTTCTTGGCCGACAAAACGATATCCACAGGCTGCTTCCCCAATGGCTAAAATTAGGATGATAAGCAATCTTCTTATCGTCTTTAATTTCTTTTCTCTAAGAACCTTATTTTTTTTCATACTACCAGATTAACCAACTTCTTAGGCACCACGATAAATCTTTTCACTCCTTTCCCTTTAAGTAATTCCTGAATTCGTGGGTTAGCGAAGATAGTTTCTTTCAACTCTTCATCTGAGCTATCAGCTCCCACAGTGATCCGCCCCCGCAACTTTCCATTTATTTGGACAACTAGCATAATTTCCTCTTCTTTTAATACCTCTTCATCATACTTAGGCCAGGGAGCTAAAATAATACTCCCTTTTTGACCTAATCTTTCCCAAAGCTCTTCACAAATATGGGGCACCATAGGAGAAAGAAGAATAACTATTGATTCAAGGGCTTCTCTAAACACGGCTAAAGCGGCCTGACCTTCTGGCGGCTTTTCTTTTATTTGGTAAAGCAAATTTACCAATTCCATTATCGAGCTTATGGCTGTATTGAAATGAAACCTGTCTTCGATATCTTCGGTAACTTTCTTGATCGTCCAATGGGTTTTGCGCCTGACTTTTTTTAGATCTGCGGGAATATCCCAGGCCAAGGAAGGCCACTCCGCTTTTTGGGATATGCCGGCAAAATCTTCAACTAAGCGCCATACCCGCTGCAAAAACCTATAAGCACCTTCCACACCCTGCTCGCTCCACTCTAAGTCTTTTTCTGGAGGAGCAGCAAATAAACAGAATAAACGAACTGTATCTGCCCCATATTTTTCCACCAGATAATCAGGGTCTACTACATTTTTCTTCGATTTGCTCATCTTCTCAGTCCGGCCTATTTCTACCTTCTGGCCACATTTGCTACAGGTCAACCCCTCGCCTACTTCTTCCGGGAATAAAAAGCCATGGCGAGGACAGCGATGAGTTTCTTTAACGACCATTCCTTGGGTGAGTAGATTGGTAAAAGGCTCCGCAAAATTCACCAAGCCGAAGTCGCGCAAAACGCGCGTATAAAAACGGGAATACAATAGATGCAAAATAGCGTGTTCTATTCCCCCAATATATTGGTCCACGGGCATCCAATATTTAACCTTCTCCTGGTCAAACATTCCCTTATCTTCCCGGGGGCTACAAAAGCGTTCAAAGTACCAAGAAGATTCTACAAAAGTATCCATCGTATCCGTTTCCCGCTTGGCTGGTCTTCGGCAGCGCGGGCATTTTGTATTAACAAACTCGGGCACGTAGGCTAACGGTGAAGTTCCCATTCCAGTCAACTTGACCTCTTGCGGAAGTACTACCGGCAACTCCTCTTCTGGCACAGGAACTATGCCGCATTCTGGGCAATAAATAATGGGGATCGGAGTGCCCCAATAGCGCTGGCGAGATATTCCCCAATCGCGCAACCGATAAGTTACGGCTTTTTTGCCCAAATTCTTTTCTTCTAAATAAGACGCTATAGCTTCTCGCGCTTGGGGACTAGGGAGGCCGTTAAACGGACCAGAGTTTACCAAAATCCCTTCGCCCGTATAGGCCTCGGTCATTTCCTCTGCTTTTAAATCAGGTTTGTCCGGCGGTTGAATTACTAAAATCAAAGGCAAGTTAAATTTCTTAGCGAAATAAAAATCGCGCTGATCATGGGTAGGTACACCCATTACCGCCCCAGTTCCATATTCCATCAAAACAAAATTCCCGGCGAGGATAGGCATCTTTTGCCCCGTAAAAGGATTGCGACAATAGGCGCCAATAAAAAGCCCTTCTTTTTCATAATCTTCGGCCGTTCGTTTAGCCTTATCCTGTTTTTTTATTCTTTCTACAAAATCACGCACTTCTCCTTCGTATGGGGTCCCTTGGGCTAATTGCATAGTTAATGGATGTTCCGGAGCAAGGGTCATAAAGGTAGCGCCAAATACCGTATCTTGGCGGGTGGTAAATACGGGAATAAACCCTTCCCTATCCCATAAAGGAAAATTAATGATCGCTCCCTCCGATCGGCCAATCCAATTTTTCTGCATCGTAATTACTTTTTCTGGCCATCCAGGGAGTTTATCGCAGTAGGCCAATAATTCTTCGGTATAGGCAGTGATGCGGAAAAACCAACCTTCCATCTCCTTCTGCATCACTTCTTCTCCGCATCGCCAACACCTCCCTGCTTCTACTTGTTCATTGGCCAAAACAGTTTGGCATTTCTCACACCAGTTAACTGCCGACGTTTTCTTATAAGCCAACCCTTTCTCAAACATTTTTATAAAAAGCCACTGTTCCCAACGATAATATTCAGGATTGCTCGTATCTACTTCCCGTTCCCAGTCGTAGCTAAATCCTAAACGCTGGAGCTGTCTCCTCATAGCCGCAATATTTTCGGCTGTCCATTTTGCCGGATGCACTCCATGCTGAATAGCAGCGTTTTCGGCCGGCATCCCAAAGGCATCCCATCCCATAGGGTGCAAGACATTAAAACCCCGCATTCTCTTATAACGAGCTACCACATCTCCAATAGAATAATTCCGCACATGCCCCATATGAATCTTTCCTGATGGATAAGGAAACATTTCTAATACATAATATTTCTTTTTGCTTGGATCTTCATGCACGCGAAAAAGTTTTTGCTCTTCCCAGATTTTCTGCCATTTTTCCTCGATTATCTGGGGTTCGTATTTTCTATTCATTAAACCTCCTCAGCCCATCATTTAAAAAGATAATTCAATAAATTAAATAACATATTCCTTCCCTTTACTGCAAGAATATTTTCCCTTGACCGTCTAACAGTTTTAATATTTCGCGCCAGCAGGAAACAGGCGGGAGGGGAAGGGCGAAGTAAAGAACGGCGGGGACATGCTTGTCTAAACCAGATAAACTTAAATAATAGCTTCCTTCTTTTAAAATAAATTTCTATCTCCTCGCCCGTACCTATGGAAGAATATGTGCCTCATTTTGATGAGCCTCTCTCCTTCCCGCCTGAATTAAGCTGGAATTTAAAAACTGATCGACGGTCAGTATTTTCCCCGCTCTTTTCCCAAAAGGGGTAAAAGAGAGGAAGAACATGGGCTAGATTTTTTGGTTAAGGCGCCTGCAGAATTTCATCTGACTTTAAAAATATGATTTATTACTCGGAGGAATTAAATATTTACGCTTATCTTCTTCAACCCTCCCTCTCCCCATGCATGAGACTGTGCCGCAATGGCGAGAAAAGGCCAGAGGCAGGCCGGAGGCAGGCCAGAGGCGGGCATGAATGAAGAAGCATCGGCGGGAGAAGAAGTTTTTCAAAATTGACCAACGATTTTCCGCAAAGGGCCGGCGGATAATAAAACCAAGTAAGATGATTAAGCTTCTAAATCCGCCCGCACCTATGGAAGAGCCACTGCCTCATGATTCTGAATGAATGCCTGCCTCTGGCCTGCCTCTGGCCTGCTTCCGGTCCCTCACCAAAAGTTAGCTAATTATTAATTACGACATAGTCTCGATAGAGAGAGAAAGAATTATTTTAGCAGCTACAGGACCCACACCCTTGGCCTAAATTAGC
>CAZAGD010000143.1:0-8346 GCA_964484485.1 uncultured Syntrophaceae bacterium
GAGAGGGTTAGGGTGAGGGGTTGAAAACGGCGGATGTCATATATTTAATGCTCTCATTAATAATGGGAGCATAAAATAAACGACATCTTAAGGCGTGGTTCGGCAAGCCCCAAGGGCTTGCCCTACGAGAAATTAAAAAAATCTTAAACGTAGGGCAAGGGCTTGTCCCTTGCCGCATTTGCTTTTATTTCTTATGTGTAATTACGGCACAATTTCATTGGGGAAACTCGATAAAGCCAGACCACGGAGTAAGATAAGAGTGATAACTGTAAATATTTAATTGCTCCGATTAATAAGTTATGAGGAGTAGGAGGGATTAATCTGCCCTTGAGACTGGTTCGTAATGGGGAGAGGGAGGAAGGTCATTAAAAACTATGGATAGGCAGTTAATAGGAAGAATACCTTTTTTCTCCTTTCTGTGTTATAAAGATAAATAACTCTTGCAGAAAGGAAAGGTAAAAGATGATCGATCTACGCAGTGATACAGTAACTAAACCAACTCCAGCCATGCGCCAGGCCATGATGGCTGCGGAGGTGGGTGATGATGTTTTCGGAGAAGATCCTACGGTCAATGCTTTGCAAGAAAAAGCGGCTCAGCTTCTTGGTAAAGAGGCGGCCATTTTTGTAGCCTCGGGCACTATGGCCAACCAGCTCTCGATCAAGGCTCATACGCAGCCAGGGGATGAGGTAATAATTGAGGCCGGGTCCCATGCCATGAACTTTGAAGGCGGGGCTGGCGCAGTCTTATCAGGAGTACAGTTCTTCGGTATCCCCGGCAATAGAGGAATAATTGATGTGGCCCAGGTGGAAGCAGCTATTCGCCCTGATGATGCCCATTTTCCAGTCAGCCGGTTAATAATTATTGAAAATACCCACAATCGAGGTGGGGGAACGGTTTTCCCTTTATCTAAGATTTTGGAGATTCGCGAATTGGCGAATAGACGAGGCCTACGGATGCATATGGACGGAGCCCGCCTCTGGAATGCCTGTGTAGCTGCGGGCATCTCTCCTGCCCAGTATGCTGCTCCTTTTGACTCGATCTCGGTATGCCTTTCTAAAGGCCTAGGCTGCCCAGCAGGTTCATTGGTCGTTGGTTCAAAAGATTTTATTAAGAGAGTGCATCGTCTGCGCAAGATGGTCGGGGGCGGAATGAGACAAATAGGCTTCCTGGCGGCCGCGGGGATATACGCTCTTGATCATCATATTGAGCGTCTGGAAGAAGACCATCGCAAGGCGAAAAGGCTAGCCCATGGATTGGCTGAAATAAAAAACATAAAGATCAACCCAACAGAAGTGGAAACTAATATTTTATACTTCGATGTCTCCCCCGCGGAAAAAACCGCCCAGGAAGTAGTTTTAGCTTGTCGCCAAAAAGGTGTCCTCCTGCACGCCACGGGAAAAACCCGGATACGCTGCGTAACTCATCTGGACGTCTCTTTTGCCGATATTGATCACGCTCTCCAAGTATTTGACCAAGTAATGCGGGGGTAATCTTTGTTAAAATACATTCTTTTTGACTTAGATAACACTCTTTATCCCAAATCTTTGGGCATCTTTGACTTAGTGATTGAAAGGATCCGCAATTACATGGAAGTGCGTATGGGCTTTGAAAAAAACTTAGCTCAGCGTCTGCGGGAGGAGTATATCCGTCAATACGGGTCGACGTTACGCGGCTTGATGATCCATTATCATATTGATCCCCAGGATTATTTGGAATATGTCCACGATGTGGGCGTAGAAAAAAAACTTTCTCCCCACCCGGCTTTGGCTCAACTATTAGAATCAATTCCTTTGGCTAAGGGCATCTTTACGAGTGGCCACCTTCCTCATGCCCAAAAAGTTCTGCGCTGCTTGGGTGTAGAAGAATTCTTTTCCCAAATCTTTGATATAATTTTTACTAATTACATCCCCAAACCTAACCCAGAACCTTATCGGCAAATCTTGAACTTCCTCAACCTGCCAGGAGAGGAATGCATGCTCATAGAGGATTTGGTGCCTAACCTTGTTCCAGCTAAAGAAATGGGCATGACTACTGTTCTGGTCGGCCACTCTGGTAATCTGGCCAATGGAATAGTAGATTACGAAATTAACGACATTTTAGAATTGCCGCAAGTGTTAATCAATTTCCTTTAACCATCAGGCCACGCGCTCAATTAAACATTCTTCCAAAATACCTAATCCCTTGGCCAATTGGTCGTCAGTAACCACTAGCGGGACAAGGAGACGAATTATATTGCTATAAGCGCCCGCCGTGATGAGAATCAAACCCTTTTCATAACAACGCTGCACAATAGCTTTGGTTAAATCACCGTTGGGTTGGGGATTCTTTTTATCCACCACG
Source organism: uncultured Syntrophaceae bacterium (assembly GCA_964484485.1). Taxonomy (GTDB): domain Bacteria; phylum Desulfobacterota; class SM23-61; order SM23-61; family SM23-61; genus CAZAGD01. The sequence continues at coordinate 2,342 of CAZAGD010000143.1, forward strand.
ATCTCTATGGCGTTCATCGCTCCCAAACCCCTAACATCTCCAATATAGGGAATTTTTTCTTTAAAAGAGCAAAGCTTATCCATGATCTTCGGGCCAATTTCCGCGGCCCGGGCGACTAAGTTCTTTTCTCTAAAAATTTTCAAAACAGCTAAACCAGCTTGACAACAAACTGGGTTGCCCCCAAAAGTCCCCCCTAAACCGCCACTTTCCACCGCATCCATTATCTCGGCCTTACCAGTAACTCCAGCCAAAGGCATGCCCGCTGCCAAAGATTTAGCCGTGATCACTATATCCGGTTCCACTCCCCAATGCTCAAAGGCAAACATCTTCCCGGTCCGTCCAAAACCGGTTTGAATTTCATCCACGACAAATACTATGCCCCTCTCCTGACAAATCTGCTGCAACCTATTTAGATATCCCGGAGGAGGAACAATAAAACCGCCTTCTCCCTGAACTGGCTCTACTATTAACGCTGCTATAGATTCAGGAGCTGCGTATAGGTCAAAAAACTTCTTACCGATAAATTCTGCACAATAAAGGTCACATGCCGGATAATTTAAGTTATAAGCGCAGCGATAACAATAAGCATAGGGGACCCGATAAACTTCGGGCACAAATGGCCAAAACCCATATTTTAAATATTTTACCTTACTCGATAAACTCATAGTCAAGGCTGTGCGCCCATGAAAGGCATTCTCGAAACAAATCACCCCCGGCCTTTTCGTATAATATTTGGCTATCTTAATGGCGTTTTCTACCGCTTCGGCCCCACTGTTTAAAAACATAGTCTTCATGGGGGTTCCCTTGGAAATCAGCCCATTCAGCTCTTTGGCTAAAGCAACATAAGGCTCATACATCTGCACCATAAAACAGGTGTGGATATATTTATCAGCCTGGGCGCATATAGCCGCTACTACTTCTTCTGGACAATGACCTACGTTCAGCACGCCGATGCCCGAGGTAAAATCCAAATATTCTTTTCCTTCCACATCGCGGGCCACCGTGCCTTTAGCTTCCGCTACCACAGCGGGCAGTAACTGATTTAATCCTCGCGGCACATTTTCTTGCCGTAATTTAATAAGCTCCTCTTTTTTCACTGATCTTCTCCTTTCAATATTTCAACCTCTTTCCCCTTTGATAATAGGGAAGGCAATATTATTTTTCTTTAGCCCTTGGCGACCAGGGCGGAATAATCCAAGGAAAAGCCTGCCCTTTATTGTATGCTCGCAAAGGCCCTTTATAAGGGAAAAGAGCTGCTGTTCCTCCTGTATGTGAAAAAACTAGGCCATCATCTTTCTGAAAATAGCCTTGCCGACAAAGACTAATTAAACAAGCCATAGCCGAAGCCGTGTATACCGGATCAAGATAAATCCCTTCCGTTTCGGCTAATATTTTAATGGCCTCAGCCTTAGCCTCATTCATAAAGCCATAACCTTCCCCGGCATATTGATCATAGACGATAATATCTTCCTTGCTGATCTTGAGGTCTAATTTCAAAAAATTTAGAGTATCGGAGATAATGCGGCTGACGTTCTCCGTGGCCTCATCCTTTGATCGTGAACCAGTAGTTGAGCCAATTATTTTAATGCCCGTACTAAAGGTCTTAGCTCCTATAATTAGGCCAGCCTGAGTTCCCCCAGAACCCGTAGCATGGACCAAATAATCAATTTTCCATCCTTTCTCCACTATTTGGTTATATAACTCCAACATATAATTTACGTGCCCCACGACTCCCAAAGGGGTGGATCCAGTGTTCAGCAGCCGTACCGGCTTATGACCAGCCTTCTTTAAATCAGCCATTATTTTTTCTTCTAAATCTGCCGTTTTTTCTCCCTTAACTACTTTAATCTCCGCTCCGCATAAAAACTGGAGAAGATGATTACCATCGTAGTCTTCTGGATCATAGTTATCTTTAGGACCGGTTTTAACCAAAACCACTGGCAATCCCAACTTCCGGGCAGCCGCTGCTGTTTGGGTACACCAATTAGAGTGATATCCTGCTCCAGTAACTATATAATCCGCTCCTTTACTGAGGGCATCTCCCATTAAAAATTCTAATTTGCGGGTCTTATTCCCTCCAAAGGCCAACCCCGTAAGATCATCTCTTTTTATATAGATCTTGGGGCCGCTCAAAAATTCAGTTAATCTGGGTAATTCATGTAAAGGAGTGGGTAGGTGAGCTAATCTTACCCGGGGTAAATTAATAAAATTCATTCTTTACTCCTCCTCATTTTATTTTAGGTCTTCTCCCAACAAAACTCTCCCCCCACCATAGTAGCTATTATAGGCAGATCTTTGATCAGATGGGGAGGAATCTTAATTGGGTCATCTTCTAAAATAACTAAATCAGCCAACTTGCCCTTTTCTAAAGAACCCTTTATTTTTTCCTCAAAAGTAGCGTAGGCTCCCCTAATTGTATAACATCGTATTGCTTCCGCAACAGAAATTTTTTCTTCAGAATTATAATCCTGGCCACTTCTGGTCTTTTGATTTACCGCCGCATGAATGCCCAAAAGGGGAGCTCCATTTACTACCGGCCGATCCGAACTAAAAGCAAAGTTTACCCCTTTTTTCAACAAGGTATAAAAAAGCTTACATCTTATAGCCCGTTCTCGCCCTAATTGATGAAACCAATTGTCAGCTAATTCCCAAATAAAAGCAGGCTGCATGACGGCAATTACTCCTAATTTTTTCATTCGCTCCATGGCTGGCCATGTTAACATGGTGGCGTGTTCTATACGAGGCCGAGAATTTTCTCTGGGATGAGCTTGGAGAGCTACCTCAATGGCTTCTAAACAAACATCAATAGCCCGATCCCCAATGCCATGCAAGGCTAATTGCCATCCCCATTCATGAACCTGGCTGACTAATATCTGCAATTTTTCTGGCTCGATCACTAAAACGCCGCAACCTTTTTCCTCCGGAATTGCCCCGTATGGTTCATAAGTGGCGGCGGTAACTGTACTGAAAGCTCCGTCTACGATAATCTTAAAGGGACCAAGGCGCAATTGCTCATTCCCCAATCCCGTCCTTAGGCCTAATTGAAAAAATTTCCCCCGAGCTTCCTGGAGACTTTCTTTTAAGTACGTGTAGTCCACTAAGGCTTCGCTCCAAATGGCCAAATTATGTCGGACTTTCAAGACACCTAATTCTACGGCTTCTTGGTAAGCGGCAATTTGATAAGGGATATCATTGCTGCCCACGCCGGCATCAAGGGCACTGGTAATCCCTTCAGAAAGAAACTGTTGGTTGGCTAAGCCTAAGGCTTTAACCATTTCCTGCCTATTTGGTTTAGGCATAATATTTTCTATCAACTTCATTGCTGGGGGTTCAAAAAGCAAACCGTTTGGTTCCCCTGATTCATCCCGCCCAATCTTTCCCCCAGGAGGGTCAGCACTTTCTCGAGTGATACCCGCTTTGACCAAAGCTAAACTATTCACAGCTAACCCATGGGCAGATGTGTGCCGCAGACAAACTAAATGCCGGGGGGCTACTTTATCCAAGTCATGTTTAGTAGGATGTCGCTTTTCACGCAATTCATTTTGGTTATAACCCACACCTTTTATCCAAGTCCCCTCTTCTTGCCGTTCAGCTTTTTCTTTAACCAAGGCCAATATTTCGGCGAGAGATTGAGCTCGCGTCAAATTAATAGCCTGCAAATCCAAGCCAAACATCAAGGTATGGTTGTGGCTTTCGATAAAACCAGGGAGGACTGTCCTTCCTTTTAGATTTTTAACCACAGTTTTGGGGCCAATAACTTGTTTCACTTCTTCATCAGTACCTACCCAGAGAATCTTTCCATCTTTCACTGCCAAGGCTTGGGCGCGTGGTCGTCCTTCATCCATTGTAATTATATTGCCATGCAATAAAACTAAATCAGCATCAATTAATAAAGCCACTTAAATTCTCCTTTCTTCTCTAAATCCTGGCCAATTTTACATCATCTGTTTTTTAAGTCAAAATATAATTTCCTCTCATATCTTCCCTCTTACTTTAACTCCCCCTTTTTCCTCCTCTTAATTTAAGAGGGGGGGAAGGGGGAATTTACAAAATTCTGAGATGGGCAATAGATCAGATTTGGAGGGCCAGGGCTTGACCCTGGCCGAATTTGGCCAGACATAAAGGCTGCCCCTACGAAATAAGAGGAAATAATTTTTCTTACTATGTCACCCCCCATTCAGTGATGCCTTACAGAGTAAGGAAATTTTTGCTTGACTCTTCAGGTATATTAAACGGTAGTATTAAATAATGGACCTTAAACTTCTTTTGCTTCTCGCGGCCGGACACTTTACTACGGACATAAATACGGGGGCCCTTCCTGCCTTTCTCCCTTTCATCAAAGAAGCATTAAGTCTTTCTTATACTATGACTGCTTCGATTATTTTAGTCTTTAATGTAACCTCTTCCGTGATCCAACCTTTCTTCGGCTATTTTTCTGACCGCTGGTCAATGAAATGGCTTCTTCCTGCTGGGCCATTTATTGCTTCTTTAGGTCTGGCTCTTTTAGGATTTGGTCCTTCTTATTCTTGGATTGTCTTTTTTGCAGCTCTTAGTGGCCTGGGGCAAGCCAGTTACCATCCTGAAGGTTTTAAAACCGTAAATTTTATAAGCGGAGCAAAAAAGGCTACCGCCATTTCTTTATTTCATTTTGGAGGAAATTTAGGCTTTGCTGTCGGTCCCCTAATGGCAACTCTATTCTTCGGACATTTTGGCCTCAAAGGCTCTCTCCTCTTTATTATCCCAGGTTTGCTTATGCTACTCATTTTTATTTTTCTACCTAAATGGCAAGCTAAATGCACGCCGCCCATAATTCCTAAAAAGGCGATGCAATTAAACATCAATGCGCGGCAGAATATCTATGCAATGGTTCTTTTGCTCATAACTGTGGTCTTTAGGTCAGCAGCTCGTCTTGGTCTTTTAACCTTTATTCCTTTTTATTTTCTTAAAGTTTTAAATCAAGACCCTTTAATAGTCGGGAAATACCTTTCTCTCTTTCTACTCGCCGGAACTGTGGGAGTCATCAGCGGAGGGCCCTTGGCTGATCGTTATGGTTACAAGAAGACCGTGCTCTTCAGTCTGGGGATGACGCCAGTCTTTCTCTATTTCTTTTTTATGAGCACTGGAATATTGTCTTTAATATTTTTCGCATTAGCGGGATTGCTGATTATCTCATCTAACTCAGTTACCATGGCTATGGGGCAAAGTTTCCTGCCTCAAAACGTGGGCATGGCTTCTGGTTTAATCTTAGGCTTAGCTATGGGCATTGGGGGAATTGCTACTACTTTTTTAGGATGGATTGCTGATCATATGGGTATAACTTTTACTCTCCATTTAGCCTTCGTTTTACCCCTCTTGGCCTTTCTGAGCTTTTATTTTATTCCCTATCCACCGCCTCAAAAGGCGCCTCATCCCCCACTTCTTTAAAATATGAAATTATCTATCAGCCTGGTTCTTCCTATTCTAACGGCTAAGGAGACTAAGACTTTTTCTTTAATTATCTCTACTTCTTCTAAAGTTTCTAAATCGGCGATACTAATATAGTCGATTTGGGCCAAAGGTTCTTTTTTAATGAGCTCAGCCATCTTGGATTTAATGATGGCGGAGTTAATTTCACCTTGCTTATGCAGATCTTTAGCCAAAGTTAAAGCCCGAAATAATACAGTGGCTTGTTTTCTTTCCCCCGGGTTTAAATAAACATTCCGACTACTCATGGCTAGGCCATCATTTTCTCTTATGGTAGGCATGACTACAATTTCCAAATCCATATTTAAATCCCGGACCATTTTCTTGATTACTAGGGCTTGCTGAGCATCTTTTTGACCAAAGTAAGCTTTATGAGGAGATACTATATTAAATAATTTAATTACCACGGTAGTAACTCCTCTGAAATGGCCAGGGCGGCAGGCTCCTTCCAGACGATCGGTTAAACCTTGAACTTCCACCCAAGTGTTATATCCTGGGGGGTACATTTCTTTATCAGTAGGCATAAATAAAATGTCATTACC
>CAZAGD010000144.1:0-3584 GCA_964484485.1 uncultured Syntrophaceae bacterium
CCGAAGGGCTTAATTTTCCCCGCCTGTACCTAAGAGTTAACCAGCGCCTCATTTTAATGAGCCCCGTTTGCTTCTGCCTAAGCCAGGCAAGAATTTATCAATCCCCATTCAAGTTAAAATTTAAAAGTGATCAACGGTCAGATTTTACGCTGACCTTCGATCAGTTTTAATATTTCTCATTAAAATGAAAAAGACCCTCTTATTTTTGCTCAATAGGCTTGGGCTCTTTAATTACGCGGCGAACCCATAAATAAACTAAAAAAAGGAGAACCGCCATAAAAATAAATAGCGGTCGGATGCCCAAAAAAGCGGATAGAAAGCCACCCGAAATCGGTCCAACAACGTTGCCGATAAGCAAACCACTTCGCGTTATCCCCATTATTCCTCCTCTCCTCTCGGCACGCACATTCAACGAAGTTAAAGTATAAAGGGCCGGAAGTATTCCCCCCACGAAGAGCCCATAAACAAAACGCAAGCAAAAAAGTTGGTATACTTGATTTACAAGCGCCTGGGGAATACAGGTCAAGCCGGTACCCAATAAAGTAATGAGCAGCATCTTTTTATATCCTATGCGATCCCCCTTTTTCCCCCAATAAGGAGCCGAAATTAAACTGGCTAAACCGGTTATGGCAAATACCCCCCCGGCTACCGTAGCTAAATTTTTTCCTTCTGGCCAGAGCCTCTCCACAAAAAGAGACAGGACCGGCTGAATGGCCATTACGGCTGTTTGCACGGCCATTCCGGCGGCAAAAACGGTAATCAACGGTGCTGAGGTAAAGACCAAGCGAAAATTAGATATTAGACCTGGCGATTTTTTCTCTGCTGGAGATGAAATACTTTCCTTGACTAAAAGAATAACTAAAAAAGCCGCCGCAAAACCAAAAGCCGCAGTAACAAAAAAGATATGGCGATAACCAATGTGATCAGCTAACAAACCCCCAATGAATGGACCGATTACTGCTCCCGTGGTCAATGAAGTTTGCAAGACTCCCATAGCGTATCCCATTTTATCCTGGGGAGTAGTGGTGGCGGCGATAGCCAAAGTAGCAGCAATAAAACCAGCAACCCCTCCCTGAATCAGACGCAGAATCAAGAGCTGCTGCACTGAAGTGGCAAAAGCCATAAAAAAAGAAGAACCTGCATAGCCGGCTAAAGCCCGAATTAACATGGCCTTACGCCCGTAACGGTCTCCCATCCAACCCCACAAAGGGCCCACGAAGGTGGCTATTAAAAAAGGAGCTCCAAATACTAATCCGCTCCACCGTTTTACTTCTCCCGCATCTAAAACTCCTAATTCCCGAATGTAGAAAGGAAGAAAAGGCAGAATCATAGAAAGCCCCAAGGCTGCTAAAAATTCGGCAGTCCACAGGCTAAATAGATTCTTTTTCCAGCTCTCCAAAAAATTCTCCCTGGCCTTACCATCTAAAAGAATAAGGCCCTTTTGCGGGCCTTATTCTTTCTCAATCTTTAAATTTTAGAACTTCTATTTATTCGGCTAGGCGTTTTCGATGAACATAGCTCAACTTTTCTCACCGCTTTTCTCGGCCATCTGCAGGAAAGGTTTGACCAGATCAATGGGTATGGGGAAAATAGTAGTTGAGTTCTTTTCGGTAGCAATTTCCGTTAAAGTTTGTAGATAACGCAATTGCAAAGCCATAGGTGTAGAAGCCATGATCTGAGCCGCATCCCGCAATCTTTCCGCGGCTTGGTATTCTCCTTCAGCATGGATAATCTTCGATCTCCGTTCTCGCTCTGCTTCGGCCTGTTTAGCCATGGCCCGGCGCATCTCTTCGGGTAAGTCAATGGCCTTAACTTCTACCGTGGTAACTTTTACTCCCCAAGGGTCAGTATGCTTATCCAAGATCTCTTGTAAGTGAATGTTGATCTTATCCCGCTGGTAAAGGAGTTCGTCCAGTTCTACTTGTCCGCAAACAGAGCGGAGAGTGGTTTGGGATAGCTGGGATGTGCCGTAAAGATAATTTTCAATCTCGATTACGGCTTTAATGGGGTCCATGACCCGGAAATAAATAACCGCATTAACTTTAATGGAAACGTTGTCCCGTGTAATTACATCCTGGGGGGGGACATCCATGGTTACCGTGCGCAAACTTACTTTAACCAATCTATCCACAATAGGAATCAAAAAAATTAAACCAGGCCCCTTAGCTGCTGGCTTTCCGCCCACAGTGCGCACGCGTCCCAGGCGAAAGATTACACCTCTTTCATATTCATTGAGAATTCTTAATGCACTAGCCAAGATCATCAAAATTAAAATCAATAAAACAGCAAGCGATATAACCGACATAATTATCTCCTCCTTTTTTATTTTAAAAATTTTGAAAATATTTTGCGAAAATTAAGCCTTCTTTATCTTTTCCACTTTAACTTTAAGACCTTCCGTTTTTAGGACGCGCACTTTCTCCCCCACTTCTATAGTTTCTTCGGCATAAGCATTCCAAATTTCGCCATGCACGAAGACTTTACCCTCCGGACGCAAAGGGGTTTGAACCACGCCAATTTCTCCAACCAATCCTTCGGCACCAGTTGCTGGCTTGGCCAGTTGAGCTTTAAGGGCCATAGTTACCGCGAAGGCAAAAAAGGCCCCGGTAACGATAACGGTGGGAATAATTACATAAAGGGAAGCACGCAAGGCGGGAATGGGTGATTCAAAGAGCATAATTGACCCCAGAGCCAGAGAGACTAATCCCCCTATAGTAAGGAGACCATAACTGGCAATTTTTATTTCCGCCACAAAGAGAAAAACGCCCAAGAGAATCAGCATCACGCCGGCATAGTTGACCGGTAAGGTACGAAAAGCAAAAAAGGCCAAAATTAGACAGATACCCCCAATCACACCCGGAAAGATGGCCCCGGGGTTAGAAAGTTCAAAGTATAGGCCGACTAGACCAATCATCATAAGAATGTAGGCGATATTGGGGTTGCTCAAGACAGCTAAAAACCTTTCGCGGAAACCCATTTCTAATAAATTAGTTTTCAGACCTTTGGTAGCTAATTTAATCTCTCCCCGAGGTTTTTCGATGGTTTTACCATGCACTTTTTCTAACAAATCATTTAGGTCTTTAGCTATTAAGTCGATGACTTTTATTTTTAAGGCTTCTGTTTCTCTAATAGAAACACTCTCCCGGACAGCCTGGGCAGCCCATTTTACGTTACGCCCCTTTTTTTCAGCGATCGATTGAATGTAGGCCACAGCATCATTAACTATTTTTTCACTCATGGTTCGGTCTATCCGCCCGCCGCCAACGGCCACGGGGTGAGCAGCCCCTATGTTCGTCCCGGGAGCCATCGCCGCGATATCTGCGGCCAAAGTAATAAAAACACCTGCCGAAGCTGCTCTAGCGCCGCTGGGAGCTACATACACTATAATAGGGATATCAGCATTCATTATGTCTTTGATTATATCGCGCATAGAAGTGTCCAGCCCGCCGGGAGTGTCTAACTGGATTACCAGACATTCGGCCCGGTTTTTCACAGCCTGATCAATAGACTTGCTGATAAATTCAGCCACCGCCGGAGTTATGGCATCATTGATCTTGATCACGTCTACTTGTTTTCTTTGCCCC
>CAZAGD010000145.1:0-2601 GCA_964484485.1 uncultured Syntrophaceae bacterium
GATGCCCACGCCGGTATCTACAATCCCAAATTCTGCTGACCCTACATCAATCTTTTTAGCTACATCGGCAGATCCTTTTCCGGGAATAATATTTACTTCTAAATTTTCTTCTTTATACCAACCTTTATCCGTGGCTACAAAATAAGGTGAATGATCTCCCACATAGAACCAGTTCAGGTTTAAGGTTACTTTATCGACTGCCCCGGCCGTATTGACCAAGGCCAGGAAAAAAAGAATTAGTCCCAATTCGCCCATCAATTTGTCCATTTGTTTCTTCATTTTTCTTCCCCCTTTTTTATTTTAATTTTTCTTTATTTTGAAGCGCTTTTATTTTTTTCTTTCCCAAGGCATTAAAATTTTCTCCATTATTTCAACAGCCCAGAAAAGTCCCAGGCCAATTATGGTAATTAGGATCAAAGAACCAAAGATGGCTGGTGTGGAAAGTGTGGTTTGGGAAGAGATGATCACTGAGCCTAACCCTTTATCGGAGGCAATAAATTCACCCACAATTGCTCCCACCACGGCAGTAGTCGCCGTAATCTTTAAACCGGAAAAAATATAGGGTAAGGAATTAGGCAATTGGATCATTTTTAGCTTCTGCCATTTGGTGGCGTGTAGATAATTTACGAGGTCTAAGAGGTCTTCTTCAACAGCTACTAAACCGGTAGCCGTATTGATGACCATGGGAAAAAAGGAAATGAGAACTACAATAAGGATATTAGGAAGAATTCCGTAGCCAAACCAGATTAAAAAAAGAGGGGCCACCGCAATTTTCGGGAGGGTATTTAGAAAAACTAAAAAAGGGAGGATGGTCCTTTTCATCCACTCCGACCAAATAATGGCAATACCTAAAATAACCCCAACAACTCCTGAAAGAAGGAATCCACCTACGACTTCATAAAAAGTAGCCAAGAAGTTAAAAGACCAACGATATTTAGGTTCCAAGAGCGTCTTAATGGCTGCTATAGGTGTGGGCAGAATGTATTCTTTTATCCCCAAGATAACCACGCCAAAGTGCCAGAGCAGCAAAACAAAAAGAAACATCAAAATAGTCTGCGCATTATTCTTAAGCCAAGTCGAAATCATTTACTCCCGCCTTTTAGTCATCTGGCAAGAAAGCCAAATCTTTATTTTGCAGGCCATGGCGGATCAGCGCTTCAGCTAAATCTAAACAGGCTTTCATGTCCTGAAGATGGCATACTGCAGATGGAGTGTGCACGTAACGGACAGGGATGCCCAAAGAAATAGAGGGAATTCCGGAAAATTCTTGAGCTACGGCCGCCGCATCTGTATAAGAGTTGCCATAGAGGGCTTGCAACTGGATAGAAATATTTTTTTGCTTACTTAGCTGGATGGCCAAACGCTTGAGACCAGGATTTATAAAATATCCTCTTTTAGCGGACTCTAAAAAATCTCCCAAATTTATAACTACCCCAGCCCCTAACTTAACTTGCGGGGATGGAGAAGTTTGATCAAGATTATCTACAGAAAGAGCCACGTCTAAAGCTATGAACCAATCTGGGTGAGTAAAATAAGCCGCAGTGCGCGCTCCTCCTAATCCTCTTTCTTCTTGAACGGTGCCTACTGCCCAAAAGGTTCCAGGAAAATTACCATCGGCAAGCCTTTCCGTTAAGGCGATCAAGATAGCACAAGCGGCCCGGTTATCCAGGGCCTTTCCGCAACAAAAATTAGAGTTAGCCCAACGGGTAAAAGAAACATCAAAAGCTATAGGGTCCCCAATAGTAATACCCATCCGCTTGACCTCTTCTGCGCTATTAGCCCCCACATCAATAGATAAGCTGCGGTGAGGTAGGACTTTATTCTTTTCTTCTTCCGTCAGCAGTCAGCAGATGGCCTGGTTTTATGCCAATCAACCCCGGAATGCCTTTTATGCGCACTCGCGTTCCGGGAAGGAATGAATCGCTGAACCATCCTAATTTATCAAAGCGAATCATTCCCTGCTCATCAATATTGCGTACTACTAAGCCGATCTCATCCATATGGGCGGCCACCATGACAGTTAAGCCAGGCTGGTTACCTTTTTGGAGAGCATAAATATTGCCATTGGTCCCTATAGATATTTCCGTGGCTAAAGGCTGGAATTTTTCTTTTAAATACCGCACTACTGGTTGTTCGTGCCCGGGAAGGCCATCGAGAGCGGAAAGCTCTGCTAAAAGTTTAGCTAAATATTCCGACACAGCTATTCTCCCAAGCTTTTTATTTAGCAGGGTAGGTTTAAGTGGAAAATAAATTAGCATGAAGGTATTTGGGAAGTCAATGTTAAAAAAAATTTGACCGTCGATCAGTTTTTAAATTGCGGCTTAATTCAGGCGGGAAAGAGAGGCTCTCCCCCTCCCGCCTGTTTCCTGCTGGCGAGAAATATTAGACGGTCAATAAAAAAATTGATTAGCGGTCGCTTTTGCGGGCCCCTAAATTTCTTGATTTTTCTTGGAAATTCATGCTTGAATGAAATTAGGAAAAATTAGAAGCTAATAGCTTAAGGGAAAAATATCGAGGTAAAAATAAATGAGCAATATAGAGAATTTGGCCAGAGAATTAAAATCGCGGATTGCTGGAGAAGTTTTAGCCGACGAATTGAAT
>CAZAGD010000146.1:0-40073 GCA_964484485.1 uncultured Syntrophaceae bacterium
TCTGTCCTTTGCAGATGTCTAATCTGTAAAGCAATTTTTTCCACGGAGGAGGCGATTATAGCCAAGGCCGCGAAATAATCTGCATGCCGATCGCGTTGCACGATTTGATTAGATATAGGAGCAGGTTTCAAGCCGCATTTCGCGCACACGTAAGCTTCTACGGCCGGGTTCAGATGAGCATATGTACCCACCGCCCCCGAAACTTTCCCGTAAGCAATCCCTGCTTTCACCCGGCGCAGACGTTCAAGATTTCTTTCCATTTCTGCGTACCAAAGGGCTAAAACTAAACCAAAGGTAATCGGTTCGGCATGCACCCCATGCGTTCGTCCCATCATCGGCGTAAGCTTATGCTCATAAGCCCTTTTTTTTAGCGCACCTAATAATTTTTTTAGGTCTTCTTCCAAAACAGCGGCAGCCTCCACTAAAAGCATAGCTAAGGAGGTATCTAAAATATCCGAAGATGTTAAGCCAAAATGCAGAAAGCGGGCGTCGGGGCCCACTTTTTCGCTTACTGCTGTCAAGAAGGCAATCACGTCGTGCTTAACGACTTTCTCAATCTCTTCGATTCTTTTTAGGTCAAAGGCAGCTTTCTGGCGAATATTTTCCCAAGCTGCTGGGGGAACTTCTCCCAATTTTGCCATAGCTTCGCAGGCTAATAGTTCAATCTGGAGCCACTTGCGAAACCGATTTTCCGGCTCCCATATTTGAGCCATTATTTTACGTGAATAACGGGGGATCACTTTTCCACCTCTTATTTTCTTTTTTCTATCTTTTTTGGGCAAAATTACCAGTTATCATTGAAAAAGTCAAGATTGAGAAATTTTGATTATGTAATGCATCATTGCCTGGTGAGTGACATAGTAAGAAAAATTAGTTCCTCTTATTTTGTAGAGCAAGACTTTAGGGCATGCCGATTGTGGTAAGGGATAAACCCTTGCCCTACGGGCAAATATGGAAAAATATGGAATACTGGAATGATGGAAAATTAGAAATATAGTGGAATAATGGGGAAATGGCTGGGCGGGGAGCGAGGGGCAGGGAGCAGGGCGAATAATAGTGCTGCAGTTGGATAGTGGGGTAATTAAAAGACAAGTGGAAAGCGTATAAGGGGATATCGTTGAGTGATAAAAAAGGAATGATGGAATAATGGAAAAATGGGAGAATGGAATAATGGGAAATTGGGTTAACATTCTCTTTAATTTTTTTATTCTTTTTGGCATATAATTTTTCTCTATGGGCTCCGTGCTCTCAGTGGCTAATAATAAAATAACTCTCTGCGCTCTCGGCGTTCTCTGCGGTGAAACATTTAAGCATTTATGGCCTGCCGCATACGGCAAAGGACAAGCCCTTGCCCTACGAAACTTCGCGATAAATTTTTATTAATCTTCGGAGGGTAAGCTTTTGGGGCTGGCCTCTTTTCGGCAAGGGAGGAACCTTTGCCCTACGCCATACTCCATTGCCTAGTGCCTTATATAAGAATGGCTACAAGCCCCAGAAATTATTATCCCCGAATTTGCAGCTTAAGAAGTTAAAGCCTCCACCCTTTAGTATGGCAATACCTGATCATCGAAAATTTTTAAATCATAATCTAATTTTAATTTCCTCCACTCCCTTCCGCCTGATTTTTTTAATTTGGAAACTTTCCAGAAACCGCTCAACGGTTAGAGGAAAAAAATTTTAAAATTTTAATTTAAATTTCTTGACGAAAAAATTTTTTTTCAGTATTTTTTATCGGATACGTATGCCAATTCCTTAGCGGAGGCTAAGTTCTATGGATACTCTAAGTTTAAGAAAACCGGTTAAGCCACTCCAGGTCAAAACAAACCAAGAAACCTCAGGCCTCTTGCAGGAGATGGGCAGAACAGCCTTCCAGGGTAAAAATCTTTCGTTGGCCTTCCAGATTTGGAATGAAATGCTTAAGCAGGAAACAACCATTTTCCTTGGTTTAGCTGGAGCTCTTATTCCAGCCGGTATGCGCCAAATTTTTGTGTATCTCATCCAAAATCGCTTCATCGATTGCCTTGTTTCCACGGGGGCCAATCTCTTTCATGACCTCCACGAAACCTTAGGATTTTGCCATTGGCAAGGTCACCATTTTGTCGATGACGTGGTGTTAAAAAAAGAAGGGATTGATCGGATCTATGATGTCTTTGCCAGCGAAAAAGAATTTGTGGAATCTGATTTGTATATTATGCGCTTTGCCCGCTCCTTACGCATAAATCGGCCTTTGAATACAAGGGAATTTTTTGCTCGTTTAGGTAAGCAGCTCCTCAAAGATAAAAAAGAAGAGGGGATTATTACTGCAGCCTATCAAGCAGGAGTGCCTATTTATTGTCCGGCTTTGGGGGATTCCTCTATTGGTATTGCCTTGGCCTTAGAAAGGAATAAGCCCCCTTTGTTTTTTGACATATTGGCCGATGTGCGGGAAACTGCTTTCATCGTGGCTCAATCTAAAGCTACAGGGGTCATCTTCCTTGGCGGTGGTACTCCCAAAAATTTTATTCAACAGACCGAAGTTACGGCTAACATGATGGGCTTGAAAGTACCGGGCCATCATTACGCGATTCAAATCACTACAGATGCTCCCCATTGGGGTGGTTTGAGTGGGTGTACATTTGAAGAATCCCAATCATGGGGGAAGATAGCTGAACAAGCCCGGAAAGTCACGCTTTACTGTGACTCCACAATTGCCCTGCCCATTCTTGTTTCCGCTTTAGCGCAAGAATGGGGCGAATTAATAAAAAAGCGCCGGCGGCCAAATATGAGTAAACTGTATTCCTGGCCTGTTAATTATAATCCAGGCAAACGAAAATGATTTCTAAAGAACCTATGACCATACCATTTAATTTTGGTGGCTTACCCCCGGCCTATTCCGGCTGGGAAAACGCCCGGGTAGTAATGTTGCCCGTGCTTTACGACCTGACCAGCACCTACATCCCAGGATCGCGCCGCGGCCCTTTGGCTATTCTGGAAGCTTCTACCCACCTGGAGCTTTTTGATGAAGAATTAAAAGTGGAAACTTTTCAAATAGGCATCCATACCCTGGATCCTATGGAAGCTGTGGCTTGTGGCCCAGAAGAGATGGTGCGGCAGGTGCGTTTTTACGTTCAGAAAGTCTTGGACGCGGGCAAATTTCTGGTACTCCTTGGGGGAGAACATACCTTAACCTTAGGAGCGGCCCAAGCCCTAAAAGATAAGTATCCGCAGGTCTCTTTCTTACAATTAGATGCCCATGCCGATCTGCGGGATGAATATGAAGGGACTCGTTTTAGTCATGCTTGTGTAGGCCGGCGCTTGTCGGAATTAGGCCCTTTAGTCCAGGTAGGCATACGCAGTTTAAGTAAAGAAGAAAATGACTATTTAAAAGAAAGTAGCGTGATTACCTTTTGGGGGTACCAATTAGAAGATCTAACCTCCTGGGCAGAAAAAGTATGCGCCGCTCTTACTTCTCAAGTTTATGTGACCATAGATTTAGATGTACTTGATCCAGCGATTATGCCGGCAGTGGGGACGCCGGAACCGGCCGGCCTTTCCTGGAAAAGCCTGGCCGGATTACTCAGGCTTTTAGCCAGAAAAAAAGAAATTGTGGGATTTGATGTGGTGGAACTTACCCCCATTCCGGGTTTAACCAGTCCAGAATTTCTCGCCGCCAAACTGATATATAGATTTTTAGGTGAAATTTTTGCCGACTCCTTAAAGAAGGAGCGTTGATTTTAACAAAGGAGGAAAGAAGAATTGGAGACTTGGGTTCCGCGTAAAGTATTTTTTACTAAAGGGGTAGGAATGCATAAAGAAGAATTACGGTCTTTTGAGTTAGCCTTAAGAGATGCCGGCATTGAAAAGTGTAACTTAGTTACCGTCTCCAGTATTCTCCCTCCCCGGTGTAAAATAATTTCTCGATCGCAGGGATTGCGCGAGCTTGTGCCCGGAGGTATAACTTTCTGTGTATTGGCCAAGTGTAGCTCAAACGAGCCACGGCGCCTGATCGCTGCTTCTATTGGCTGTGCCATCCCGACTGAAAAGTCACTCTATGGCTATCTCAGCGAACACCATGCTTTCGGCCAAACTGAAAAGGAAGCAGGGGACTATGCCGAAGATTTAGCGGCCGCTATGCTTGCCTCCACTTTGGGCATAGAATTCGATGAAGACAAAAGTTGGGATGAAAAGAAAGAATTTTATAGAATTAGTGACAAAATAGTGCGCACTACTAATATTACCCAATCCTGTATAGTTAAGAGCGGCTGGGCCACGGTCTTGGCCGCGGCCGTTTTCATTCTCTAAAAATAGCGGGAGCACAAATGAAAGTCGCTCTATGCTTCAATTTAAAGAAAGGCAGAGCTGCCGCCTCGGCTGATGATCTCTACGCCGAGTGGGATGATGCAGAGACTATTAACGCTGTTCGCTCTGCGTTGGCCCAAAGACATCAAGTTTTGCTCATCGAAGCCGATGAAAAAGCTTTTGCCAAGTTTCAAAAATATCGGCCAGAGATAGTTTTTAATATGGCCGAAGGACTAAAAGGAGCAAGCCGGGAACTCCAAATTCCGGCCATCCTGGAAATGTTACAGATCCCTTATACTGGTTCAGACCCTCTAACTTTGGGCCTTTGTTTGGATAAATCATTGGCCAAAGAGATTCTTTCTTATCATGGTATCCCTACCGCTCCTTTTCGCGTCGTCACTAACATCCAAAAGCTTGATGACCTTCCTCCTTTACCTTTGATCGTTAAACCTCTTTGGGAAGGGTCAAGCAAAGGAATTAGCAACAAAGCCTTGGTGCGCACTAAACGAGAATTGAAAGAACAAGTCCAGCATATTTTAAAGGCTTATGCGCAACCGGCTTTGGTGGAAAAATATTTGCCGGGGCGGGAATTCACCGTAGCCCTCTTAGGCAATGGCCAAGATTTAAAAATACTACCTATTGTAGAAATCCAATTCTCTGAACTTCCCCCTAATATAAACCCTATTTACTCTTACGAAGCTAAATGGATCTGGGATACTGTAGAAAAACCTTTGGAAATTTTTGCTTGCCCAGCTAAGATACCATTAAATCTGAAGAAAAAAATCGAATCAGTTTGTCGGGCCGCTTTCTTCGCCTTAAGATGTCGGGATTGGTGTCGGATTGATGTGCGCCTTGACGAAAAAGGAGAACCAAACATCTTAGAACTGAATCCCTTACCTGGTATCCTCCCTAATCCCGACGCCAATTCTTGTTTTCCTAAAGCCGCCCGCACAGCAGGCATCTCTTATGCTGAGCTGATTAACATGGTTCTGGATATAGCGTGCCGGAGAGTGGGGTTGTTTTGATGGCCAAAAGTTCGGTTTTAATTCTCTTCAGTTACCCTTTCTTCCCCAATGGTTCACCGGATAAACTCGGTATTAAATCGGTAAAAGAACGTTTACGGGCGGTGCAGGCCGCTTTAAAATCAATGGGTTATAAAGTTTCCCAATTAGAGGTGCAGACAAATTTAAGCGATCTAATCCGCAAAATCCTCGACGCTCAAGTTGATGTTGTCTTTAACCTTTGCGAAGAATTTGCTGGGAAAACCTCTTTGGAGATGAATGTGGCTGCTATTTTAGAACTCCTTAACATCCCTTTTACCGGGTCTGCGGCTTTTGTTTTAGGATTAACCCAAGACAAAGGAAAAACTAAATCCATTTTGGCCCACGCCGGCATTCCTACTCCTAATTATCAAATTTGCTTTCCGGCAGAAGAGGATAATCCTCTAAAGATAAATTATCCATTAATTGTCAAACCGCTGAGAGAGGATGCCAGCTTAGGTATAGACAACGAATCATTGGTGAAAGATCAAAGTTCTTTAAAGAGGCAGGTTACAAAAATTCATCAGCACTATGGCCAGCCTGCCCTTCTTGAGGAATATATTGATGGCCGGGAGTTGAATGTCTCCATAATTGGTAATTCCGAACCGCGTGCCCTGCCCATTTCGGAAATTGACTTTTCTTCTTTACCGCCAGAACTGCCCAAAATTTGCGGTTATGCTGCTAAATGGGAAGACCAAAGTTTGGAATTTCGGCATACTTTGCCAATCTGTCCGGCACCTTTATCTCCTGAGGTAGAGAAAAAGGTCATAGAAATTTCTCTAAAAGTATATCAGATTATGGAATGTCGGGATTACGCCCGGGTCGATATTCGCCTTGATGCGCAGGGAACCCCTTATGTTTTGGAGGTGAATGCCAACCCCGATATCTCTCCGGATGCCGGCTTAATTCGCTCAGCCAAGGCCGCTGGTTTTACGTATGAAGAATTTATTGCCTACATTGTAGAATTAGCTAAAGAGAGAGGACCTTACCCTTCTCCTGTGCTCCAAGAATATTTATTAAAAAAAGGGCGCGATGACTAAAAATTCCATTTCCCCTGAAAAAAAAATCCTGGCTAAAAAATTTGCCGGCCCTTCCCAGCTTTTTCATAAAAAAGGTAAAGTGGATTTATCCTGGGATGATGAAGGCGTTTTGCCTAAAATTTTATCTTTAGATACGGAATTTGTCTTCCAGCGAATGACGGAGGAGACTTTGCAGGCAGTTGACGCCGAAAAAGGAAGTGTGGTTTTGGATGTGGCTTGCGGACGAGCTATAGACGCTGTTTCTTTAGCTAAAAAAGGAGTCGTCATTTATGGCTGTGATCCTTCCGCGATCATGTTGTGTAAAGCTAAAGAATGGGTTAAAAATTCGGGCCAAATTGTAACTTTGGTAAGGAGTTTGGCGGAAGACCTCCCCTTCCGCCAGGAAGTTTTCTCGCGGGTCTATTGCAAGGGAGCTATTGACCACTTCGCAAATCCGGAAAGGGCCTTGGCGGAAATGTGCCGAGTAACTAAAAAAGGAGGAAAAGTTATTATTGCGGCGGCCAATCTGGATAGCTTGAGTTGCACCTTAGCCAAAGGAATAAATTCTCTTTTTAAATTTTTTTTAAAAAGAGAAATCGCTCCTCCCCATATCTGGGAAACTCCTGCTGACCATAATTTTAAATTTAACTACCCCACGCTCCAGGCCTTAGGAAAAATCTTTCTGCTAAAGTATCGCCTTAAAGGTGTTTCCCTTTTCTGGGGATTTCCAAAGTGGGCCAAGTTTTTAAAAAATTTACCCCGTTCCTGGGGACTTAAGATTCTAAAAATATTTGATTGGTGGGCTTCTTGGTACGCTCCTTGGGGAGATGTCCTAATCATGGTGGGTCAGCCAAGAAAATTTGGGGCAGAAGGGAGGGAAATACGTGATTGATACATCCCGCCTTTGGGGCGGTCTACTTTGTTTGGCCATTGTGATTATTGCCGTCTTATTTTTATGGGGGATTTTCCAACAAAATTATTGGGCCCTCGCTATTCCGGTAATGATTGGCTTCTTGGGTCTTTTGGGTTTAGCCTTCTGGATTGGTTGGACAATTCTCACCATCAAGACGGTTCCCCCTGTTCCAGAACCAAATACCCACGGGCCAAGGGAAGAAAGTAGCGATTTCTCGGCCTCTAAAAATACACCCGAAAGTTAACATTGAAAAATGAAGATTGTTCTTCTTTGCTATCGGGGAAATCCTTATTGCGGGGGGCAAGGGGTTTATTTATATTTTTTATCGCGCGAGATGGCCCGCCGCGGCCACGAAATAACTATCCTGGTCGGTTCCCCCAAACCTTGGCCAATGCCCTGGGCCAGAGTAATTTATATTGAAAATTTAAACTTATGGGGCAGGAAAAAGGATTGGCTGCCAGTTTCCCCTTGGCGAATTTTCCATCCTCTTAATTTTTATGAGTTGGCCGTAACTCGTCTGGGTTTTTTCCCCGAGATGCTGCTCTTTAGCCTCCGCGCTCTTCAGGTTCTAAAGGAGCTCATGATTACGGAAAGAATAGAGATAATCCACGATATCCAGTCTCTTGGATACGGGCTCTTATTCTTAAAGTTATTCGGCCTGCCTCTGATAACCACTGTCCATCATCCCTTAACAGTGGACTTGCAAGCCAGTTTAGAGAGAAATAAAAATTTTAAAGAAAAATATTATTCCATCGTCTTTTATCCCATTGGCATGCAACGCAAAGTCATTCGTTATTGCAACCGTATTATCACTTCTTCCCAAGAATCGGCCAAAGAAATCCAGCGAGCTTTTCATGTTGCCGCAGATAAAATCCGCATGGTCTATAATGGATTAGATGCCGAATTTTTTTGCCCTTTGCATTTGCCCCGCAAGCCAAATTCTCTCCTTTTCGTCGGCAACACAGATGATCCAAAGAAAGGCATAAAATACCTGCTCCAGGCCCTGACTCTTTTACCCCGACATATTAATTTGACGATTGTAGATGAAGGACCACCCCAAAAAACTTATGCAGCCAGCTTCGTAAAAAAATATTCCTTGTCATCCCGCGTTGTTTTCACTGGAAAAGTATCCGCCGAAAAGCTTCGCCTACTTTACAATACAGCAGGTTTGGTAGTCCTGCCTTCCCTTTACGAAGGATTTGGTCTGCCGGCCGCTGAGGCTATGGCTTGCGGCACTCCGGTAATTGCTACTAATACGGGGGCCCTGCCCGAAGTAGTCGGGGAAGAAGGAGCTGGCCTTTTAGTACCTCCTCGAAACGCCCCGGCTTTGGCCCAAGCCATCAAGGACATTATCGAAGACGAAAAAAAGGCGAAAATAATGGGTCAAATGGGGAGAGAGCGCGTAGAAAAACTCTTTACTTGGAGTAAAGTAGCTGAGAAAACCGAAGCTGTTTATAAAGAATTTTCTTAAAAACTTATGGCGAAACAAAAATTGAAAATAGCTCTTCTTTCCTATCGGGGCAACCCTTATTGTGGCGGCCAAGGAATCTATTTAACTTATTTAGCTAACGAACTGGTGAAACTGGGGCATGAAGTTCATGTCCTGGTAGGGCCTCCTTGGCCTCTTTTTCTCCAAGGGGCTGTCGTCCACAAAATCGAGAATTTTAATTTCTTTGGCAAGAAGAAAAATTTTCTGCCCCCCGTAAATCCCTGGCGCATTTTTCACCCCCTTCATTTTTATGAATTTTTAGCTTCCCGTTTTGGTGTTTTCCCGGAGATCAAAGCCTTCAGCCTCCGCGCCTTTTATAAATTAAAAGAACTAGCCCCTAAATATCGTTTTGATATCATCCATGACAATCAATGTTTAGGGTACGGAATGTTGCTCTGGAAAAGATTAAACATCCCGGTAGTAGCGACTATTCACCACCCTTTATCTATTGACCGGGCAACATGGTTTGAACAGCCCTCCAACTTGCGCCAAAAAGTTCGGCGAGTTCTTTATTACCCTTTAATTATGCAAGGCATCGTGAGCAGGCGGTTAGACTGTATCATAACTGTTTCTCAGGATTCCGCCAAAGAAATAGTCAAAGCCTTTGGAGTCCAAACGGAAAAAATCAGAGTGGTTTATAACGGATTAGACACTAAAGTTTTTGCTCCCCTACCGGCCATACACAAGAAGCCCAAAAGCCTTATTTTTGTAGGTAATTCAGAAGATAGGAAAAAGGGATTGTTATATCTATTGCAGGCTCTCACGTACCTGCCGGAAGAGGTTACGCTCACCGTGGTGGATGGTGGCGCTCCGCAAAGATCTTTCGCCCCCTTATTAGCCGAGAAATTTAGAATTAGCCATCGAGTCCACTTCATCGCCAAGATTGAACCTCAAGAATTAGTGAGATTATATTGTCAA
Source organism: uncultured Syntrophaceae bacterium (assembly GCA_964484485.1). Classification (GTDB taxonomy): domain Bacteria; phylum Desulfobacterota; class SM23-61; order SM23-61; family SM23-61; genus CAZAGD01. The sequence goes on from CAZAGD010000146.1 coordinate 9,658, forward strand.
GCAGAGATAGCCGTCGTCCCTTCCCTTTATGAAGGCTTTGGATTTCCGGCCGCTGAAGCTATGGCTTGTGCCTTGCCGGTTATAGCCTGCCAAGCCGGAGCCTTGCCGGAAGTAGTAGGAAATGATGAAAAAGCCGGTCTTTTAATCCCGCCCCGTGATGCCCAGGCATTAGCCCATGCTATCTCTTATCTTTTAAAAAATAATGACCTGCGCCAGCAGATGGGCCAAGCAGCTCGGCAAAGAATTTTGCAGTTTTTTAGTTGGGAAAGGGCCGCGCAGCAATTAGTAGAAATATATCGAGAAGTAATCGATGCTTACCATAGACTTCCGTAAATTATCCCTGCAAACTGGAGACCTTATCTTGGATGCTGGCTGCGGCGAAGGACGACATGTCTTTGCCTGCCTCCACTGGCCTTGCACTATTTTAGGGCTCGATTTAAATCAGCATTCTTTATTAAAAGCCCGTTACATCTTAGAAAGCCTAAAGAAAAAAAAGGAAATTAAAGCCAGATACTTGCTAATTCGCGGGGATGTGCTTCGCTTTCCTTTTCCTGATGAAATTTTTGATCGGATCATTTGTTCCGAAGTTATGGAACATTTCTGGGATGAAAAACCGCTTTTCGCGGAACTGACCAGAGTGTTAAAAAAAGGCGGGAGGATCGCTATTTCCGTACCCACTTTGGTTACCGAATATATTTACGGGCAGCTTTCTAAGGAATATTTTCGCACCCCCGGCGGGCATGTGCGCAAAGTTATTCCGCAAACCTTAGCTAAATCCATGGCGGCCAACAATCTCCAAGTATACGCCATCGGTTTTGCCCATGCCTTTCATTCCCCTTATTGGATGTTGCGCTGCTTATGCGGCCTCCATCAAGAAAAAGCGCGGATTCCTTTGCTTTACCGTAAATTTCTGCACTTAGCTCTTTTTTCCCCGCCTTTGCGCTTTTTGGAAAAAATCGGAAATTATTTCTTGCCCAAGTCGATCATTCTTTATGGCCAAAAGAATTTGGACCTTCGGGGGCCGAGTTCCAGTCTGTCTGCCCAAAAAATTGCTTAGTAATTATTTTAACCAAGAGCAAAGGCGGCGGATTTCGGGTAGGTTCTTAAGGGGGGTAAAAGTCAATTCATGGACGAGTAACTCCTGATTATGGACCCCTCCTAAATTTCGGCTTCCCTCGTTAAATAAGTCTATAGCTGATACGGGCAATCGGTCAGAAAACTGCAATCCTTTTTCCAAATTAATCAATCCCTCGGCAGACAGATCTTCCAGGAAAGTCTGGAATACTTCCTTAGCCATGGCATCCAGGCCTTTTACTTTACCGACACTGCGTAAAGGGTTATGCTTATGGTCCATTTCTCCTATATAAACTTGCAATACATGAGCAAGATCTTGACTCCCAGGCCGAAGATTAATTTTGTTGAAGGCTAAAGAAGTCAAAATTTTCATTTCGATACCAAAATTCTGCTTAAAAGGCACAGAGAGCCAAAAACGGAGTGTGCCAGCAATCTCTCCCGAAAGAAAATATAAAAGTTTTTTAAGGGGATTGATGGCGGGATGGTCAAAGATAGATATAAAAGGAGTAATGAAAGCGTTCAAACGTCCACCAAATGGACGGTGGTAAACAATTTTGGCCACTTCCACCTCGGTAAACCAGAGAATCGCCCCTACGGGGTCAATTACCCAGCGGGGATTGAAATACCCTTCTTTGATATCCGCATCGATAAATTCAATGATTGCTTGGGGGTGGCAGAGATGGCGCTCGGTGCAGAGATGATAAAGGAGTCCGCGCATGGCCAAGCCTTTGCCCGAATTTTTCCCTTGGGCATCACCCATGCCATTTTTTTGGGCATAGAAAACCTGCACGCCATATTTTTTAGCCATTAAAGGAATATCGTCATGTTCATTACCACCGAAGGCAATCCAAATTTCATCGATGATTTTACCCATTAATGGCTGTAGTATTTGAATTTCCCTTTCTAAGGTTAGCATCTCCTCATCCCCGCGGGTCGGGAAAACAATGATTACAGGGATTCCCTCCGCCTTTTTTATCTCTTCCACCTCTTCACGGTCCATAGTATGAGCTAACAAAAGAGAAAGGGGGGGAAATTTATCTTGTCTCTTGTTTATTTGGGGATCAACTATATCTAGCTTTAACATTTATTCCATAATTCTAAAAGGTATTCTTTGCTTTGGAGTAAGTAGCGACGATCAGCAGAAAAAACTTCCAGGGTAATAGTACCATCATAACCAGAGCTTTTTAATAAAGAGACTATCTCTGGCCATTCAATGTTTCCCGCGCCCAACGGCAAATGCAGATCATCACTCTTGCCAAAATTATCCGAAAAATGCACGTGCGCTAAGCGTCCATAAAAAGCCTGCAGAAATTCTTCCGTTCTGTTTTTTTCCACAAAAAGATTGGCATGTCCTACATCTAAATGAAAGCCTAACTGCGGGAAACGGGTCAGGGCTTCTTGAATTTGCTCAACCGTATTAAAAATGCGGTCCATGTTTTCGAGCAGAATTTTAATTCCTAATGACTGACTTATATTAATTACTTCTTCCAGCGTGCTTAGATTCTTCTGATAAATCCCTTGGGCATAATGCGCTGAAGATATAGATTTATCCGGATGAATGGTGACTGTCTCGGCGCCTAAATCAGCCAAAAATTGTATAGCTAAGCGTAATTCCTCGATGGCCGCTAACCGCAGCCTTTCATAGGGTGAAGCCAAAGGCAAATAATAAGCCGTATGCCCGATTATATCTAAACCGCTTTCCGCCAGAGATTTACGCACCTCTGCCTTGGGCAATTTGGCCGGATGAGCGGCTGGGGGCTCTAAGGTTAAATCCAAAAAAGCGAAGCCATTTTCCCCCGCCCAGGAAATTTCTTCTAAGAGGTTGAAGCGAGGATTATTCATCATGCCAATTTTCATAAAATCTTCTCCTGATTTCCTTTTTTAAAACTTTAGCTTCTTTGGTCTTTTAATAAAAAATTTGCTGGCCAAATCTTTTAAGAAAGGGTAACTGAAAAATTATAAAAGAGTCAATAAAAAATTGGATCACCACTTAATACCTCAATTAAAAAGGAGCCTTTCCTCTCTTTAGTTCGGACTGGTTTTCTCATTCATCTTCTGGTCTCCTCATGAAATTTTTATGAACAATCTTTCAAAAACATTTCTATTTTTGAAAAGTAAAGTTAGGAAGGGAAAATGGGCGAGTTGACAAGGAGCCTAGGATTGAGTTAATTTAAATCAATTCATAAAAATTTAAAAAGGCAGGGATCGATCATTTTTACTATCAAAATAAAAACTAACTTCTCGGCGGCTCATAATTTAAAAGAGGTAGGCGGCAAGTGCGAAAACCTTCATGGCCATAATTTTACCGTTGAGGTAACCGTAGAGTCCCCTGAGCTTAATGAGCAGGGTATGGTCATGGATTTTCGCCTTTTAAAAGCTAAGACTCAAGCTGTTCTCGCCTTCCTTGATCATCGCTATTTAAACGATTTGCCCGTTTTTCAAGATAAAAATCCCTCAGCTGAGAACTTGGCTGCATATATTTTTGCCGAATTATCCCGGCAAATCGATGACGGCCCTCTCCGCCTATGTTCCGTTTCTGTATGGGAATCAGAAACTTCGCAAGCTACTTACCAAGGACCGATCCATGATTGATATTCAAAACCTTCCCGATTACCGGAATATAGAGATTAATAAAGTAGGAGTAAAGAACATCCTTTACCCGATTACCGTATTGGATAAAAAGAATAAAATTCAACACACTGTGGGACGAATAAATATGTATGTAAACCTTCCCCATCATTTCAAAGGTACGCATATGAGCCGTTTTATCGAAATTTTGAACCAATACCGTGGGACGATCAATATGCATGCTATCTCCACCATTTTGGATAAAATGAAAGAGAAATTAAACGCTCATTCCGCATATTTGGAAGTAGAATTCCCTTACTTTATTGAAAAGCGGGCTCCTAAATCTAAAGCCAAGAGTTTGATGAGCTATTCTTGTCAATTCTTGGCTTCCTTAGTAAATGGCCATCATTCGCTTATCGTAGGTGTTACGGTTCCGGTCACGACTGTCTGCCCATGTTCTAAAGAAATTAGTCAACGGGGCGCCCATAATCAGCGGAGTCTGGTGACCGTAAAAGTCAAGTTCCGCAAATTTTTTTGGATAGAAGATTTAATCAATATGATCGAAAATTCCGCCAGTGCCGCAGTTTATTCTCTCTTGAAGAGGGCTGACGAAAAATTTTTGACGGAAAAGGCTTATGATAATCCGTTATTTGTGGAAGATGTGGTCCGCAATATCGCCCTGCGCCTCCAAAGACATAGCAATATTACCTGGTTCAGGGTGGAATCAGAGAACCTTGAATCCATCCACAATCACAACGCCTATGCCTGCGTAGAGAAAGAACCTTCTTAGAGGCCTTTTTATTTTAAACCTTCAAGTTGTTTAATTAATTCCTGGGTAACTTCTTTAACTCCCGGGCGGCCGTCAACGGCAATAAATTTAAAACCACCTCCAGGCTTAGTTGCCTCTTGGCGAAAATAAGCAATAGCTGCTAAAGTACCATTCTGCTCATCGTAATAAATGGCATGTCGCTTATCGATGGCCGCCTCATCCTGATCATCCGCTCTGGTACTTAACTTAGCTCCACATACTCGACAAACATATTCCCCATTTTTCCTTACCGGCTTAATGGCTTCGATAAAAATATTGTTGGGATGATTATTGTCCCGGGCACATAATCTGCGGCCCATTATTCTTTTCTTCGCAGTTTCCCGGTCCAAAACGATTTCTACTACATAGTCAATCTTCATCCTTCTTTGTCTTAAGGCCTCCAAAAGTTTTTGGGCCTGATTTACATTGCGCGGGAATCCGTCTAAAAGCCATCCTTGATTACAATCGTTCTCTTGCAGGCGATTTAAAATCATGGGAATAGTCAAATCGTCAGGGACCAATTCTCCTCGATCGATATATTGTTTTGCTTTTTTCCCCAATTCCGTACCCTGCGCCATATTTTCGCGAAAAATAACCCCGGACTCAATGTGAGGGATCTTAAATTTTTCTCGCAAAACAGCCCCTTGAGTCCCTTTCCCGCTACCATTTGGACCAAAAAGAATGATATTCATATTTTCTCCTCTCTTTTAAAGTTGGTCTTATAAATCAAATTTAATTTATAACCGAGGAAATTTCAAAATAAAAATATTCCCCATTTCATGGGCATAAACGAAAATGACCAAACCCTGACCTTTGTTTTTCCCGGGCTAAATTCGGCCAGAGTCAAGCCCTTGCTTTACAAATCAGATCTACTGGCCATCTTGAAATTTTGTAACTCCCCCTCTTCCCCTTTTAAATTAAGAGGGGCAAAAGAGGGAGTTAAAGTAAGCGGAGGTTTAGGAGAGTTAGACCCTTAGGTTAAGAATTATATTTAGCAAGGGACAAGCTTTTCCTTCTCGCCAGCTAGGGAAGGCGTGGTGAGATATTACTTTAAAAAATCCTTCCCATTAGCATAAAAGAATGTTATATTTAAAGAACCTGGAGGTTTTGTCAATGAAAATGACTACTAATCCTCAGGTTTTTTTATTTTTGAGCGAACTTCTCGGCAAAAAGGTTATTGATTTGGAGAAGCGAGAATGGGGCAAAGTCTTTGACTTGGTGGCCTCTTTATCCGAACCCTATCCCCCTGTAATTGCGCTCCTTTGCCGGTACAAAAAAGAAATTCTCCGCCTCTCTTGGGGAAAAATAATAAAAATTGAAGATAATTTCTTCGCAGATTCTCTAACCCCAACCGATTTTGATACGGGGGAACTAAAAGAAGGAGAACTTCTTCTCAAAGATTTTCTTTTAGATAAACAGATCGTAGACACCCACGGGGCCAAGGTTTTGAGGGTAAATGATCTGCATTTTCTGCAGGTCGACCATACTTTGCGTTTGGTTCATGTTGACGTAGGTTTTAAAGGGCTAATGCGTAGAGTGGGCTGGGGAAAAATTGCCGAAAAATTTTTCCAGTGGTTTTTTGACTATCAGCTCAAAGATTCCTTTATTCCTTGGAGATATGTGCAGCCCATTTCTTCACCAGATTTACTTCGCCTAAAGATTTCGCAAAATAAACTAGCTCAGCTGCATCCGGCAGATCTGGCTGATATAATTGAAGATTTAGATGTATATAAAAGGTCGCAAGTTTTTCAATCCTTAGATGCAGCCACGGCCGCGGAAACCTTAGAAGAAACCGACCCCAAAATCCAGGTCCGTTTGATTGAGACTCTTAACCCGGCGCAGGCCTCGGATATTATCGAAGAAATGTCTCCCAGCGAAGCTGCCGATCTCTTGGGCGATCTTCCCAAAGAGAAAGCGGAAGGAATCTTGCGGGAGATGGAAAAAGAAATTGCGGAGGACGTTAAAGAACTTTTGGTTCATCCAGATGAAAAAGCAGGTGGGCTAATGACTACTTCTTTCGCCGCTCTTCCCGCAGAAACCTCAATCCAAGAAGCTCTCGAGTTTCTTCGCCGGGAAGCAAAAAACTTAGACATAATCTATTATGTATATATTATCGATGCCGAAGACCATCTTTTAGGAGTAATTAGCCTCCGAGAACTCTTAACGGCCGAACCCACAACCAATTTATCCAATTTATTAAACCCTCGCGTCATCACCGTAGGCTTAGAAGAAGAAAAAGACGAAATAGCGGATCTCTTTGCTAAATATGGTTTTAAGGCCATTCCCGTAGTGGATGAAGAAAAACACCTGAAAGGGGTAATTCCCTTTAAAAACCTCCTGGAAGTAGTAGCCCCGAAATTGGGGAAGTAGTTATCATGTCCCTGGACGAAGGAGATAAATGGCTGCAGTTAACAATAAAGCCCTCCAGAGGCGGAAAGGGTTCCTTAAATCACTGGGTATATTCCTGGCCCTCTTGGGCCCTGGCTTTATTACTTCCAATGTGGACAATGATGCCGGGGGTATTACTACTTATTCCTTGGCTGGTTCTGAATTTGGCTTTGCCCTCATTTGGACACTAATTCCCATTACTGCCGCCCTAATTGTTATTCAAGAAATGTGTGCCCGCATGGGTGTAGTTACCGGCAAAGGGTTATCCGATCTTATTCGGGAAAGGTTCGGAGCCCGTCCCACTTTCTATTTAATGATTGCCCTATTTTTCACCAACTTAGGCAATTCCATTTCCAATTTCGCCGGTGTGGCGGCCAGTATGGAAATTTTTGGTATTAGTAAATATTTATCCGTTCCCCTGAGTGCTTTTTTTGTCTGGTGGTTAGTGGTAAAAGGAAATTACAAATCAGTGGAAAAGGCTTTCTTGGTAGCTTGTCTTTTCTACGTATCCTATATTATTTCTGGTTTTATGGCCAAACCAGACTGGGGACAAATTGGACAAGAAGTCCTAAGGCCTTCTTTCAGCTGGGAGATGAACTTTGTGACCATGGCCATCGGCTTGGTAGGTACTACGATCGCTCCTTGGATGCAATTTTATCTCCAGTCCTCTATAGTGGATAAAGGACTAAAAGTAGAAAACTATGAGTACGCCCGCATGGACGTAATCATCGGCTCTATAGCCGTAAATATTGTCGCTTTCTTTATCATCATGCTTTGCGCCATCACTATCTTTCAAGCAGGCATTAAAGTAGAGACTGCTAAAGATGCTGCTTTAGCTTTGGCACCTTTAGCCGGCAAACATTGCACTTGGCTCTTTGCTTTTGGCCTGCTTAATGCTTCCTTATTTGCTGCTTCCATTCTGCCCTTGTCTACTTCTTATACCATTTGTGAGGCCTTTGGCTGGGAGGCAAGTTTAAACCGCAAATTTATGGAAGCTCCTCAATTTTATGGCCTTTATTCCTTGATGATCATTTTGGGCGCAGGCGTAATTCTTTTTCCCGAAATTCCATTAATCCCGATTATGTATTATTCGCAAGTCATCAACGGTATTCTTCTACCCTTTATCCTGATCACTATGCTTATCTTAATAAATGACCGCCGAGTAATGGGCAATTATACCAATGGCCCGATTTTTAACTTGATTTCCTGGATAACTGTGGCCGTCATGGTTATCCTCTCCGCTTTTTTAGTTATCACTTCCTTCTTTTAGACTTCTTTTACAATAAAAAATCGTATTTCACCTACTTTCCTCGAATAAGCATCGACTCCGGCCGAGAGCGACCTGCACCAGAGCCCTAAAAGAACTAGGTCCATTTTAAAGAGCCAATTAGGCTTTCTCCCTCCTGATTTAATTAGCCATTAGTTTCAAAAGTGACCGATTACCTGATTAATGCATCACTGGAGGGCGGGTAATATAGTAATAAATGTGGAATAAAGGAATGTTGGAATAATGGGGAAATGGCGAGGCGGGGAGCAAGGAGCAGGGAGCAGGGCGAATAAGAGTGCTGCAGTTGGATAGTGGGGTAATTAAAAGACAAGTGGAAAGCGTATAAGGAGATATTGTTGAGTGATAAAAAAGGAATGATGGAATAATGGAAAATTGGGTTAACATTCTCTTTAATTTTTTTATTCTTTTTGGCATATAATTTTTCTCTGTGGGCTCCGTGCTCTCAGTGGCTAATAATAAAATAACTCTCTGCGCTCTCGGCGTTCTCTGCGGTGAAACATTTAAGCATTTATGGCCTGCCGCATACGGCAAGGGACAAGCCCTTGCCCTACGAAACTACGCGATAAATTTTTATTAATCATCGGTGGGCAAGCGCTTGGGGCTGGCCTCTTTTCGGCAAGGGATAAACCCTTGTCCTACAAATCTGATTTATTGGTTATCTGGAATTTTTGTAACTCCCCCTCTTAAATTAAGAGAGGGGGACAAAGGCGAGTTAAGGTAATAGGGGGTTAGGGGGATTTAGACCTTCAGATTACGAATTATATTTAGCAAGCGCCAAGCTTTTCCCTCTCGCCAGCGGAGAAAAGCAGGGTGAAGGATTACTGATCTGTTTTTTAACTTACCATCTAACAGTTTTAATATTTCTCGCCAGCAGGAAACAGGCGGGAGGGGGAGAGGCCCATATCTATGAAAGAAAATGGGCCTCATTTTAATGAGCCTCTCTCCCTCCCGCCTGAATTAAGCAGGATTTAAAAAGTGATCGACGGTCAGGTTTTTTAAGGCTTGAAAAATTATAAATTCATTTTTAAGATATAGAGTCTTTGAGCAGAATAATTTTTCGCTAGTCAGGTTTTTTAGGTGCAGTTTCTAAAAAATAAAATTTATTTAAATTCTAAAAAGAAATTATTTCTTTATATATTCTTATCGGCCATAATTCTCTTAGGCGGGGTATGGTTCATCTTCTTCCGCCATTATTATCCGCCAGAAAATTCTTTGGCCATTTATCCTTTTGATTTTCCTCCTTCCCCTCCCCTTCCGCAAATTTTCTCCGGTCAAATTCGGCGGGGCGAAAGTTTATCCGCGGCCCTAAAAAAATTGCCCAAATTATCCCCCTCAGAGATCGAAGCAATTTGTCAACAATTGAAAAAAATGACCAATCTGCGGCGCCTTAAACCTGGAGATTCTTTCCAATTGGAATTGAATTGGGAAGGGAAATTTGTCAAGTTTTCTTTAACCACTAGCCCGGTCGATATTTTTCAGGTCACTCTTGATAAATCAGGGAAATGGATAGGCGAAAAAAAGGATGTACTTATTGATGAATATTGGACGCAAGTCTCCGGAGAAATTACTTCTAACCTGTTTTCCGCCATGAATGATTTACAAGAAGAGGATCAGTTGGTTTTAGATTTTGTGGATATATTTGCTGCGGAAATAGACTTCCACAGCGATCCGCAACCCAATGACCGTTTTCAAATTATCGTAGAAAAATATTATACGGGAAAAACTTTTGTAAAATATGGACGCATTCTTTATGCGGCCTACCAAAACCGCAGTCGGAAAGTAGAAGCCATTTATTTTCCTACTTCCGAGGGAGGTGGTTATTATACTCCCCAGGGGGAATCTTTAAACAAAGCCTTTTTGAAATCTCCCTTGAAATTTACCCGCATCAGTTCCACCTATACCTCCCGGAGACACCATCCTATTCTGGGCGGGTTTCGTCCCCATTATGGGGTGGACTACGCTGCTCCCTTAGGAACTCCAGTTTGGGCAGTGGCTGATGGAGTCGTCAGTTTCTGTGGATGGAATAAAGGTTATGGAAACCAAGTCGTAATTAATCATTCCCGTGGTTATAAAACTATGTATGGACATCTGAGTCGTTTTGCCCCGGGCTTAAAAAAAGGCAAAAAGGTCCGGCAAAAAGAAGTCATTGGATATGTCGGGTCTACTGGTCTGTCTACCGGACCACATCTGGATTTTCGGTTGCTTAAAAATAATGTTTTTCGCAATCCCCTTAAAGAAATCTCTCCCCGCGCCGCTCCTTTACCTCCCCAGCAAATAGCGCCCTTTAAGGAATTTAAAAAATCTCTTGAACAATGGTTAGCTACCGGGGAGAAAAATCGTCTTATAACTTCTTTCAGCTCCCGAGAAAGGAAGATGGGCGATGCGCGCAGTTATCCAAAGAGTTGGCCAGGCTAAGGTAAAAGTTTCCGGAAATTTAGTGGGCGAAATTGGATTAGGTTTATTAGTTTTTTTAGGCGTAGGAAAAGAGGATACTGCTGCTGATGCCGAGTATCTTCTGGAGAAAATCATAAATTTACGCATTTTTGAGGATGCGGCAGGAAAATTCAATCTTTCCCTCTTGGATTGTGGGGGCGAGATGATGGTAGTTTCCCAGTTTACCTTGTATGCGGACTGCCGGCAGGGACGGCGGCCTTCCTTTACGGCTGCCGCCCCGGCCGAGATGGCTCGCTCTCTCTACGAACTTTTTTTAGAAAGAGCTCGCCAGAAAGGCCTCCGGGTGGCCGCCGGTATCTTTCAGGCGCGTATGGAAATAGAATTAACTAATGTTGGTCCGGTTACCATTCTGCTGGACAGTTCGAAAATTTTTTGCTAAAAAGGATAATAATATAGTCCTATTGTAAAGCTGGAACGGCGGAGATTATAGGACACAGATGAACGCAGATTTTCAGGATTAAAAAATATTATTAAGAAAAAAGATGACTCTCACAGAGCTCACAGGGCACACAGAGAAAGAAATAAATAAAAATTTTTAAAGAAAAATATGGAATATTGGAATGATGGAATAATGGAATAGTGGGCTAATATTCTCGATGGTTTTATCCCCTTTTAGAAAATAATTAATCTCTGTGTGCGCTTGGTCCTCTGTGGCTTATAATTAAGAATTTCTCTGCGTTCTCGGCGTTCTCGGCGGTGAATTATAATCCTTCTTAACCTCCCTTTTGAAAAGAGAGGAAATAAAACACTTCTTTTTTATAAAGAAAATTTGGGGAGGATTTGCAGAGGCAAATTTAAGAGAAGTGGAAAGATAATTTTATGAACAAATTTAAAAATCGGTGAAGGAGGAAATTTAAAGATGATTGACTTTACTTTGAGCGAAGAACAAAAAGCTTTACAAAAATTGGCCCGCGATTTTGCCCAAAATGAGATTGCGCCAGTAGCCCTAAAGTATGACAAGGACCCGCAATTCCCTGGAGAAATAATCAAAAAAGCGCATGCGGCCGGCTTGATGAATTTAACCTGCCCGAAAGAATATGGCGGGCAAGGCTTAGGATTAGTGAATTCCGCGATCATTTCCGAAGAAATGAACGTAGCCTGTGTGGCCATAACCGGCATGATCGGCATTAATTCTTTGGCTTGCGCCCCCATTTTGGTGGGTGGTTCTGATGAGCAAAAGCGCCGCTTTTTAATTCCCCTAAATCAATCAGGGAAGACAGCTTCTTTCGGCTTAACGGAGCGAGAAGCGGGTTCTGATGCCGGAAGTTTAAGAACGGCAGCTAAGCTCGACGGCGATCATTACATATTGAATGGCCAAAAGTGTTTTATTACCAATGCCAGCTATGCGGCCTTTTATACTATTTTCGCTACAATCGATCCCTCAAAAAAGACTAAAGGTATATGTGCTTTTGTCGTACCGCGGGAGTCTCCGGGTTTATCCATCGGCAAAGTTGAAGATAAAATGGGGCAACGGGCGCTCAATGTGGCGGAAGTAATCCTGGAGAATGTCATCGTACCTAAAGAAAACCGCTTGGGTGAAGAAGGAGAAGGGTTCAAATTTGCTATGGAAGCCTTGGATGAAGGCCGGGTGAACATAGCTACCGTGGGCGTAGGGTTAGCCCGCGCGGCTTTTGAGGCAGCCTTGGATTATGCGAAAAAACGAGTACAGTTTGGCAAACCGATTGGGACTTTCCAAGCTTTGAATTTTATGCTGGCTGATATGGCCGCCGCCGTAGAATCGGCTCGTCTGCTAAGCTGGTATGCGGCTTCCTTAGCCGATCATGGTCAAAGATACACCAGAGAAGCAGCCCAGGCCAAGTTTTATGCCACGGACGTAGCGATGCGGGTAACTACTGATGCCGTACAGATCCACGGAGGTTATGGGTATACCAAAGAATACTTAGTCGAGAAGCTCATGCGGGACGCTAAACTTACCCAGATCTACGAGGGGACTAACCAAATTAACCGCATGGTCGCTGGCGGAGCGCTTATGCGCAGTTGAGGGGTGGAGATGAAAACACCAGAGGAATATATATCCAGTCTGCGTCAACTCAATTTAGAAGTTTACTTATTGGGGGAAAGGGTATTTCAGCCAGTGGATCATCCCATTATTCGCCCTTCCCTTAATTCTGTAGCTATGACCTATAAACTCGCCCAAGAAGAGGCCTATCAAGACTTGTTGACCACTACTTCCCATTTAACGGGCCAGCGCATAAACCGTTTTACCGCCATTCACCAAAATGCTCAAGATTTAGTCAACAAAGTGAAGATGCAGCGTCTCTTGGGTCAAAAGACGGCCTCTTGCTTCCAGCGTTGCGTAGGTATGGACGCGCTGAATGCTCTGTACAGCACCACTTATGAAATAGACGCCAAGTATAAGACTACTTATCATGCTCGTTTTCGCGAATTCTTAAAAAAGGTTCAAGAAGAAGACCTGGTGGTGGATGGGGCGATGACCGACGTTAAAGGAGACCGCAGTTTACGCCCCAGTCAACAGGCCGACCCAGATCTCTACCTGCACGTGGTGGCTCGCGAAAAGGGAGGGATAATTGTTCGGGGGGCTAAAGCTCACCAGACAGGTATGGTAAATTCCCACGAAGTAATCGTTATGCCCACCATGGCGCTGCGGGAAGATGAGCAAGAGTATGCGGTCTCTTTCGCGATCCCCACGGACACGAAGGGTCTTTTTTTTATCTATGGGCGCCAATCATGCGATACCCGCAAATTAGAAGGAACGATGATTGATGTGGGTAATCACCAGTATGGTGGCCATGAAGTCTTGGCCATCTTCGACAACGTCTTCGTCCCTGAAGAAAGAATATTTCTTTGTGGAGAAACAGAATTCGTCGGCGTTTTGGTGGAAAGGTTTGCGGGCTACCATCGGCAGAGTTATGGTGGCTGTAAAGTGGGCGTAGGAGATGTGCTGATTGGCGCGGCGGCTTTGGCGGCCGAATACAATGGCACGGCCAAGGCCACGCATATTATAGACAAAATTATTGAAATGGTTCATTTGAACGAAACCCTTTACTCCTGCGGATTGGCTTGCTCTTTCGAAGGTCATTTTACGCCGGCTGGAAATTTTGAAATCGATATGCTCTTGGCTAATGTTTGCAAACAAAATGTAACCCGTTTCCCATACGAGATCGCCAGGTTAGCCGAGGACATTGCTGGCGGGCTAATGGTTACTATGCCTTCGGAAAAAGATTTGCGCCATGAACGTACTGGCCCTTATATTGAAAAATATCTCAAAGGAGTGGCCCATGTCCCTACGGAACATCGCATGCGCATTCTGCGGCTAATTGAAAACATCACCTTAGGCACCGCCGCCGTGGGCTACCGCACTGAGTCGATGCATGGAGCTGGCCCACCCCAGGCTCAACGCATAATGATTCGCCGCCAAGCAGATTTAGAGAAGAAAAAAGAATTAGCCAAAGTTATTGCGGGGATTAAATAGCCTAGCCTTAAAAAACTACTTGGCAGGGGGGAACTATGGAGACCACCCTTGGCTATATGGTTGTCCGTAATGCCCGTAAGTATCCGCATAAAACAGCGATTAAATGCGGTGATCAAAGCCGGACTTACCAAGAGTTAGATGAACGCTCGCAACGATTTGCCCTCGCCCTCCGCAACTTAGGCCTTAAGAAAGGAGACCGCCTGGCCACCCTCTCTTTAAATTCCTTGGAGCTCATGGAAATATACATTGCCCATCTAAAACTGGGGTTAATTACTGTGCCCCTTAATGCTTGGGGTACTGACCGGGATGTGCATTATCAAATAAGTTTTGCTGATTGTCAGACTGTTATCTTTCAGCAGGAGTTTCAAAGCCGCATCGAAAAGATTCGCCCCCAACTGCCCGCAGTCAAGAATTGGATTAGTATCGGTTCGCCAATATTTCCTGGTTGCCTAAGTTATGAGGAATTAATTGGGCAACAAAAATTCGCCGAATTCCCCCTGGAAGTTAAAGAAGAAGATCCTGCCTTTATTATGTTTACTGGCGGGACAACTGGTTCCCCCAAAGGGGCCGTCTTGACCCATAAGTCCCTTTTGTGGAATATCATTAACGTCACCACGGAAATGCAAAGCCCTTCTCCTCAGGATGTGATCTATTATCCCATGCCTCTCTTCCACACCGCCGCCATGAGCAGGTTCTTAGCTTATATGTACGCGGGGGGTACTTTTATAGTCACCCGCGAATTTAATGCCCAGAAATGCTTAAAAGTTATTGAGGAAGAAAAAGTTACAGCCATCACCGGTAACCCCACGATTTGGCGAGCCCTCCTCTTAGAAATGGAAAAACAAAAATACGATACCAGCTCCGTGCGCATGTATCTTTCTTCTCAAGGAATACTCCATGAGGGCCTCCAAAGAGCTATCGAAACTAATCTCTTTCCGCAAGCGAAAACTTATGTGAGCTATGCACTAACTGAGGCTTCCCCAGGGGTAACCATCCTTAAACCGGAAGACCAACCTTTAGAACCGGGGAGTGTGGGTAAGCCCTATATGAGTATGGAAGTACGCATAGTAGACGATGAAGATCGAGACTTACCCGTAGGCGAAGTAGGAGAAATAATAGTTAAAGGGCCCTCCGTAATGAAAGAATATTACCGCAACCCGGAAGAAACAGCGCAAGCTTTGCGGGGCGGATGGCTCCATACTGGCGATTTGGGAAAATATGATGCCCGCGGGTATCTCTATTTTGTGGATCGCAAGAAAGACATGATTAAAAGTGGTGGGTTAAATATTTACTCTAAAGAAGTAGAGGAAGTTTTAGCCCAGCATCCTAAAATTGCGGAAGCAGTGGTCATCGGCGTGCCGGATGAAAAATGGGGGGAAACTGTAAAAGCTGTGGTAGTTGTTAAACAAGGGGAAAAACTGAGTGCGGAAGAGGTCATTGAATTTTGCCGGGAACGTTTGGCCAGCTATAAAAAACCCACTTCTGTAGCCTTTGTCGATGCTCTGCCCAAGACTAAGTTTGGTGGAAAAGTATTAAAGAGAGAATTAAGAGAATTGTTCACCAAAAGAAATTAATCGATAACAAAAAGTTTTTATCTCCCTAAAGCGAGGCTTCAATAATGAAACATCCTATGTTTAGTCCAGAACACGAGCTTTTTCGCGATGCAGTTAGAAAATTTGTCGAAAAAGAGCTGACGCCCTTTGCCGAGGAATGGGAAGCGGCTGGCGAGTTCCCCAATAGTGTTTTTCGAAGAATGGGCGAGTTAGGGTTCTTAGGACTGCGCTACCCTGAAAAATACGGCGGCCAGAATTGTGATTTTCTCTTTTCCGTAGTTCTGGCGGAAGAACTGGGGCGCTGCGGCATGGGTTCTATTGGTATGGCCGTAGCCGTGCAAAACGAAATGGCCACGCCCCCCATCTTTAAGTTCGGTACGGAAGAACAAAAAATGAAATACCTGCTGCCCGCAAATAAAGGGCTTAAAATTGCCTGCTTAGGCATTACGGAACCCAACGCTGGCTCAGATGTGGCGGCCATTCAAACTACGGCCAAAAGGGACGGGGATCGTTGGGTTATTAATGGGCGGAAAATTTTTATTACTAACGGCGTAAGAGCAGACTTTATCACTCTGGTGGCCCGTACCGGCGAGAAAAAGGGATATAAAGGCTTTTCTTTATTTTTAGTAGACAAGGGAACTCCCGGTTTTCTGGTGACGCGCAAATTAGATAAATTAGGGATGCGTTCTTCTGATACAGCCGAGCTTCTCTTTGAAGATTGTCAGGTTCCAACTGATGCCTTATTAGGAGAAGAAGGAAAAGGATTTTACCATATAATGTGGGAGCTGCAGGGTGAAAGAATTATGGCGGCGGCCAATGCTGTGGCCCGCGCCCAAATGGCCCTAGAATTGGCCATAAAATATGCCCAAGAAAGAGTCCAATTCGGGAAGCCTTTGGCTCATTTTCAAGTTACCCGCCATCGTTTAGCTGATATGGCTACAGAAATTGAAGCCGCTCGGCATTTAACCTATTATTGTGCCTGGCTTTTTCAAAGCGGCGAGTATCCCGTTAAAGAAATTTCCATGGCCAAGCTCTTGGCGGCTCAAGTAAGCGGTCGAGTCGCTGATGCGGCTCTGCAGATTTATGGGGGCTATGGCTATATGATGGAATACCCCATCCAAAGGTATTGGCGGGATATCCGCTTGAGCCGCATCGGAGGCGGAACGGATGAAATCATGAAGGAAATTATCGCCAATGAACTCTTGGGTAAAATTAAAAATTGAATACGTAAGCGAATATAAATTTCAATTCTTGGGTTTATCTATCTGATAGAGTTGGTAATATTTAGCAAAAGGCTCGGTTACCTTTTGCACGTAAGAATAGGGATCCTTTTGGCGGTTAACTACCTGTTCAATTACTTCTTCAAAGGATAAATCATATTTCAGCATTTTGTGAATATATTTAGATATCTCTTTTTCAATCAGGTCTATAATTTCTTCTCGCGCCCGGGCGTTTCTTTTTTTAATAAGCTCATTCCCCTCTTTTAAGAACTGGCGGTGTTCTAAGATCTTAGTGGTTAGTTCAGAAATTCCTTCTCCTAAAGTAGCAACGGTCTTGATTACGGGCGGCCGCCAAGGACTAACTTTAGGGTTTAAATCGAGCATTAAATTCAATTCTATGACCAGTCGATCAGCCCCTTCCCGGTCGGCTTTATTCACCACAAAAATATCGCCGATCTCCATAATCCCCGCTTTGAGAGCTTGAATTTCATCTCCCAAACCAGGAACGCAGATCAAAAGCGTGGTGTCCGCTGTTTTGACAATATCCACCTCATCTTGCCCGACCCCCACTGTTTCAATTAAAATAAAATCTTTTCCGAATGCATCCAGCACTTTGATCGTATCCGCCGTAGCTTTAGACAATCCCCCCAAAGTCCCTCGCGTGGCCATAGAGCGCACAAATACTCCGGGATCGTTAGTAATATCTTGCATGCGCAACCGATCTCCTAATAAAGCACCTCCGCTAAATGGACTAGTGGGATCGACGGCAATAATACCCACAGTGTATTGTTGGCGCCGGAGCTCTTTGGTGATTTTGTCGGTCAAAGTACTCTTGCCTGACCCGGGTGGACCGGTAATACCGATGGTGTAAGCGTGTCCTGTCTTCGGGTAAAGTTTTTTGAGAGCCTCCTGCGTCCCAGGAACTTCATTTTCTACCATAGTTATTAATTTGGCTAAAGCCCGCACAGAGCCAGAGAGGATTTCCGGCACTAACTCTTCAGGTTTAGGCATGACCATCATCCTCTCTTAACTTCCTTCTTTTTCTTCTAATACAACCAAGGCATCGACCGCGATCGGTTTGTTTCCGGAGACGATTAAAGGATTAACATCTACTTCCTTTACGGCTGCCAACTCCAACCCTAACTGCCCAGCATTAATGAGCATCGTGGCCAAGAGATCCATATCCACGGCCGGCATTCCTCGAAAGGCACCTAAGATAGCTGCGCTCTTAATTTCTTGGGCCATTTCCAAGGCATCCCTTTTTTCCAAGGGGGCTACTCGAAAGGAAACGTCCTTCAGAATTTCCGTGAAAATACCCCCCAAACCAAACATAACACACGGGCCGAACTGCGCATCCCGAATCATGCCGATGACTAATTCGCGAGATCCTTTGACCATTTCTTGCACTAAAATGCCATCTAACGGTGTATCCCCAACTCTTTGACAAATCGCCTCGTAGGCCTTTTCTACTTCTTTCAATGTCCGTAAATCAACTTCAATAAGTTTCTTCTCCGTTTTATGGGTAATCTGCGGGGAACACCCTTTAAGCACCACCGGCAACCCTATTTCTTTAGCTGCTTTGACAGCCGCTGCGCGGCTCCGCACCAACTTCTCGCGCACTACGGGAAAACCATAATAGCTTAGCAAACGTTTCGCTTCATATTCAGAAAGGGTCTTTTGCCCCTTACGCAAAGCTTCTTTTATTATCTCCATTCGTTCTTCCACTTTTTAATTCCTCCTTCGTTGATTTATCCTTTCAAGTTTCTAACAACCTTTCCCTATTTTGTCAAGCAATTCCGCGCTCGCGCAATAACTATTGTTTCCTCACTTTTTATTCTCGCTTTTCTTTTCCAAGAAGTCTTCATATTCGCTGGCGCTCAATAGCTCCTCCAATTCTGTGGGGTCATCGAGTTCTATAGATATAAGCCACCCTTTCCCATAAGGATCGTCGTTAATCATGGATGGTTCTTCATCTAGATCTTTATTAATAGAAACAATTTCTCCGCTTACTGGGCTATAGAGGTCCGCCACTGTTTTCGAAGATTCTAAAGACCCAAAGACTTCATTCTGTTCGATGGGCGAGCCCTCGGTGGGCAGCTCTACGTAAATAATTTCTCCCATTTCTTGTTGGGCAAAATCAGTTATGCCCACGGTGCCGCGGTTGCCCGTAACCCTAACCCAGAGGTGCTCTTTAGAATAATATAGATCATCAGGGTACTCTAAGATAGCCATGATTCTCTCTATCTCCTTTCTCTCTTGCTTGCTATTTTACTCGTTCAATGTATTCTCTTGTGCGCGTGTCAATGCGCACGATATCTCCTTCTTCCACAAACAACGGCACCTGGATAACTGCCCCGGACTCTAAGGTTACCGGTTTAGTAGCTCCGGTGGCGGTATCTCCACGAATCCACGGTTCTGCTTTTATTACTCTTAATTCCACGAACATGGGTACTTCAATGCCAATGGGGCGTTTATTATGAAAAAGAGCTTTAATGACCAAATTCTCTTTGAGGAAATCTCGGCTGTCTCCCAATTGTTCAGCGGTCAAATAAAGCTGTTCGTAAGTATGCACATCCATAAAATGATATTCGCCATTAGTTTCATAAAGGAATTGCATCTCTCTTTCTTCCAAATCAGGCTTGTCCACGCGTTCTCCTGCTCGAAAGGTCTGATCGATTACATTACCAGTAATGAGACTTTTAAGCCGCGTGCGCACGAAAGCCCCACCTTTACCCGGTTTCACATGCTGAAAATCTACAATCACAAAAGGCTCGCCGTTGATCTCAATCTTTAACCCTTTGCGGAAATCGGTCGTCGAATACATGTCTTTAACCTCGAATTAAATTTTTGCGTCTCCAGATATTTTAAAAAATTATATCGTTAAAAAATTATATTTTCCTCAATTTCTTTGGGTAAAAAGGTTAATTTTTCCCATCCGGTAGAGGTAACTAAGACTAAATCTTCCAAGCGGACGCCTCCCCACCCTGGAATATAAATTCCGGGCTCAACAGTAAAGACCATTCCTTCTTCCGCCACCCCGGTTGCTCGGGGCGAAATGCGGGGCTCTTCATGAACCGCCAGTCCCAAGCCATGACCTGTACCATGGCCGAAAAATTTTCCAAATCCGGCGCGGCCAATGGTCTCCCTCGCAGCCTGATCAATCTTTTTTAAGCCTACTCCCGGCCGAATTATCTTTATAGCTTTTTCCTGCGCCCGCTGGACAAGCTCGTATATTTTTCGGAGGCGTTTGGTGGGTTCCCCTAAGATTATAGTTTTCGTTTCATCAGAGTAATAGCCATCCCAGCAGGCTCCGAAATCTATAACGACCATCTCTCCTTTCTGTAAAACCTTCTCCGAAGCGATGCCATGAGGCAGAGCAGCTCTGGGGCCGGAAGCGACGATGGTCGGAAAAGCTGACCTCTGCCCTCCCCGACGAATGATCTGCATCTCCATCATGGCGGCTATCGATTTTTCCTTGCTTCCGCTTTTTAATTTAGGCAGAATGCTCTTAAAACTTTCCGTAGCTATCTGCACTGCTTGGCGAATCTTACCTACTTCCTCGGGGCTCTTTAAGGTGCGTAACCTGGAAATCTCCTTTACCAGCGGCGTAAGGCTGAGGCGCGGTAATTTTTCGCGCAGGAGGCTAAAGTCTTCGTAATTCATGGCCCGGGCCTCAAAACCGAGACGTTTAATCCGCAATTTCTTTAGCAACTTGGCTAAGCCCTCTATCTTCTGCCGATATCTTTTAAAAATTGCCCCCCGCAATTCTTTCTGGGCCTGAGCTGCATAACGAAAATCCGAGAGAAAATAACGCTCTTGTTTAGTAACTAACAAAACCCCTTCACTCCCCGTAAACCCGCATAGATAGCGGATATTCTCCAAACTTAAAAATAAAATGGCATCTAAATTTGCTTTATCTAAAATCTTCCCTAAGTCTTCTCCGGCCATATTTAATTCCTATTTCTCTTTTAAAGAAATGGCCGCCAACCATTTTTCCAATTGTTCTATAACTTTATGTTTTTGGGCCAGTTTTTTTTCTTCTTCTAAGGTCTTCGCTAAGGCCGTAAACCTTTCGTGTAAATCTTTATTTTCTTGATCACGCGTCAGCAGCTCGCGATAAATCTCTAAGGCTTTTTCTTTTCTTCCTTGTTTCCAATATATCTGGGCCATGGTCTCCGTTTGGAATGTCTCCTGAGCCAGAGGTAGCGTAGGCGACGCTCTATCTTCTCCTTTAGTGGCTGAAATTAAAGGGGCAATTTTCTTCTGCCAAATATCCATCTCTAAGGGCGTAAGTTTTTTCTTTGGTTTATCTTCCTCTAAAGGCAAGGACAGGGCTTTCTTTAAAGTGGCCATAGCCCCTTCCACATCCTTCTCCTGGAGATAAACTTGGCTTAATAGCTTATATACTGAGAAGCATTCTTCGATTCCTTCCTTTACTCTTTCCAATTGTTCTTTCGCTTCTTGAAGAAATCCTTTTTCCAGATAACATTTGCCCAAGATTAAGCGCAATCTAAGATTATCCGGCCTTAAGTTTAATCCCTGTTGACAAATTATTATGGCTTCTTGTATTTTCTCTTGCCTTTGGAAAGCTTCGGCAAGCTCAGGAAAGAAATCCGCGGACATCAATTCTTTTGCCAAATCCTCAGGGTTTTCTCGATTATCTATTTTTCCTTCGCCGAGATTATCTTTGTTCATCATAGAACTCCCTTCAGCTATCGTAGCCTAGGAATATTTGATTTTGCCCCTTAATTTCGCGCCTTTCCATAAATATTGATTAGGATCTGCCGGATTTTTTTAAGGTTTCGTCCATCGTCTTGGGGATTCCTTTTTGGTGTTTCTAAAATTATCGGTATCCCTCTAAAAAAGGGATGCGCTAATAAATTATGAAACCCGCCGATACCTATCTTTCCTTTGCCAATATGTTCATGACGATCCAGATGACTGCCTAAGTCAGCAGCGGCGTCGTTTATATGCAACAAACCTATACTTTCCGAACCAATCGTGCGCTCAATTTCTTTGGCCAACTCTTTAGTTTTTTCCTTGCTGCGGAAATCATACCCCGCCACAAAAGCATGGCAGGAGTCAAAACATACGCCTAATCGCGGCCCAGCTTTTACTTCTTCCATGATTATCTTGATTTGCTCAAATGAACTTCCTATTTCGCCCCCTCCGCCGGCCCCATTTTCTAAAAGAAGTCTTACCGCAGATTTTTGGTCCAAGGCTATTTTTAAAGCTTGAATTACTCTCCCTAAACCGATTTCTCCACCTTGCCCTTGGGCACTTCCGATATGGGTAACTACATAGTCGGCACCTAATAGCCGAGCTCGGTGTAGATCCAGGGTCAAAGCTTCAATAGATTTTTTATATATCCATTCATCTGCCGAGGCTAAATTTAAGAGATAAGGCGTATGGATGATGACTGGTTCTATGTCCTCCTCAGTTATTAAATAACCAAAGTTAATTATCCCCTGGATACTTAAAGGGGCAACTTGCCAGCCGCGGGGATTCCGGGAAAAAATTTGCAAAGCCGTGCAGCCCAACTCCTTTGCCCTAACTACTGCTTTCTCCAACCCACCGCTTATGGAAACATGGACACCTAATCTTACCAGCTGACTTCTCCTTATTTTTTTGGCGAACTTTTTTCTCCCTATAATAAACTATCATTTAATTAGTGCAAGATGAATATGAATATAATTAAGGGATTTCTAACCTGTCAAGGCTAAAATTAGCTGACCGTCGATCAGTTTTTAAATTCCCGCTTAATTTAGGCGGGAGTGACCGAAAAGCTTGTTGAATTAGGCAAGGGACAAGCCCTTGCCCTACTTTTGAGGATTATATAATCGGCAAAGAACCCTACGGACAAATATAGAATTCTGGAATGATGGAAAATTGGAATACACTCCCCTCTTTTATAAAGAGGGGACGGGGGAGATTATAGGACGCAGATGAACGCAGATTTTCAGGATTAAAAAATATTATTAAGAAAAAGGAGGGCTCTCCCAGATCTCGCAGAGCACACAGAGAAAGAAATAAATAAAATTATTAAAAAACCTTAAAAAAAATGGAATAATGGAAAATTGGGTTGACATTCTCTTTAATTCTTTCAATCTATTTGGCAAATAATTTTTCTCTGTGGGCTCTGGGCACTCTGTGGCTAAGATTAAGAAAAAAATTCTCTGCGTCCTCGGCGTACTCTGCGGTGAATTACTCCATCCTTTTGACATACCCCGAAAAAAGACTATAATATATTTATCCGCTTGGGAATTTACGAGCAGGAAAGGAGAATCGATATTCTCAAAGATGGACATAATC
The DNA here is from genome assembly GCA_964484485.1 of uncultured Syntrophaceae bacterium. Classification (GTDB taxonomy): domain Bacteria; phylum Desulfobacterota; class SM23-61; order SM23-61; family SM23-61; genus CAZAGD01. The sequence continues at coordinate 32,777 of CAZAGD010000146.1, forward strand.
GCTTGATTAATTATTTGCGCCTCTCGATCACCGACCGCTGCAATCTGCGTTGCCAATATTGTATGCCTAAGGAAGGTGTTTCCTTATATGGCCCGGACGAAATTCTCCGTTATGAAGAAATCATTAAAATTGTCAAACTGGCCGTGAGCAGAGGCATAACCAAAGTTCGCCTTACTGGGGGAGAACCTTTGGTGCGCAAAGATGTAGTTTCCTTAATTCGCCAGCTTTCTTCCCTATCAGGTCTCCAAGATCTTTCCATGACGACCAATGGCCTCCTCCTAGCCGATTTTGCTTCTTCTTTATATCAGGCTGGCTTAAAACGGGTGAATATAAGTATGGATTCTCTTGATCCAGAAAAATACCAACAAATAACTCGGGGTGGTGACCTCCAGCAGGTGTGGGCCGGAATTGCGGCCGCTCAAAAAGTAGGATTTTCACCGATCAAAATAAACGTAGTGACTATAGCTGGCTTTAATGATGGGGAAATTCTGGATTTTGCCCGGCTCACTCTCCATAATCCCTGGCAAGTGCGTTTTATTGAGTATATGCCCATCGGCCAGAACAATTCTTGGCACCCTGAGCAATTCTTAACTGCCCAAACAATAAGAGAACGAATTGAAAGCTATTATTCTCTGCTCCCCTTAGAGACAGAAGAGCAAAGTCATAACGGACCGGCCCGCTTATATAAGATCATCGGGGCGCAAGGAGAATTAGGTTTTATCAGTCCCATAAGCGAGCACTTCTGCCATACTTGTAATCGTTTGCGCATTACGGCTGATGGCAAGCTCAAAACCTGCCTTTTTTCAGCCAGCGAAGTTGATTTAAAAGCTGTCCTACGCAGCGGGGGCCAGGAAGAAGAAATCGAAATAGAGCTTACCGAAAAAATTTCTTGGGCCCTCGCTCATAAACCACTCCGCCGAGATTTTACGGCCAATTTGATGAAAAGATGCCACCATCCCATGGTCAAGATCGGGGGTTAGTCTTCTTCCTGTCTATCAGATTGGTTTGACTTAAGAAAACATGACTGGTATATTGGCCTCCATTATGAAAAAAGACATTCTCCTCTCCCTTCTATCCGGTCTTTGTCTGGTCGGCGCTTTCCCCAAATTTGACGTAAATATTTTGGCTTGGATTGCTTTTATCCCCTTGCTTTATGCCCTCCAACATAAAACACTTGCCCAGGCAGCAGTTTTAGGATTCATAGCTGGTAGCGCTTTCTTCAGCGGGCTCCTTTACTGGATTTATAATGTCCTTACTATTTATGGCCATTTGCCCGGAATTATTAGCATCTTCTTCTTAATATTACTTACTGCCTATTTGGCTATTTACTTTTCCATTTTTGCCTTTGTTTGGCGCTGGTTAGACTTAAAAAATTCCGCTGGGCTAATTTTATTTGCTCCGGCATTTTGGGTCAGTCTGGAGTACATCCGCGGAATTCTCTTTTCTGGATTTCCTTGGGAACTTCTTGGATATTCTCAATACCAGGTCCTCCCTCTAATCCAGGTGGCGGAGATAACAGGAGTATACGGAGTTTCTTTTATCATTGTATTAGTCAATATTTTATTTTTTCGTTTTTTAGTATATCTGGGCAAAGGGGAAAGGAAATCGGCCGGAAGAGAGATTTTGGTCCTAGCCATCATCATTTCCTGTTGTTGGTTCTATGGGCAGAGCAGAATAGCTACTTTAGAGCAAATGTCTGCTAAATATAAAGATTATAAAATTTCTCTTATCCAAGGCAACATTCGCCAAGATTTAAAATGGGAGCGGCATTTTCAAGAAGAAACTTTAAAAATTTATACCGAATTGACATGGCAGACCAAAAAAGAAAAACCCGATTTAGTTATCTGGCCCGAAACAGCTACTCCTTTTTTCTTCCAAACTAATTTTCCTTTCCAAAGTCGTATCTTAGACTTAGCCGCCCAGATGGAAACTCCTCTTCTTTTTGGAGCACCAGCCTTTACCCGTCAGGGTAATAGAGTTAATTATTTTAACAGCGCCTTCTTGATCTCTCCCCAAAAAGAGATATTAGGACGTTATGATAAAATCCACTTAGTGCCTTTCGGCGAGTATGCTCCTTTGGCTGGTCTGTTGGGATTTACGCGAGACATTATCGGCGCCATTGGTGACTTTACTCCCGGCCAAGGGATTACCATTCTTGCGTTGCCTTGGGGAAAATTTGGAGTTTTAATCTGTTATGAAATTATTTTTCCCAATTTAACTCGCCAGTTTGCCGCCCAAGGAGCTCAATTTTTAGTTAATATCACCAACGATGCTTGGTTTGGGCGGACCTCCGCCCCTTACCAACATCTCTCTATGGCCACTTTTAGAGCCGTAGAAAACCGGTTGCCCATTGCCCGCGCCGCCAACACAGGTATTTCGGCCTTTATTACTGCGGCGGGGGAAATAGAGCAATCTTCTAATCTCTTTACACGAGAAGTTCTTTCTGGTAACATAAAAATAAACAAAACGCGTACTTTTTATACCCAATATGGGGACATTTTCTCCTTTTTTTGTCTGGTCATTTCCGGGTTTTATTTAACTTTTGTTTATAAACAACGAGGATAACGTGGAAAACGAAATAGCAGAAAAAATATACCTCCTAAATAATAAACTGCAAACTCTCCGAGGTCATCTTTGACCTTGAAGCCCAAGCAGCCCGCCTGCAACAAATTGAACAAGAAACTCTTAAAGCAGATTTTTGGAACGATAATGAAAATGCGCAGAAAGTGCTCAAAGAGCGGAATACCCTTAAATCCACCTTGGAGTTTTGGGATAAATTAACCACCGAACTCCAAGAAGTTAAAGATTATTTTGAATTAGCCCAAGAAGAAAAAGACGAAGAAGCCCTCCAAGAAGTATATAATCTCCTTTCGGCTCTGGAAAAAAAGATAAGAGAAGCTGAATTTAAGCTTATGCTCAGCGGCGAAAATGACGCGCATAATGCTATCGTCTCCATTCATTCGGGAGCAGGGGGAACCGAAGCCCAGGATTGGGCGGAGATGCTTCTGCGCATGTATATGCGTTGGGCAGAGCGCAGAGGGTTCCAAACCGAAATTATTGATTACTTACCCGGAGAAGAAGCCGGGGTTAAAAGCGTTACTTTCACGGTGAATGGTGATTATGCTTATGGATACTTACAGGCGGAGTCCGGAATCCATCGGTTAGTGCGCATCTCTCCTTTTGATGCGGGCCGGCGACGGCACACTTCCTTTGCTTCTGTCTTTGTCTATCCCGAAATTCAGGAAGATATTGTCGTCGAAATCAACGAGGAAGACTTACGGATTGATACATTTCGGGCCAGCGGCGCCGGCGGCCAACATGTAAACAAAACCGACTCAGCCGTGCGCATTACTCACTTACCCACGGGAATTGTGGTGCAATGCCAGAATGAACGTTCGCAACATAAAAATCGAGCTATGGCCATGAAAGTTCTGCGGGCCCGGCTTTATGAACTGAAAAGAAGAGAGCAAGAAGAAAAAATGGAAAAGCTGCATAGTTCCAAGAAAGAAATAGCTTGGGGAAGCCAAATCCGTTCGTATATTCTGCAGCCTTACCGTTTAGTCAAAGATCACCGAACTAACCTGGAAACGGGGAATGTGGAAGCTGTTTTAGATGGTGAGCTTGATATGTTTATCGAAGCATATCTGCTGCAAAAAATAAAGTCTAAAGATGAGGGCCCAAAATCTTCATCCCCCTGATTTTCTGGTAGGGATAGAAACCAAAGATGGAACTTTACATTTTAGGATCGGGGACATGCGTACCTACGGCCGAAAGAGGCCCTTCGGGTCTGGCCTTGGCCTTTAACTCGCATCTTATTTTTTTTGACGGTGGCGGCGGCTCCCTGCGGCAAATGGCCCGATTAAACCTTGATTTCCGGCAGATAGATTACTTTTGTATCACCCACTTCCATCCTGACCATGTTTCTGACTTAGTCCCCTTTCTCTTTGCTCTGAATTATACGGTGGACTACACTCATACTCGACCTTTACATTTAATCGGCCCTCCCGGTCTAAAAAAATTCTATGATCAGTTAAGGGGCATTTTTGGGTCATGGATCGAACCGCATACCTATGATCTCTATCTACATGAAGGAGAAGAAGCGCTTTCCTTTACCGATTTTACGCTCACCTCTTTACCCATGAAGCACTCGGCCATAGCTATCGGGTTCCGCATTGACCAAGGAAGCCGGTCTTTAGTTTATTCAGGAGATACAGATTATTGCGCCAACATTATCAAATTGGGCCGCGAGGCCAATCTGCTTATTTTGGAGTGTTCTTTCCCTGATCACCGCAGAAAAAGCGGTCACTTGACTCCCACCTTAGCCGGGCAAATAGCTCGGGAAGCAGCTTGCCAGCGACTGCTGCTTACGCATTTCTATCCTGTATTCCAAGGCCAAAATATTTTGGCGGAATGTCGGCGGGAATTTTCTGGAGAAATAATCTTGGCCGCGGATGGGATGAAAATTGTCATCTAATGAGCTTCCCCAAACATTTTATATTCAATGGCACATAACCAATCATTGCCAATTGCGCTGCCGCCATTGTTACCAAGATTTTTTTTCCCCCCAAGAAGATCTTGACTGGCCTGGTCTTAGGCAAGTGGCCGATAATGTTTTGCGAAGCTTACGCGAGCAAAAACAAGTAGCGTGCATAAATCTCACTGGGGGGGAACCTTTCCTTAAATCAGAATTATGGCCTCTTTTGGAACATCTTAGCCAGCAACCAGAGGTTATCGAATTAGGCATCATTACTAATGGACTACTCTTAAATGAAGAAATAGCCGCCCGCATCTCTCTCTACCCTAAAATCAACCAACTTAAGGTTTCTTTAGATGGGCCGGATCCAAAGACCAATGATTTTCTGCGCGGCCCGGGTATCTTCCAAAAAATAGTAAAGAATTTAATCCGCTTTGAGCAGGTGGCGAGTTTGCCCATTTATATCATGTTTACCATCATGCAAAGAAACTTCCGCACCATCCCTTCTTTAATTAAATTAGCTCAAGAGTTGCAAGCGGCCGGTTTAATCTTAGAGAGATTTATTCCTTGGGGGCAGGGAAAAGAGCTCTTCACCGAAGTGTTAAATAAGGAACAATGGCGAGAATTTTTGCAAATGTTGAGCTCCATTATGGCTATTCCAGAAACCGACCTCCAAGGACCATACCAGGCTTTTCAAATAAATTTTCAAAATGATGAGCCTATGCTTTGGGGAGCTCCTTGCGTTTTGGGCAAAGATGGTTTTTGTATAATGCCCGATGGCCAAGTTTATCCCTGTCGCCGTTTTCCGATTCCTATCGGCCATTTGCGTTATGAGTCTCTGCATCAGATATGGAAAAATTCTTCCCTTCTGCAAGATTTACACCGAAAAGAAAACCTCCAGGGAAAATGTCGTACATGCCCGTTAAAAGACTGCCGCGGATGCCGGAGCTTGGCCTTGGCCTTGACTGGAAATTATTTCGCCGAAGATCCCCACTGTCCATATCCTTTTTAGGATTCCTTCTTCTCTCTGCACGGAAATTGTATAAAATCAATCCTTGCCATAAAAATTAATTTTTGTTATATTTTCCCCGCGATCTTTCATGGAAAAAACAATAAAACGGAAGGAGGTCATTTTAAAAATGATGCTGGATGAGAAAGTAGCCGTCGTTACGGGTGCAGGGAGGGGAATTGGCCGCGAAATTGCTCTCCTGCTGGCCAAAGAAGGGGCGAAAGTTGTGGTCAACGATTTTGGGGGCAGAGAGGATGGAACCGGCGGTGAAACTAAAGTAGCAGATGATGTAGTTAATGAAATAAGAAATGCCGGCGGAATAGCTGTAGCTAATTACGATGCCGTTGGTACAATGGCGGCCGGCAAAAGAATTATTCAAACTGCTTTGGATAACTTTGGCAAAATTGATATCTTAGTTAATAATGCGGGAATTTTACGCGACCGGATGGTCTTTAATATGACTGAGGAAGAATGGGATGCAGTCATTACCGTGCATCTTAAGGGAACATTTGCCTGCACCCGCGCGGCCGTTCCCTTAATGCGCGAGCAACGGAGCGGAAGAATAATCAATTTTACCTCCACCTCTGGCCTTATTGGAAATGTGGGGCAAGCCAACTACGCTGCTGCGAAAATGGGCATCGTGGGGTTTACTAAGGTCGTTGCTTTAGATATGGCGCGGTATAATGTTACGGCCAATTGTATTTCTCCTTTTGCCTGGACTCGCCTAATCGGCACAATTCCTACCGAGACTGAGGAGCAAAAAAGAAGAGTGGAAAAACTGAAAAAGATGAGCCCGGCTGATATAGCTCCGTTAGTAGTGTATTTGGCTAGTGATGAGGCGCAATATGTGACCGGCCAAATCTTCGGTGTGCGCGGCAAAGAAATTTTCATCTTTTCGCAACCCCGACCGGTGCGCTCCATCCATCACTCTGAGGGCTGGACTCCCGCCCGGCTGGCAGAAATGTTTAAAGGTACTTTAGGAATGCACTTAGTACCTCTGGAGACCTCCGGACAAGTTTTTAGTTATGACCCTTTGGTATAATTAATTTCCTTTATGAAAAAACCAACGTAGGGCAAGGGCTTGTCCCTTGCCACATTCGGCAAGCCACAAGGGCTTGCCCTACGAGTAAAAAATAATAAAATTGCCCTTAACTTAAGGAGAAATTAAAATGTCTTCTTTATTGCCAGAAAGCCTTAATCTAAGGAAAGCCATTCAATGGATATCAACCATGAAGGGAGAAAAGGGGGAAAAAGTTCCTTTGCTCTCCTTAATTGATCAAGCCTGCATCCGTTTTAATCTTGCTCCTAAGGACTGTGAATTTTTACATAGATTTTTTGGGCAACAAGAAGAATCTACTAACAAAAAATAAAGGCTAAAAAGCTGCTTTTTTCCCTTCCCTTTCATTAACTGTTGCCAGCAGCATTCCACCGCCAATAAAAAAGATAATCAAGGCCACAACGCTTAGCCGGCTTGAGCCAGTAAGCTGACCCACAAGACCAAAGACGAAGGGGCCAATAATCCCAGCAAATTTGGAACTCACATCATAAAAAGAAAAGAATTCAGCACTGCGGCTTTTGGGAATCATCGCTCCAAATAAAGAACGACTCAATGCTTGCGTGCCTCCTTGGACAAAGCCAACCATTATGGCCAGAATCCAGAAATGTAGAGCGGTCTGAATAAAATAACCGCCAATAGAAATTACAGTATATACCCCTAAGCCCAAAAAGATAGCTCTCTTAGCCCCGATTAATCCGGCCAAACGTCCAAAAAGGATAGAAAAAGGAATGCCCACAAATTGCACAGCTAATATCGC
>CAZAGD010000147.1:0-3493 GCA_964484485.1 uncultured Syntrophaceae bacterium
CCCCGAAAAATATACCAAGCAATTCATGAAGGAGCTTTTGTGGGCAGAGTGATTTAAGTTATAATAAATAAAAATGCGGCGAAGGCTCTATCCTTAGAGATATAATAGGCGTTTGAGGGTGAAATTTAGCTCCTCTTTTAAAAAATGAATAAGGGGAGTATATAAAGGAGAAAAAATGCTCGAGATAAAAAATGTGACCATTATAGGGGCTGGGACCATGGGTCATTCCTTGGCGCAAGCTTTTGCCCAGGGTGGCTATCAAGTCTGGCTGCATGATATAAAAGAGGAGATTCTGCAAAAAGCGCGCCGATTAATTTCCGCAAATCTGCAGACGCTCCTGGATCTTGGGCTGTTAAGTGAAGAACCGGCGGTAATATTGAGCCGAGTCCGGACGACCACGAATATAAAAGAAGCTGCCCAGCAAGCTGATTTTATAATAGAGGCCATTATCGAAGATGAAACTGCTAAGAAGGAAATGTTCAAAATTTTAGATGAAGCTAGTCCCCGGCAAGCCATTTTAGCCAGCAATACTTCTTATTTAGACATTTTTAAATTTGTCGAGACCAAACGGCCAGATAAAGTACTCATCACGCACTGGTTTGCTCCGCCCCATATCGTCCCTTTAGTGGAAATAGTTCGGGGGCCGGAAACCTCGAAAGAGACAGTAGATACGGTCAAAAGTTTGCTATTAAAACTCGGTAAAACCCCCATAGTCATTTCTAAGTTCCTTCCGGGATTTATTGCTAATCGGATGCAGAGTGCTTTAGGGAACGAAGTGCTCTTCCTGCTGGATAATGGTTATGCTTCCCCAGAAGACATAGATTTAGCCACCAAAGCAAGTTTTGGTCTGCGGATCCCCATCTTAGGCGTAGTTAAACGCATGGATTTTACCGGATTGGATTTAACCCAAAAAGTACTCCAGAATGCCGCCTATAAAGTGCCACCCCAGAGGAATAGATCAGAAGTTGTCGACCGCTTAGTAGCCCAAGGGAAATTAGGGGTGAAAACGGGAAAAGGATTCTACGATTATGGCGGGCGTTCTCCAGAAGAGATTATGCGCGAGCGGGACATAAAATTAATAAAATTATACGAGTTCTTAAAACAATTAGGTGAGTTGTAAAAGGAGAGGCAGGGATTAGAGATGCTCGTTGATTCGCATGCGCATTTAGAGATGAAAGATTTTGATAAAGACCGCGAGCGCGTCATTGCCCGGGCGCAAGAAGCCGGGGTAAAATACATCATTACCGTGGCTACCAATATTCCTGATACTCTTAAAGCCTTAGAGATTGCTCAAAAAAATGCCGGAGTGTTTGTGGCTTTGGGAATCCATCCGCATGAGGCTAAAGAAATAAAAGAAGAAGATTTTACGGAATTGCGCCGCTTAGCCAAAGAAGAAAAGGTCGTCGCTTTTGGGGAGATTGGCTTGGATTTTTATCGGCAACATTCACCCCGCGAGATCCAGTTGCGCAGATTTCGAGAGCTCGTACGCTTAGGCCAAGAAATATCTTTACCGATCATTATTCATGCCCGCGAAGCTCATGAGGAAACCATACGTATTTTAAGAGAAGAAGCTAATGGACAGTGGCGAGGTGTTTTCCATTGTTTTTCTGGCGATTTAGCCATGGCCCAACAGGTTATCCAAATGGGCTTTTTTATATCCATTCCGGGAACAGTTACTTTTAAAAAATCTTGGCAACAGCAAGAAGTGGTGCAGAAGATACCCCTGGAAAGGATCCTCTTAGAAACAGATGCACCTTTTTTGGCTCCCGAACCTTATCGGGGGAAAAGGAATGAGCCAGCCTATGTACGCTATACAGCCGAGAAGATTGCCCAACTGAAGGGCTTAAGCTTTGCCGATGTAGCCCGTATTACTTCTTTAAATGCCCGTCTTCTTTTCGGCGTCGGCGAGGATATTCCCAAAGGGAAAATTGCCTATCCTATCCGTAATTCTTTGTATCTTAACCTCACGAACCGGTGTTCTAACCGGTGTACCTTCTGTGCCAAGAATAAATCTTTTATAGTCAAAGGTCACGATCTCCAACTGGAGCGAGAGCCAGATGCCCAAGAGTTAATTGCAGCCGTGGGTGATCCCCAAAAATATCAAGAAATTGTTTTCTGTGGTTTTGGTGAACCACTCTTGCGGCTAGACACGGTGAAGATAGTGGCCGCCGAGCTAAAGAAGAGAGGAGCGCGCATCCGCATTGATACTGACGGCCAAGCTAATTTAGTATATGGGCGAAATATCTTACCCGAGTTGAAAGGTCTGGTGGATGCTATCTCCATCAGTTTGAATGCCGAAAGTGCCGAGAAATACCACCGGCTCTGTAGGTCGCCTTTTGGAGAAGAAGGGTATCGAGGGATATTAGAATTTATTCGCCAGGCCAAGAAGGTAATTCCGGAAGTTATAGCTACAGTAATAGACATGCCGGGAGTGGACGTCCCGGCCTGCCGGAGAATTGTCGAGGAAGAGCTGGGCGTAAAATTTAAAGTGCGCGCTTTTGATGAGGTGGGATAAGATGAAATTCATATGGATAATTATAGCAACGATTTTAATTGGGCTAAGCCAAGGATTTTCGGCTGAGAAAGAGGTTTTGTTAGTGGATCGCTTTGAGGGGGGAGTTGATGAAAAAGGACTTCCTCAGGGGTGGTCCTTAGAAAAAGAACCTAGCCCAAACTCTAAGATCGCTATCAAAAAAGAAAAAGGAATTAACTTTCTCCATCTGCTTTCGGTAAATGATACCTTTGGTTTGAAAAAAGAGATTTCTTTTGATATCCGCAAATATCCTTATTTATTTTGGCGCTGGCGGGCAACTGTTTTACCTAAAGGAGGAGATATAAGGAAAAGGGAAACAGATGATCAAGCAGGACAAATCTATGTAATCTTTCCCAAGTTTCCGGCCATGGTTAACTCCAGGTCTGTGGGTTATATTTGGGATACACAGGCCCCCGTGGGGTTTTCTGGAATAAGTACGGCATATAGCAAGATGAGATATATTGTTCTGCAAAGCGGCCCTACCAAGTTAAACCAATGGGTAACAGAGGCGCGAAATGTTTATGAAGATTATAAGAACCTTTTTAAAGAAGAACCTCCTTTAGTGGGCACTGTATTAATTTATATAAACTCCCAACACACGAAAAGTTCTGCGGCCTGCGACTATACGGATATCTATTTCTCGTCGATTCGGCCCGCAGATTGACCCTTTGCTCTTCCTGAATTTATTTAGGCAATAATTCTCTGACTTTTTCGGTGAGGGTTTCCCAAGCGAAGGGCTTCCGGATCAATTGCCTACTGGGAAGCAAAATACCTTGTTGAGCAATTTCATTCTCTGTATATTCCGACATATATAACACTCTCATTTCCGGATGCAAAAAGGAAAGGGCTTTGGCCAGATCAGCGCCACTAATCTGCGGCATTACCACATCGGTTAACAATAAATCTATTTTTTCTTTAAATTTATGGCCCAGGCTTAAAGCCTCTTGGCCGTTTTGAGCT
>CAZAGD010000148.1:0-18750 GCA_964484485.1 uncultured Syntrophaceae bacterium
CAAGAATTACATAAACTGCATCCATTTAGTCAGTATCGGCACTTTAGATAAAGCTCCTGTTTCACCGAGGGAAGTGATAAAGACCGCCCTTTTAGCCAACTCCACAGCCATTGCCTTTATCCATAACCACATAAGCGGTGATCCCAAACCAAGCATAGAAGATATTAAGATTACCAAAACTCTGCAAAAATGTGCCGAGTTATTCGATATTCAAGTTTTAGATCACGTCATCGTTACTCAAGATGGCCAGCACGAAAGCTTAAGAAATAAGGAGGAGATATGAACAATTTAATTACTTTGGGAGAAGTTAAAAATAAAGTTTATGACCTGTCCATGGCCTGCTACGATAAACTGGTGCCGGTTAAAGATATAGAATTTAATAAGCTGGATTCGGTGAAGATAAGAGGAGAATCTTATCCTTTAAAACCCACTGCCCAGTATGCTCTTTCTAATCGTCTAGGTATTCCTATTCAGTATTTAAGGAAATGTCCGCCAGATCTGCAGGCTGTAAACCTTAATTATTGGCTTACCAGGGAGAGGAATGAAAACTTATTCTAGGTTTGATGGAGAAGAAGTCCGGGCTGTCTTTACTCCCAAGTATAAACCCGTGGACAATTGGGAGATTATAGAGAAGCTTAATTCTTTGGGATATGCTGAGGATACCAAGGTGCAGTGTTATCTGGATGAGGAGTTTATGGTGCTCAGTGTTTTGGATGGTAATGAAATTTTCTCGGTTAACGGTGATCGTTTTGCTCCGGGGATTTCTATTTCTAATTCGGAGGTAGGTTTAGCTTCTTTGTCTATTGCGGCATTTGTTTTAAGGCTGGTTTGTACGAATGGCGCTATATCCAAAACGCAGATTTCTGCTTCTTATAGGCACGTTTCTTTAAAGATCTTAAAGGAACTGCCCGAGGTGATGAAGAAAGTTTCTTTAGATTTGGTTAAGCAAAGAGACCAGTATCGCATATCATTGGAAAGTAGAGTAGCTGATCCTTTGGCCACGATAGAGAGCTTTAATAAACAGTTTCAGTTAGGAGAGAAGGAGAAGGAGGCGGTTAAGTGGGGATGGTTACAGGAGGTTGGGGAGACGATGTTTCATGTGGTTAATGCTTATACGAGGGCGGCTCAGTTTCCTGGGTTAACTGCTGAGTCTTGTTATAGGCTGCAGAAAGTAGGTGGGTGCATCTTAGGGATGGTGAAATAAGAATTTGGTATCCTCTGGAACGGATGATTCTGGGGGATACCAAGAAAGGAGGTAAGATGATTAAGAAAGTGGAGATTTATTTTGAGGATTTAACTCTGGAAGCGCAAATGAAGTTGCTGCAAGCATTTCAAACAACTCCCGAAGAAGAAAATTGGGACATTTTCCCGATTGCGGTTATTGAAAGGGAATTTGTTGACGAAAATGGTGTATATTTATCTTAAATCACCTGGAAGTTTTGACCCAACGGCTGAAACTCTGCTACTTCTTGTCTTTCTAATTTCTGTCTAATCTGCTCGAAGCGCTGAACAGTTTCAGCTGCATATAGCCGTTCACCACACTTCAGACATACCTCAGCACACACTCGAAGCACGGCAGTATGGATTCCTCCCTTCAGTAGTTTCTCCACCTCTTTCTCCATTAATTCTCCGCCACAAATAGGACATCTGTCAAAAGGCTTCATATTCTCTTCCTCCTTGTTCGCCAATCAATCCATCGTTGAGGATCAGGTCGGTAAACAGTGACGAGTACCGCCCAATCCGTTTCTGGATTATAAGCCCACAAACTATGTATTGGCTCGCCGCTAAAACTTTACCCGTAAATTAAACAACTCGGATATGGCTTATCAGTAGGATATTCCTCAATAATTTCACCCTGCAGAACACTGAAAAAAATTTCTTCAAAAGATATATGTCAGTCTGAGCTTCTTCATCAGCATGGTCGGTAATACGAATGCGATTATGCCTAATAGCTTCGATAATATTTCGAATGTTCACAGCATCACCCAACTTTTTTTTACAATGGATTATTTTTTAGGGAAATGGATATTTAAAAATATTATGGGAATAATTATGCATTTTTCCCCCTTTAGTGTGATAAAATTGTGATAAAAATAGCTCAAAAAGAGTAAAATAGATAGAATAGACTGAAAAGGATAGAAAACAGATTTCTAAATAATTTAGCAATATTACGAGAAAACCGGATTGATATCAAGGGCTTAAAAAAATGGCAAAATCGGGCTCATAACCCCAACGTCCCTGGTTCAAATCCAGGCCCCGCTACCAAAAGAAAATTAAGGGGCTAAATGAAAAATTTAGCCCCTTTTTTTCATTTATTAAAAACAGTCCCCAAAAAGTTTGCTATTTCTCGATGCGGAGAAAGGGAGCTTACCAATAAAAACCGATAAGCGCATTAAAACCCAGGCGATTGTCGAATCCTAATTGTAGGCAAAGGTTTAGGTGACGAGGGAAGTAGCCGATCCCTCCGCCGATTAGGCCGTAGGTCTTAGTGGTTTCTGATTCTTGGTAATGCCATCTAGTAACATTCGATTGGGCAAGTTCTATCTCTTTGCCCCAAGTGCCGCCGGCATACACTAAGGCGAAAAGGCCCGACCTCTTGCCTACCTCAATCCCAAATTTGCCATACAGCCCGACTTCTTCTCCTTTGTACCGTTTCCCCAGGTAAGTAAAATCCCAGTGAGGAACCGGATACTCCAACATATCAGAAGGGGTTTCATCTCGGCCCAAGGTAAAAGGGATACCGATCCCTAAAAGAAAATTCGTGCTCTTATTAATGGTGAAACCGCCAAGTTCAAAGCGCATGTTGGCAGCTTTGGCGTCTCCTCCACCACCGCCTCCAAAGGCCACATATCCATTAGTAAATGCTGGCGTTGATAATGGAAAAATTAAAAAGAGACCGATTACAGTTAGTAGCACAATTATGTTCTTCTTCATATTGCTTTTACCTCTTTTTTTCTTAGTTTAATTTTTTCCCATTTCTGCTTCTCCACATTTTGGGAATTTATGCGCTAAATTTTAATAAATTATATTTAATCCTCTTTCAGGCAATTTTGCAAGAGAGAAAAACAATCTCTTTTTCAGTCTTATGGTTGTATGGCTATTATTTAACAAGCGGGATTAAGTGAGAAACATGAATCGGGCCAGAAAGGGAGGTCCGAGGCTGGGCTTTTTGGGGGGCCGCTTCTATCCTCTCTCTTTTAAGACAAAACGTCCTTTAAAAAAGATAGATTAATTTCCCAAAGAGGGATAGGGTTTATGGCGGGTAAAGGGTGGGTAAGAAGGAAATAAGCAAATGTTGGCGAGAAATGTTAAGACTGATCGACGGTCAGGAAATTTAAATATTGAAGGTTATCCAGGTTTGGCATTAATATTAAAATAATTTTAGCTTGTATTTTCAGAAAGGCCAAATTTTTATCGAGGAGGATATTCATGACTCATAAAGAGCGGATGCTCAAAGCAGCCAAAGGAGAGTGGGCAGACCGGCTTCCCTGGGCGCCCCGCTTAGATCTTTGGTACAACGCGAATAAAAGGAAAGGAACTCTACCGGCAAAATATCCGCCAGATGTTACCCTTGATCAAATTGCCGATGATATCGGAGGAGGGTATCATAAAATTGTCCCCGATTTTTTAAATGTGCGGGTTCAGGAAGATACTATTGATCGTGGTTTAGGAATTTATCATCTGCCTGGAATGCCTTATCGGGTAGAATTGGCAGGGGTAGAAAGGGAAGTCTATAAGGATGGAGATGCTACCACCGTCATTTATCATACTCCTTTAGGTTCTGTTTCCTGCAAATATATATTTACCGAAGAGATGAAACAGGCCGGGGTATCAATTTCCTGGCTTACCGAACATGTCATTAAAGAACCTGGTGATTACCGCAAAGTTGGTTACATCTTTAAAAATATGAGAATTCTTCCAGATTACCAGAATTATCTGGACTTCCAAGAACGGGTGGGGGAGAAGGGCTTTGCGGCAGCGCGCGGAATGGCTCCAGCCAGTCCGCGGCAACATATCATGCGGGATTTTATGGAGCCTACCAAGTTTTATTTAGAATTATATGATCATCCCCGAGAGATGGAACAGCTGGCTCGAGATATGGATCCTTTTTACGAACAATTATTTCAAGTTCTTGCTGATTGCCCTGCTGAAGTAGTTTTTCACGGTAGCAATTTTGATGAGATGATTACCTATCCACCTTTTTTTAGGGATCATATTTTACCTTATCTCCAGAAGCTGGCCGACATGCTGCATGCCCGGGGGAAATTACTTCTTTGCCATTGTGATGGAGAAAATAAAGGTCTGCTTGATCTTATCGTCGAGAGCGGCATGGATATTGCTGAAGCCATTTGCCCTTACCCGATGACTAAGATGACTATTGGCGAGATTAAAAAATCATTACGAGGGAAGGTAACTATTTTTGGAGGCATTCCTTCGGTAGCTCTGTTAGAGGGGAGCATGTCAGACAGAGAGTTTGAAGATTTTATGTGTGCTCTTTTCAAACAAATTGCCCCTGGAGATCGCTTTATTTTGGGGGTGGCTGATACAACCCCGCCCGATGCCAAATTCGAGCGACTTCGGCGAATTACCGAAATGGTTGAAGAATGGGGGGCATTGCCTCTGAGATTTTAATTTTTATTCGGCAAACTGAGGCGGACCAGCCCCATATTTTTCTTCGCTTCCTTTAGTAAAGGGGGTGAGAAGAGATTTGTCTCAAAAATTTTAAAAAAATTGCAAGCATTTGGCATTTATTACTCGGAGCAATTAAATATTTACAGCTATCACTCTTATCTTACTCCGTGGTCTGGCTTTATCGAGTTTTCCAAATGAAATTTTGTCGTAATTATACATAAGAAATAAAACCAAATGCGGCAAGGGACAAGCCCTTGCCCTACGTTTGAGATTTTTTAATTTCTCGTAGGGCAAGCCCTTGGGGCTTGCCGAACCACGCCTTAAGATGTCGTTTATTTTATGCTCCCATTAATAAATGCTCGGGCAGGCATTGAATAAGTTCAAGAGGATTTGGGAACTGGCTTCTTTTGCCCATATTTTTTTAGGAATTGGTTGAGCTGCTCTTGTTGTTCAGCCGTTAAGTTTTTAAATTCTACTCCGCAGCGATAGGTCTTTAAGCGGATAGTCAAGAATTCGTATTCTGGCGCAGGCGGAACCTCGATGTTATAGACGATTTGGCAAGGAAATTTAGATAGGCGAAAGTCGCCTACCCAAAAAGATATTTCCAATTCTTTACTATTTGTGGTAGAAAAATCTTCGTATATATGCTCGAATGATAGTCCGCCCTGGCTGATATCTACTAATTTTCCCACTTTTATGGACTGACCGTAAAGGGCGACAAAGGCATTTTCAGGAGCTAAGAAACGTTCATATTTCCGACGCTCAGTTTTCATAGGCCCAAAAAAGAAGAAGGAACAATATAACGAAAGCGATTCTATCATGGGCAAATTTAATAAGGCAAGAAAATTTTTGGTAGGAGGGATTTAAAATGAAATTAGTAACTTACGAACTAAAAAGAAGTAAAGCCAGGGAATTAAAAACAGGAGTCTTTTTGGATGGGGATTTTATTTTAGATCTGCAGGCGGCCGCCGCCTTCTATTTAAAAGAAAAAGAAAAAGAGAAAGAAAAGAAAGCATATGACTTAGCTGCCCAACTAATGACGGGGGATATAAAGAAAATTTTGGAGAAGGGAAGGGCGGCCATGAGTTTGGCGCGAAGCACGTACAAAAATTTCTTAAAATGGCAAAGAGACCAAAAAAACCCCCTCCGCGGATGGCGAGGAGAGCCGCTAACGATTTCTCGAAAAGAGATTAATTGGAAAGCACCAATTCTTAAGCCAGGCAAAATTATCGCTATGGGCTTAAATTTCCGTGATCATGCCGAGGAAAACAAAATGCCCATTCCCGAAATACCTGTAGGGTTTTTAAAAGCCTCTTCGGCAGTAACCGGTCCATATGACCTCATACCTTACCCTTCTTCCATAAGCCAACTTGATTATGAAATAGAACTTTGCTTGGTAATAGGTAAGGAGGGAAAAAATATTCCCAAGGAAAAAGCCTATGAATACATAGGAGGATATATGATCATGAATGATCTAAGCGCGCGGGATATTCAATTAAAAGAGATGGAGAAGAGGCTGCTTCTTTTAGGAAAAAGTTTTGATGGCTTTGCCCCTATAGGTCCTTACTTGGTGATCATAGATGAAATTCCTGATGTGCACAATTTAGCAATGGAACTATGGGTAAATGATGAGCCTGAGCCAAGACAAAAATCCTCTACCGAGCAGATGATCTTTAAAGTTCCAGAGCTAATCGAATATTGGTCGCAGATGACGTTAGAACCTGGTGATATAATTACTTCCGGCACTCCTGGGGGTGTGGCTTTCTTTCGTAAGCCAGATCCAAATAAATTCTTTTTAAAAAAGGGGGATGTAGTCAAAGCAAAGATTTCCGGATTAGGGTTTTTGGAAAACAAAATTGTTTAAATTTAAAATTTGGCGGAGATTTTAACCAAGTTCCCAGGCTAAATTTTGATATATTCCCTTTTGTTCTTGACGCCGCCATTTGAGGAAACGAGGTGAAAGGCGATAAGCGAGGCGGCAATCTTCGATATTTTCCCCTAAAATTTTTATTTTCTGCAAATCGCCTTCGCCGAAACCTTGGTCCCATAAAAAATTGAGGTAGCGAATCATATCGAAGTCAATGCCCATTACTTCGGTTCCAACTCTATCTACCGCTAAAAAATCTGTTCCGGCAATAGCTACTTGGTGGTTTACTGGTTCCCCAGCAATTGGTCCATTGCCTTGCATGCCTTCGAAGCCATCAAGAATGGCCAAGTCTATATGCAGATGTTGCATGATGCTAAAAAGATTGAAGTCCAAGACCCGGTTGCCGGCCTCAGTAGGATGCAAGCGATTTTTATCCATGATAAGAATGGAACCCATGATCACATTTTTAGCCGTGAGCGTAACCCCCACTTGTAAATGGGTCTTCAAGCGGGTCAGGGAGATGATGTAGTTATGGGGATCCAGCATTTCTTGGGCTATTTTTACAGGGTGCGGCTTCAGGTCAGGATGGATCACGTAAGCAACCTTCCACGAAGAAGAGTCGTTTAAATCGATCAGCTCCAGGCCGTATTCCTTAGCCAGGTCATAATAACCATATTCCCGGAAGCCCCGGGCGGTTGTTCCCAGAGTGGCTCCTTCAGCGATGGTAATATGATTTTCCCCCATATCTTTTAGAAACTCTACCACGGCCCGCACTGCTTGCGGATGAGTGGCGCTTAAAGGGGTATAGGTAGATACCATGTTGATCTTTATTACTGGATGCCGGCCATTTAATTTAATATCTTCTTTGATTAGCTCCAGAGCGCGGCGGATATTTTTTTGTCGATCATCTCCTTTAATTAAGGCTACTTTCGCCATCTTTAGCCTCCTAAACTCCAACAATTTTAATGAGGAAAGATAATTAATTTATAAGCTTGAAAAATAAATCTTGTCAATCATTTAATAAGAGATCTCTGAAAAAACGACTTCTCCGTCACTCCCGCGGAAATAGGAGTCCAGACATGCCTTGAAGATACTGGATTCCTGCCTGCTTCCTGCCTGCGCCCGAATGACGTAATTACATCCCGAAGGACTTTTGCCGAGATCTCAAAAAATTAACTGGACGGACAATCAAGGAAAAATTATAATATTTTCTTAGAAGGGGTGAAGGTAAATGATTGCTTTTGACCTTGTTTGCGCCAACGGACATAGATTCGAATGCTGGTTTAAAAGCAACCAGTCCTTTGAAGAACAGAAGGCCTTTGGTTTAATTATGTGCCCGATTTGTGAAGACAACCATGTGGAAAAAGCCATCTCTCCCATCGCCATCAGACGATATAAGGAAGACAGCTTGCGCCGAGGAGATAGAAATAAAGAAACCACTCCCGAAAAAAACGTTTCTTTAGAGATGATGCAGATAATCAGCGAATACGTGGAAAAGAATTTCGAGGATGTAGGATTAGATTTCGCCCGCGAAGCTTTAAAAATTCATTATGGTGAAGCTCCCCAAAGGAATATAAGAGGAATGGCTCTTCCCGAAGAAGAAAAAATCCTCAAGGAGGAAGGAGTAAAATTCCTCAAAATTCCCATCATTAAGCGCTTAGATAATTAAAAAATTAAATATACTCAATAGTAGCCGGTGGCTTGGGGGTTAAGTCATAAAGGCACCGATTCACGCCTTTAAGGGAAGTAATCCGCTGGCTGAGATGGTGCAGTTTCCCCCAAGGAAGTTCAGCTACGGTCGCCGTACGGGCGTCTATGCTATAGACACAGCGAACTACAATGATATGACCGAATTCTCTTTGACCATCGCGAATTCCAGTGGCTCGGTCATTAAGTAAAACAGCTAAATACTGAAATGCGCCACTTTCCTGGAGTTCCTCTTCCACTATGGCAGTAGCTGCGCGAATAAGATCGAGACGTTCTTCGGTAACCTCGCCGACGATGCGCGCTGCTAAAGCAGGACCAGGGAAAGGCATCCTTTTCGTAATCTCTTCAGGCAATCCTAATACTTTGGCTACTTCCCTAACTCCGTCTTTTCTTAAGGTACGCAATGGTTCCAAAACTTTGTAGCCAAATTCCTTTTCGGGATCTATGCCCATTTGGGCCAGAATGTTGTGTTGGCGCTTTATACCAGCTACAGTCTCTTCGATATCAGTCAAAATAGTCCCATGCAAAAGATTTTTGGCCCCCGTTTCTTTAACAAGATTCTTAAAGACTTTAGCGTAAAAAGTCTCGGTTATGGCTTTTCGTTTTTCTTCAGGATCAGTCAATCCTTTCAAGGCGTTCAGAAATTCAGTTTTGGCTTCCACTATGCGCACTGGGATGCCCATTTCGGCAAAAATTTGTTTAACCCTCTCAGGTTCACCTTGGCGCATGAGGGCGTTATCGATAAAAACAGTCTTTAATCTATCTCCCAAAGCTCGGTGACCTAAAACAGTGACTACTGAGCTATCCACACCGCCACTAAGGGCATTGATGGCCAAACCGTCACCCACTTCTTTTTTGATATATTCTATCTGTTCCTTTACGAAAGCTTGATAGTCCATACTTTCTCCTTTCTCAACTTAACCAGGGTATTTTACGTTCAAATGTTTTTGTTGATCCGGTATAAGGAATTCCACCAAGTTTTTTTACGATATTTTTAGATCTTTCCCAATCATGATCGCGGTAAATAGCTACTTTTTCAATCACCGGAGAACCGCCGCCGTGGAGGGCATCAATCAATTTGTGACCGCCCCAAGCTGAGGCCATCATATCTTGGAAAAGGCGAAAAGCGCGATGCTGATATTCCGCCGGAATTTCCGGCACACGCATAATATATTTTTCTAAAAAAGGTTTTGTTTTTTCATTGTAGAAATCAGCTTCAGCGGGCAAGGTGGCCGTCAAACCGCCAGAGATGGCCGCTAAAGCTTCATATTCCCCATAAATTGATTCTCCAGCTAGCATCCGCCCAGCATTACAGAAATTAGA
Source organism: uncultured Syntrophaceae bacterium (assembly GCA_964484485.1). Lineage (GTDB taxonomy): Bacteria > Desulfobacterota > SM23-61 > SM23-61 > SM23-61 > CAZAGD01. The sequence goes on from CAZAGD010000148.1 coordinate 9,530, forward strand.
ATCAGGAATGCACGTGCCGGAGGGAGCTTTTTTAGAGTATACAGCGCTGGCCACGCCAGCGGCAAAGATGAGGTCGACGACCTGGATCATGTCAGCTAAAGTGTGCCGCACATGTTGGGCTCGATCGATGCCATTATATTCGGCGGCTAAAGCCGTGGCCCCGGTGAGGATTTCCGATAAGGCCGCTTTACAGCCTGTATAACTATGCCGATGATAGAGGGCAAAAAGAAGAGCTAATTTGCCAGCCAATTCTGTTTCTCCACACAGGAAGACCCTTTCCCAAGGCACAAAAACATGATCAAAAACTGTAATCGAGTGGCTGATACCGAAATTCTCATATGGACAATGGAGTTGCCTTCTCTGGGGAGGGTAATAAGCGACATTTATAATGGTTATTCCTTCCCAATCAGCAGGTAAGGCAAATGCTACAGCCCAATCCTTTTCTTCCGGGGTCATAGAGCGAGTAGGAATAACCACGATTTCATCTACATAAACAGAACATGAGTTATGGGCCTTGGCTCCATTGACGATGATACCATCTGCTCTTTTTTCCACCACGCGCAAGTAAAGATCGGGATCCTTCTGCTCATGAGGCCGCCAAGGACGATTACCTTTGACATCTGTCTGGGCACAATTTAGAGCCAGGTCTTCTTTCTGTACTCTTTCCATAAATTTTTTAAAATTCTTGTAGTATATCGTACCGTAATTTTGGTCTGCTTCGTAGGATACTATGGAAATGCCGTTTAAAGCATCTATGCCCATACACCTTTGGATGCAACCCCCGACCTCTTGGCAATAAAGTCGGGTCATCTTCTGCTTGAGGAGCAAGTCTTCCATATTTTGGTGAATGTGGCAAAAACGGTTTATTTTCTCTCCCGTAAGGTGAGACGTCGCCACGCCGATTCCCTGAAATTCAGGGTCAAAAGCAAAATCATAAGTGGCCGCCATTATATTAATGCCCCCAATTAAGCGAGGATCAAAACGATCAACTAATTGTCCGCCCATATAAACATTCGGTTTAAGTTTAGCGATACGCGCCCGATATTCATCGCCTTTAATCATGAAGCCATCCTCCTTTCAGTTAATCTATAATAATTTTATAGAAAAGGCGTAAGATTCTTGCGGCAAAATTTGGGCAAGATTATTTTTTGACCCTTTCTAAATATTTTTTAGTAGCCACACTAACCCGAACTATATCTTTCTCCTTAATAAATTGGGGCACTTGAATGACCAGGCCGTTAGCCAGCGTGGCTGGTTTATATACTTCGTCCTGCAGACTACTCAAGCTGGGAGGTGTGGAGACGACTTCCAAGTCCACCCATTCGGGAAAGAGCACATTCACCGGCTCATCCCCCAAGAATTCGACAGCCAATCTCATGTTTGGTTGCAAAAAAGGATCAAAAGGTTCCAACAGGCTCGGACTTATTTGAATTTGTTCGTAGGATTCAGGGTCCATCATATAGTAGCCATCGGCATCTTTATAAAGGTATTCCAGCGTTTTTCGGGCTAGATCTACATCCTCCAATTTCTCTTCGGGCTTAAACTTGCGATCCAGAAAAAGGCCAGTCTTAAGATCTTTTAGTTTTACATGAACTAATCCGCCCATCTTCCCACCGCCCATATGGTATTCTGTTGATAAAACTTTAAAAAGCTTTTTTTCAAATTTTAAAACCATGCCGGGTTTGATACTGGAGGCAACGACCATAGCTTTCCCCCCCCTTTTTTGGATTTTTAAGGGTAAGAATTTTTCCCATGATTAGCAAAAAAACAATAAAAAATCAAGATAGGAAGGGTGATAATATTTTAATGATCTTTGGCCCGTTTGAAAAAAGCCTCTAAGGATCCGTATATTCCTTTGGGTAGGAAGATTATTAAAAGAACTAAAGCTAATCCGTAAATGATTTGGGAAAATCCCACAAAAGTTCCGCCATAGACCACCCGAAAATATTCTTCTAAAGAAACAGTGAGAGCAGTACCGACAGCTGGGCCCCATAAACTAAACATGCCGCCTAAAATGGCTTTAAAAGCAATTTCCAGTGAAGGAGCAACGCCAGAGAGGGTATGCGGATTCAAATAAGTAATATATTGAGCGTAAAGTACTGCCCCAATAGCGGTCATGAAAGCACTAATCATGGTAATGACCATCTTATAGCGGATAATTGGTACGCCCAAAGTGGAAGCGGCAATTTCATCTTCTCCTATCGCCCGCAAAGCTTTTTGCATTTTACTACGATCAATCCACCTCCAGATGAGCAAGGCCAGAATCAAAAAGGCTAAAGAAGCATAATAAAAATGAATCTTCTCTTCGGATTGAAGGTACCAAAAGGAAGTTCCTTTGGACTTTAAGGTAAACCCCAATGATCCACCAGTAACGTCTCGAAAGGCAATAATTGTTTTAGATACCACTTCTCCCAGGGCTAAAGTTACTAAAGCAAAATAGTCACCGATGACCCCAAAGCGAAAACAAGCATAACCAATAATTATAGCCAATAAAACCGCAGCCAAACCTCCCAATAACATCCCGATCCAAGGAGAAAGGCCAAAGGAGTTAAAAAGCAACCCAGAAGTATAAGCTCCCACTCCTAAGAATGCTCCATGGCCCAAAGAAACAAGGCCAAACCGTCCCATGTAGGACCAAGAAGTGGTTATGAAAGCCCAGATGAAAATTAGGGTGCCAATATGAATTAAATAAGGAGAAGACACTAAATGGGGAAAAGCAATAACGCCCATAAAAATTAGGATCAATGGATAATTTGCCCGCAAAAGAAAACCTCCTATTTGGAAACGCGAATGCCCAGAAGTCCTTGGGGACGAACGAGGATTACCGCAATAAAAATAACCAAAGCTACAATGTCGGCAATTTCTGTAGAAGTTAAGACAGCGGCCAAAGAAGTGACTACCCCAATTACAAAGGCCCCGATAAAGCCTCCTAATAAGTTACCGATTCCTCCTAAGACAACAATTATGAAAGCCATCATGGTAAAACTGCCACCAAAATGTGGGTGAACCGCATAGATGGGAGAAAAGAAAGCGGCAATAACCCCCGTAAGAAGGCCACCCATAGCCATAGTAATATAGTAAATTATTTTCGGATTAATACCCATAAGTTGGGCACTTTCCACATCTTGAGCTATGGAACGAATGGCTAAACCTAAGTAAGTTCGGTTGAGGAACAAGTAAAGCCCTAACAAGGTAAGTAAAGCTCCCCCAAAAGCAATAAGATTAGAAGTCCGCAGGAAAATATTGGCGATACTAATCAAAGGAAGCTGAATGTTTACACCCCGGAGATCTGCCCCCCAGATCACTTGCGCCATGTTCTCCACGACGATAGTCAAACCAGCTAAGGCTAAAAGCTGGGTTAAAGGGTTGGCTTTGGCTTTGAGAAGAGGGTTAATCACTAACCATTGTAAAATAATGCCAATTAGGCCCATGACTGGCAGAGTGAGCAGGCAAGCCAAAAAGACAGGCAATTTCAGTTGGACTACTAAGGTGTAAACCATATACATACCTAACATGACACATTGCCCGTAGGCGAGATGAATTATTTTTACCACTCCAAAAATTAAATTCATCCCAAAAGCCAGAAGAGCAAACACTCCACCTAACAAAATCCCATTGACGATGGCGTTAGCGTAAAGTTCGAACATAAATCACATACCAATATAAACTTTTTTGATATAAGGATCTTCCAAAAAATCCTGTTTTGTGCCTTCTTTATGAATCCGTCCCGATTCCATAAGATAAGCCCGGTTAGAAAGTTGCAGGGCCTTACGTACATTTTGCTCCACCATGAGAATTGAGTATCCTTGGGCTTTAATTTGATGGACAAATTCAAAGACCCGGGAAACCACCCGGGGAGCCAAGCCAGAGGATGGTTCATCCAGAAGGATTAATTTAGGTTTAGACATTAAACAGCGAGCAATGGCCAGCATTTGCCTTTCCCCACCACTCAAGGTATCAGCTAATTGCCTTTTCCGTTCATCAAGGACGGGGAAGAGCTGGTAAATTTCTTTTAAGGCTTGTTTAAATTCTTTGCGGGCTCGGGGCAGGTAGGAGCCTATTTTTAAATTTTCCATGACTGTCAAACGGGGAAAGAGTCGCCCCCCTTCCGGAACATGAGCTATTCCTAACTTTACAATTTCGTGAGCCGGAAGGCCATCCAGACGTTGACCCAAAAAGGTAATTGAGCCATTCCGCGGTTGCAGGAGGCCAGAAATTGATTTCAGAAGAGTCGATTTACCTGCTCCATTAGGACCAACCGTGATCACCGTTTCTCCTTCAGAAATTTTCATGGAGACGGTGAAAAGAGCCTGAAATTCCCCGTAATAAACATCTATATTTTTAATCTCCAGCATGCTATGCCTTTTCTTCTTCTCCTAAATAGGCTTCGATGACTATAGGATTACGAGAAACCTCCTCGGGGGTCCCTTCGGCAATAATCTGTCCATAATCTAATACGGTTACCCGTTCTACTAAGTTCATCAAAGCATTCATTATATGTTCCACCCAAATGATCGTGATCCCCATTTCCTTGTGGATTTTTTTTAAGACCTGCGAAGCTTGCTCGATTTCTTCTTGGTTTAGACCACTCATTACTTCATCTGCTAAAAGCAGTCGGGGATTAGTAGCTAAAGCCCGGGCAAGTTCCAACCTCCTTAAATTACCGGCTGTAAGTTCTCCAGGCATAGTCTGCTCATCCACTTTTAATCCTACAAAATCCAACCATTTCTGTGCTTGTTCTTTGGCCCGAGCATTGGTGGTCTTTTTCTGGCCTTTGCCGAAGAAGACACCCACCATTACATTTTCAATAACCGTCATCTCTTTAAAAGGCCGAGGAATCTGGAAAGATCTGGTAATACCTGCCTGGCAGATCTGGTCAGGTGTAAGATAGGTAATATCTTTTCCCAAAAATTTAACTTGTCCAGAAGTGGCAGGGAATACTCCGGAGATAACATTGAAGATAGTGGTTTTGCCAGAACCATTGGGACCGATTAAGCCGCGAAATTCTCCTTCAACCACCTGGAGGTTGATCCCTTTTAAAGCTTGAAAATGGCCAAAGAACTTATCAACTTGGATAATTTCCAACATATTGCTCTCTTTTTCCCTCGCTTAAAAAATCAGGGTTTAAGGGAAATTTAAAATTGAAAATCCCCGCCTAAGCATGGCAAGCAAAGGCGGGGCAGGAATTTTTGCTTATTTGACGGCCAGGGGCCAATCAGGGGGAGCAGGCAGCTTAGCATCTATGGTCTTTAAGGCTTCCGGCCATACGATCTCTATTTTGCCTTTCACCCATTGCATAACCACTGGATAACATCTTAAATTCTGGCCAGCATATTTGTGATCAGGAGGAGCAAATTTAACTCCATAACCAGAGGGAGTTCCTCCGTCAGGGATGTCAATTTCTAAGGCAGCTTTGCGAATATTATCGGGAGTGGGTGTACCGTACTTCTTTACGGCATGTTCTAAAGTTTGGAGAAGGATCCAAGTATGACCAAAACCCATCGTGGCATGGGCCGGCGGGGATGGTTCTTTATATTTATCGTTATACCGTTTTAAAAATTCGTCAATTACTGGCCCTATTTCTTTTTGCAATTTTTTCTTATCGAGATTTTGAGCTGGAGCAGGATCTATATTATAGACATATTGAACCATTTCTCCTCCCAGTTGGGCTTCCAGGTTGGGGAAGTTGGCATAGCCCGCTCCGTGACCAATTAAGGCTTTCGTTTTGAAGCCCAATTCCCGAGCCTGGCGCATAAAAAGAACAATATCAGGATAATAGCCGGTATTCAGAACTGCATCCGGCTTAGCTGCTTTCAGTTTGAGGACTAAGGAGGATAAATCTTTGGTTTTGTGATCATATCCTTCGGTAAGCACCACATTCATTTTATATTTTTCAGCTTGGGCTAAATTTGCAGTTTTTACACTAACTCCATAGGGACCGTCTTCGTAAGTGACCGCAATTTTAATTTCGCTCGGACTTTTATAACCTAATTTTTTTACGTTATCTTTGAGAAATTCTACAGAGCTTTGTCCCCATTGAGAGCCCATGGCTTGCGGACGAAAGACATATTTAAGATTTCTCCCTTCGACAACTTTGTCGGAGATGGCAATGGTAATCCAAAGGATAGTGTTGTTCTTATCACAGATGGGGGCTAAAGGAACGGCTATAGCGCTGGAGTAAATTCCGACAATAATTGGGACCTTCTCCACATTAATAAGACGCTCAGCTTCCCGGATGGCTACATCTGGGTTAGATTGGGCATCAGCTTCCACAGGTACAATTTCATATTTGTTGAGGATACCGCCGCGGGCATTCCACATATCGATAGCTACTAAAGCTCCACGTTGACCAGCAAGACCTCCGGCAAGAGCGAAAGCGCCGGTTATAGAATGCATTACGCCTATTTTTAATTTCTCTTTAGCCATAACCGGTGAAGATAGGGAGAGACATAGGCAAATGATTAAAAAGCCGATAATAAGATTTTTCTTCATTTTCAGTACCTCCTTGTTTAAAAATTTTCTCAATGGGGGTTAAAGTATGATGAATAATAAATAAAATGAAAGTAAATTGTCAAGAAAAAATATAGGAGATCCCTGAAAATGTCCCTCAGGATGCAGTTCCGTCATTCCTACGAAGGCATGAAGCAGGCTGAAGCAGGCTGAAGCAGGCAGGAAGCAGGCATGAAGCAGGCATGAAGCAGGCAGGAATCCAGTATTTTCAAGGCATTTCTGGACTTCCGCTTTCGTGGGAGTGACCAAAAAGTCGTTTTTCCAGAGATCTCCAAGGGAGAGAACTATTTCTCATCGTAGGGCGAAAGTTTTACTTAGAACATCTCCGTTTGGAATAAAATTTTCCCTCGGCCAGTTGCCCATTATTTAAAATCTTTTCCCTTGGAAGATTTAGGTAAGGCGAATTTAATTAATCAAATTTATTATTCAGAAGATATATTCTTTTCAATATCTTCAACGAGATCTTCTATCCAATCCTCTTTAGGAAATTGTCTTTTTCCTGTTTTGGTAGCTTTTGAGGTTTTGGATTTTTCCTCTTGACTGGTCATAATAATAATCACCACATCCATTTTTTCAGGCGTTTCTTTCTTCTTCCGGGGAGAAAGCTTTTCGCGCAATTTAGTATTTAATTTTAAAAGTAGCTTCATTAATTCGTCTAAAGATTTTGGAGAAGGGAGTTTCCTTTCGCTCGATCCTTTTATTGGTTCCATTTATTTTTTCCCTCTAATTTTTTAATTTTAAAGATAGGAAAAAGTTAACCATGGTAGGCCATTTTTCCTGGTAATTTTTCTTTTTGTAAACGGTGGTGCAAATATAAACCTTCTAAAATGAACTCCAATCCGGAGGCAATGGCTGCGGGAGATTGGTCACATTGCAGTTTTTTTAGACCTTCCCAAAGTCCGTTTATTTCCGTACTTCCCAGTTGCATTTCCCTCGTTTTTTCCGCATAAATAGAAGATTTCATTCTTTCGGAGACTTCGATGGACCAGCCCGTCTTGAATTTGGCTAAAAGGCTATCAAACTGATGCACATCGAAGTAGCGATTGAAAGTGTTCAGCGTAGCTTTGGCAATAAGATTTTCGATAAGATGGCGGCCGCGATCATCGTCCGTTGCTTCCAATTCTATTTTGCCTTCGGTAGAAGCAGCGAGATAAGGAAGATCACTAATGCGCGGCACTACTTCCTTTTCGCCCAACCGCAAAGCTCGGCGTAAGGCATTACTAATCACACTTTCGTAATTAGCAATGGAGACGCGTACCGATACACCTGAGCGTTGATTTATCTCCGGGGACTGGCGGGCTAAAGAGGTTATTTCGGCAATGAGTTCTTTTAAGTAAGGAGGAACGTAGGTGCGAAAATCTCCGTCGTCATTAAATTTGTTCCGTTCCTGTTCCATAATCTGAATTTCAGCTTCTAAGGTTTTCGGATAATGGGTGCGGATCTCAGCGCCATAACGATCTTTAAGAGGGGTAATAATTCGGCCGCGGTTAGTGTAGTCTTCTGGGTTAGCACTGGCCACGAGATAAATGTCTAAGGGGAGACGAACTTTATAGCCGCGAATTTGCACATCCCCTTCTTCCATTAAATTGAAAAGGCCAACCTGAATTTTTTCGCCTAAATCCGGCAGCTCATTGATGGCAAATATGCCGCGATTAGTCCGCGGAATAAGGCCATAATGAATGGTTAATTCATCAGAGAGATAGCGGCCTTCGGCAACTTTAATGGGATCAACTTCCCCGATCAGATCAGCGATAGTTACATCCGGCGTAGCTAATTTTTCTCCATAACGATGCTCCCGTCTTAGCCACACAATTTCCGCCCGATCTCCCAAACTTTTTATTTTCTCTCGGCAACTTTTACAGATAGGCTGATAAGGATGGTCGTTTATTTCACAGCCGGCTAAGGCGGGGATCTCTTCATCAAGGAGATTCACTAAGCTACGAATGAGCCGAGTTTTAGCCTGGCCACGTTCGCCAAGGAAAATAATGTCTTGTCCCGAAAGAATGGCATTTTCAATCTGCGGAATAACCGTTTCTTCATAGCCAATAATACCTGGGAATAATTCCTCACCCCGCTGAATCTTGGCCATCAAATTTTTGCGCAATTCTTCTTTTACTGTGCGCAGAGGGTAATTTGCTTTTTTTAGCTCTTCGATATTGCGAGGTTTTTTATTTTTTAAAGCCTTAGTCACGGAAAATCCTTTCTGGAAATTCTCTTTATAAATAATATACTCCACAAAATTCTTCTCCGTCAAGGTTATGATTCCCCAACCGTCTAACAGTTTTAATAATTCTCGCTAGCAGCTAACAGGCGGGAGGGGGAGAGGCGAAATTAAAAAGCTTGACAATCTATACCTTAAATTATATGAAATTATGGCTAAGAAGATAGCTATGGCTATTGGCAGCAAATAAACTTGAAAATCTGCCATAATTGGAAATTACTTTTTGCCTATTATAAAGTGGAAGAAAGTTATGCAATATTTAGTAGGTCTAAGCCACATTTTAAAAATTAAGGCACTTCTAATAACCTATTTAGTAAATTAAAGGGAGGGTTTATGGAGAAGATATTCCAGAATGGGAAGATCTTGACGATGGAGCCGGGTGCTCCGCCAGCCGAAGCTTTAGCCGTGCAGTTCGGGCGCATCTTTAAAGTTGGCCAGAATGCCGAGATAGAACGATTAGCTACCTCAGAAACTCAGATAATCGATTTGC
>CAZAGD010000149.1:0-11229 GCA_964484485.1 uncultured Syntrophaceae bacterium
TTGCAATTACCAGAATGGGAAATTGGGTTCATTTTGGTAAATAATCAACCCCGACTTAAAGACACTATCTTAAAAGACCAAGATAACGTCACCTTAATTGCCCCTTTGGCAGGGGGGTAGCGAAGGGAGTAGAAGTGGGCCCGCCCTCGCCTGCCTCTAGCCCATTTTGCCCTTTCGTCACAGTCTCTGGGGAAGAAAAGGGCGTAGTCATAAGGATAAAAAAGATTTTTCTTGATCTTTTAGTTTAAATTAGGGATATTTTCGGTATAAAGGTATATAAAAGATTTTTCATGGAGATAATTGATGAAAACGCAAATCTTTCAAGTTGACGCTTTTACTTCTCAACCTTTTAAAGGAAATCCCGCCGCAGTTTGTATTTTAGATAATCCGCAGGAAGATCAATGGATGCAGAATGTGGCCCGAGAGATGAATTTATCCGAGACGGCTTTTCTCCTTCGCGAAGGAGAACTTTTTAAATTGCGCTGGTTTACCCCTATGGTAGAGGTAGATCTTTGCGGTCACGCCACTTTGGCCAGCGCCCACATTCTGTGGGAACAAGGGTACCTGCCTGCAGAGCAAAAAGCGCTTTTTTCTACCCGGAGCGGCTTATTGACGGCCCAAAAAAGAGGTGAGTGGATTGAAATGGATTTCCCGGCCAAGCCAGAAGAACCAACTGCCGAGCCGTCGGGATTAGCCAAAGCCTTAGGAGTAGAAATTAAATATTTAGGGCGGAATAAATTTGATTATCTCGTGTTAGTGGCCAAAGAAGAAGAAGTTTGGCAATTGCAGCCGGATTTTGCTCTGCTCAAGAACCTGCCCGTAAGAGGAGTAATGGTCACGAGTAAAGCTGAAAAGGGACCATATGATTTTATTTCCAGATTTTTTGCCCCCCAAGTAGGGGTAAATGAAGATCCTGTAACTGGTTCCGCTCATTGTTGTCTGGGGCCATTTTGGGCAAAACGCTTAGGGAAAGACGAGCTCCTCGCTTATCAAGCCTCTCCGCGGGGAGGCCTAATTAAAGTTACTCTCCAAGAATCAAGGGTTTTATTGAGTGGGCAGGCAGTGACCATTTTTCAAGGAACACTGCAGGTTTAAAGGGGAAAGGTAAAACTTTATGTCCAAAATGACGGCCAAAGAAGATTTAGCGGGTTTAACTCTTTTAGGGAAAAAAAAGAGGCAGCCCAGGCAAAGGTTAGAGACCTTTCCCAATCATCATCCAGAACGGAATTACGTAGTTACTCTGCGCACGGAAGAATTTACCTGCCTTTGTCCAGCTACGAGTCAGCCTGACTTTGCCAAGCTGACCATCCAATATATTCCGGCCAAAAAGATTCTCGAATCCAAATCCCTCAAATTATACCTCTGGTCCTTTCGCCAGCGCGGCGTTTTCCATGAACATGTTACCAATGTTATTTTAGACGAACTGGTTAAAGTGCTGCAGCCTCGTTGGTGCAAAGTAACAGCTGAATTTGCTGTCCGGGGCGGTATCTCCATAACCGTAGACGCCGAGTATAAAAAGCAAGATGAATAAGTTCCGCTGGCTGCCCACCATTACGGCAATTTTTGTTACCAGCTTAATAATCTCCAATATAATTGCGGTCAAATTAATTTCTATTGGTCCTTTTTCCCTTCCCGCTGCTATAATAATCTTCCCCATTTCCTATATTTTTGGGGATATCCTTACAGAAGTTTATGGTTATGCGCGAGCCCGCCAGGTCATCTGGATTGGTTTTGGATGTAATCTGCTGGCCGTCTTAATAATTTGGGTCAGTATTCAATTACCGCCTGCCCCTTTTTGGAATATAGGACCATGGCAAGATCCGGGCTTAGCGCAACAGGCCTATGCGGCCATTTTCGGATTTACGCCGCGCCTTCTTTTCGCTTCTTTTATAGCCTATCTCTTGGGCGAGTTCCTTAATTCCTTTGTTCTGGCCAAGATGAAAGTGGTTACGGCCGGAAGACATTTGTGGCTGAGGATGATAAGTTCGACGTTGGTAGGGCAATTGGCGGATTCAGGGGTTTTCATCTCCTTAGCGTTCTATGGATTAATCCCTATGGGGGCACTTGGAAGATTGATTTTAACCCAATGGTTGTTGAAATCCTTTTATGAAGCCGCGGTTACCCCCTTAACCTATCTCTTCGTTAATTATTTGAAGAGAATAGAAGGATTAGATTTTTTCGACCGGGATACTAAATTCACTCCTTGGAAATGGAAGGATTAAAATTAATAATGGGAGCATAAAATAAACGCCATCTTAAGGCGTGGTTCGGCAAGCCTCAAGGGCTTGCCCTACGAGAAATTAAAAAAATCTCAAACGTAGGGCAAGGGCTTGTCCCTTGCCGCATTTGGCTTTATTTCTTATGTGGAATTACGGCACAATTTCATTTGGTAAACTCGATAAAGCCAGACCACGGAGTAAGATAAGAGTGATAACTGTAAATATTTAATTGCACCGATTAATAAATAAGCAAAATAGATTCCCCAGGAAATTCGAGTAAGGTTTAAAGAGAATGGGGAAGAGAAAAGGCCGGCTTGCTGAGCATATTTTGGTAGTGCCGCTGCTGATGGTAGATTTTAATAACTTCTTCCGGATCTAAACGCAGCACGCGGGCATAACTTTTTAGATAACCCCGGGTATAGACCTCTCCGGGAAGAAGCTGGTATTGGTCATTTTCTAAAAATTGTAGATTATACAGAGAAATCCGGGTAATTTGGGCAATCTCTTCTAAAGAAAGGCCTTGGTCCTGTCTTTTTAATTTCAATAGTTGATCTAAGCTCAGCTCCCCATGCATAATTAACTTTCCTTTCCCCAAGAAAATCCTATCTAATATATGCATAAATTAAGCCAAGGAATTTTATTATAAAAAAGCCCTTAGATTTTGAATAATTAAGTTTATTCCCAACTCCAAAATAAGAATCTGGGCCATTAGCGGATTGGGCAAGATTGTCCATCAGGCAAGCAAAAATGAGCAAATACTCCGCCCCATAATTTTAATTGAAGACCGCTCACCAGGATAAAAAGGAAATTCTTCTCCTTCCTCGCCATCTCCGCAGGTCCCCAGCAAGGGGATAAGGAAGAGGAAATCAAAAAATTATTATTTTTTAATTGACAAATTTTAGACAATATTGTAAACAATATTGCTAATTAAGAAGGACTCTTCATGACCCCTCAGAAAACAAAGCCAGTCCATAAGCCGCTCCGTGAGGAGATTTATAAAGATCTAAAAAAACAAATCCTCTCTGGGCGCCTTCTTCCAGGGGCGCGCCTTATTGAATACGCTTTAGCCAAGGAATTGAAAGTTAGCCGCACGGTTTTGCGCGAAGTACTTAAACAGTTAGAGTTGGAAGGTTTGGTCAAGATAATTCCTTACCGGGGAGCGGAGGTTACGCGTTTTTCCTTAGAAGATATTGAGGAAATTTATGAAATTCAAGCTACTTTAGAGGGGCTGGCGGCCAGCTTAGCCGTCAAGAAAATGAATCGTCGTGATCTGCAGGGGCTAAAAAGATTACAAAACCAACTCCAACAAACCCTGCAAAAAACTCCCGAAGAGTGGCAAAAGCTTAACATTGATTTCCATCAATTTTTTATTAGCAGGTGCGGCAATGAACGGCTGCAAAATTTAATTAAAAATCAGAGGGACTACTTTGCTCGTTATTGGCGAATTATTTTGGCTATTCCCGGGCAAAGGGAGCGGAACACGGCCGATCACGAAAAAATCCTAAGAGCTGTGGAGAAAAAAGATCCTACTCAAGTTCGTTGGGCTATGGAAGAACATATTCTCCAGGCAGCTCAGAATTTAAAGAAGTTCTTAGCGGCTAATTCTTTTTTACTTTAAGAGCATAGCGGCTTCAAAAGGGAATCAATCATTGAGCATAATTGGAGGGATGATACCACTTTCCAAAGAAGAGAGGTTTTATAACTGCGAGAAATATTAAAACTGATCGACGGTCAGGAAATAAAAAGGGCCCACTAAGAAAACCAACTTTTTCAATGAGGGGTTCCGGGAAAACAAAAAATTAATTTTGCCTTTTGGCTGATTAAGAAAGAGAGGATTTATGCAACTAACCGATAGGGAAAAACAGATGCTCGATGGCGCTTTTGGCCCTGGCCCGCAAAGTGCCCTGCGCCTTTTGGTGACCCTGGGAGAAATTTACGGGGCGCAGCGAATGATCCCGGTCTCTTCTTGCCATGTAGGAGGACGGAGTTATTTGATTTCGGGAGAAGAAAATATAGAATGGATGAAAGACCTTTGGCAAGGAGGAGCGCGCTTCCAGGTTTTTACTTCGACTAATCCCTGTTCTGTTGACTTCGAGTTGTGGCGAGAGATGGGGCTTCCCGAGCAGTTGGTGATCAATCAACGGCGCACCGATGAAGTCTACCTAAAAATGGGGGCCGTTCCTTTAGGAAGTTGCCTGCCTTATCAACTGGGAAACTTACCCCTGCCCGGTACCCATTTCGCCTGGGGCGGGTCAGCGGGAGCGACTTTTGTAAATTCTGTTTTAGGCGCCAGGGGCAACAGAGAAGGGTCACCTTCTGTGGTGGCTGCCGCCATAACCGGAGTTACTCCCGAGTACGGTTTACACCTAAAAGAAAACCGTTACGGACAAGTGCTGGTAGACCTTTCTGGCTTGGATCACCGCTCTTTAACCCTTTCCCAATATTCAGCCATAGGTTCTTATATTGGACGAACTTTGGTGAACAAAACTCCAGTAATAGTCGGACTTCCTCCTTATTTGAACCAAGATCAAATCCGTTTTCTCATCTCTCCCATGCCCACGGCTGGTGCCATTTCTCTTTGTCATTTAGTAGGCATAACCCCGGAAGCTCCTACCGTGGAAGCAGCCTTGGGTGGGAAAAAGCCCGAAGAGACAATTGCTGTGGGCATTAAAGAGCTGCACAGCTCCTTTGAAAAATTAACTACTACCCAAAAGGAAGACGTAGATTTAGTCTGTTTTGGTTGTCCCCATTGTAGTCTTTCCCAAATCAAAGATATTGCGGCATTTCTTGATGGTCAAAAAATTCATGAGAATACGCGCCTTTGGGTAGCCACGTCTTCTCATATAAAGAGGCTGGCTAAAGAAATGGGATTCGTGGAAATTATTGAGAGAGCAGGCGGATTAGTAATTACAGACCTTTGCGTATCACCGGGAGCTCCTTTCCATTTAATTCCCGGGATTAAAACGGTAGCGATCAATTCTGCGCGAGGAGCCTATTTCCTACCTGGAGCGTGCCGGGTGGATGTAATTTTCGGCGATACCCAAGATTGCTTGCGGGCAGCGATTCAAGGTAAGTGGAGGAGGTAAAAATGAAGATTATTTTAAAGGGAAGAAAAATTATCGGAGGAGTTGCGGAAGGGGAGGCCGTAGTTACCCGCCAGCCCATAAGCTTTCTCGGAGGCGTCAATCCTGATCAAGGTGTGGTGGTAGAAAAAGGCCATGAATTGGAAGGGCAATCTATAACTAATAAAATTTTTATCTTTCCCCATGGCAAAGGCTCAACAGCCGGCCCTTATATAATTTATGCCATGACCAAAAGAAAGACTGCCCCCGCGGCCATGATCAACCTCGAAGCTGAACCGATAATTGCGGTAGGCGCAGCCATGGGAAATATTCCCTTAGTTGATAGGCTAGATCAAAACCCCTTAGAAGTAATCTCTTCTGGAGATTTTGTGCGCGTTGATGGAGACCAGGGGGTGGTGGAAGTTATTAAAAAATAAGGGTCTCTTTTTTACCCCTTGATTTTTAGACGGGAGGCAAATTGGTCATTGGGGACATCTTGGCTATTAATGCCGTGAATTTTCCCAAGAAGACAGCTTTAATCCTTGAGCAAGAGAGCTATTCTTATGCTCAGTTAAATGAAGAAAGTAATCGGATGGCCAACGCCCTTTTAGCTCAGGGAGCAGAAGAAGGTTTAAGAGTGGCCGTATTAGAAAAAACTACGCCGCGGGCTATTCAGTGCATATTCGGAGTGGCCAAAAGTGGGGCGGTCTTAGTGATGATAAATAATCTTCTCCGGCCGCGGGAGTTAGAATTTATTTTGCAGGATTGCCAACCCACCATCCTTATAGTAGGGGAAGATTTCAGCGAAGTCATTTTAGACCTTAGCCCCAGGCTACCTTTTATTAAAAAATATCTTTCTTTGGGAAAAGGGAAAGATAAGATAATTCCTTTCTTAGCCTGGACAGAAAAATCATCTCCTTATAATCCGGAAAAAAGAGTTCGTCCCGAAGCAATTTTTAATCTCCTTTATACTGCTGGAACAACAGGTGTGCCGAAAGCGGCCGTCTATACTCATCGGGCCTTTTATGAAAACTTGCTGAGCACTATAATTGACACCCCTGGGCAAAGCTACGACGATATCTGGCTTGGTCCAGTTCCGCTTTACCATATCGGCGGATTTGCTACGGTCATTCGGGCTTTTTTGATGAGCAATACCCTCATTCTTAAAAGTTCTTTCGATCCACTGGCCTTTTTGCAGACGATTGAAAAAGAAAAAGTTACCATTCTTTATGCCTACCCCACTATGATTCATGCCTTAATTCACCATCCCGATGTAGGGAAGTATGATTATTCCTCTCTGCGTTTAATTATTTACGGGGGATCAGCTATGCCCCTTTCCACATTAGAAAAAGCCTTTCAAGTGTTTCAATGTGATTTCTTGCAGAGGTATGGGGCGACTGAATGTTGCGGTAGTGGTATTACTGTACTTTCACCCCGAGATCATCGCTTAGCGCGAGGGGGAGATGAGAAAGCTCGTCTACGTTTAGCCTCAGCTGGACGGCCTACCTTAGGGACCTTAGTTAAGTTAGTTGATGAAGAAGGGAGGGAAGTAACTGAACCAGGAAGCATTGGCGAGATAGTCGCCAAATTAAATTCGCCAATGGCAGGGTATTGGCAGCGTCCAGAAGATACACGCGACGTTTTAAGAGATGGATGGCTATATACTGGAGATTTGGGTAAAAAAGATGAAGATGGGTATTTGTATATTGTCGATCGGAAAAAAGACATGATTATCAGCGGAGCCCGCAATATTTACCCTCGAGAGATTGAAGATTTACTCCAGGCCCATCCCGCCATCTTAGAAGCCGCGGTTATAGGTGTGCCCGATCCTTATTGGGGGGAGAGTGTGAAAGCTATTATTGCGCTTCGTCATGGCCAAACGCTTACGCCAGAAGAAGTAATCCAATTTTGCAAAGAAAATTTAGCCAGCTATAAAAAGCCCCGTTTTGTTGAATTCGTCCCCACTTTACCAAAGAACCCCGCAGGGAAGATAGATAAAAAGGAGTTAAAAAGGCTCTATGGAAATTATTAAGAGGTGAACAAAAAGAATTAAATTTTAAGAAAGTCAGCAGGATAGAACCTGTTGGAATAAAAAGGGGAGGAGGGTTTAAATTATGTTTAAAAAAATTTTAGGAATAGGGGGAGGAGTTTGCTTTTTAAGCTTTATATTTTTTTCTACCTTGATGGCGCAATCTTCGCCTGGGTTACCTTCCCGGATGTTCTGGACGGCCTATGATGTGGGTTCCACGGGCTATGTACAAACGGCAGCGATCGCTGACGCGCTGATGAAAAAATACGGCGTTAAAATCCGGGTGATACCCTCAGGCACATCCATTGGCCGATTTTTGCCATTGCTGACTGGTTCGGCCACCTACGCCAATATGGGAGATGAATCTGCTTTTTATATTGAAGGCCTTTATGAATGTAACAGCATGAGTTTAGGCCCTCAACCTTTGCGGCAAGTGTTGGCCGTTCCTTTCGTAACCATCATGGCGGTCACCAAAGAATCCGGAATTACCACTCCCTATACTTTAAAAGGGAAAAGAGTAGCCTGGGTAACGGGAGCTTCGACTTTGAATGTGAAAGCAATAGCTACCTTAGCTTTTGGTAAATTAACAATGGTTGATGTAGTTAAAGTTGAATTTCCCAGTTATGCCGCATCTTTAAAAGGTTTGATTGAAGGAAAAGTAGATGCGGCCATTGCTGGCCATGATGCTCCCCTTCTCTATGAATTAGCCAATTCTCCGCGGGGTTGCGCTCATGTGATTTACCCTCATCAAGATAAGGAAGGCTGGGCCCGCATGCAAGCCATTACCCCCTGGTTAAGTCCGTGTTTGTGGGATGATGGTCCGAGTTTTACCAAAGGTAAGCCTGACGAAGTGTGGTCATATAAGTACCCCAATATGGTTACCTTAGAAAAGACAAGTGCTCAAGAAGTTTATGCCTTGGTAAAAGCAATCAATGAAGCTTATCCTTTGTATAAGGATGCCCACAAAGCCATGCCTTTTTGGAAAGCTGAGAAATCGGGTATTCCGCCAGCTAATTGCCCATTCCATGAAGGAGCTGTCAAATATTACAAAGAGTTAGGTATATGGAAACCAGAATATGATGAATGGAATAAAAAGCTTTTGGCCCATATGGAAGAAGTAAAAAAAGAATGGGAAAAGTTAATAGCGGAAGCTACTGAAAAAGGAGTTAAAGAAAAAGATTTTCCCAAGATGTGGTTGGAAAGAAGGAAGGCCAGAGGTTGGATGGGGGAATATTAAAAATTTCTTCGGTCATTCCCAAGCTATGCTCATTAGAGAAGAGTTATCATGATCGTTAGTGAGCGACATCGCCAACTTAAAGGATTATGGGAAAGGATCCTGCTAATTTTTTCTATTCTGGGCATCATTCTGGCGGTAATGCAGATTTTCCTTTTAAAGCCATTTGGATTCATGCTGGTGGAAACAAGTTATTACTATTGTCTTTTGGCCCTTTATGGAGCGCTAACTTTCCTCATTTTCCCGGCCCCAAAAGATAATCATAAAGAAAAAGTTCCTTTTTATGATGGTTTTCTTTTTTTCCTATGTTTTTTTGTTTCCATTTATTTTGCTATCCATGGTTTGCAAATTATAGAAAAAGGATGGGAATTTGTAGCCCCTCCTTTACCCACTATCTTCAGCCTTACGCTCTGGTTTTTGTTGCTGGAGGCGGTGCGGCGAGTAGCGGGAAGTGTCTTAATGGGCACTTGCCTTTTCTTTTCTTTTTATCCGTTATTTGCCAATCTTATGCCCGGCTTTTTAGAAGGGCGAGATTTTTCCCTGCTCGCTACCGCTCGTTATCATGCCATGAGTGTCGAGAGCATTTTGGGGATTCCCATGAAAGTAGTGGGCTCTTTGCTTATCGGTTTCATGATCTTTGGCGTGACTCTCCAATTTACGGGAGGGGGGAAGTTTTTTTTAAATTTGGCCTTGGCTCTTTGGGGAAAATCGCGGGGAGGACCTGCCAAAGTAGCCGTCATTTCCAGTGCCCTTTTTGGAACGATGAGTGGCAGCGTAATCTCTAATGTAGTCTCCACTGGTTCTATGACCATCCCCACAATGAAGCGGACAGGATATCCGGGTTATTATGCTGGAGCAATAGAAGCTTGTGCTTCCACCGGGGGCGCGCTCATGCCTCCGGTTATGGGCACGGCAGCTTTTATAATGGCCTCTTTTCTATCTATTCCTTATTGGAAGATTTGTCTGGCCGCGCTTATTCCATCTTTGCTCTATTATTGGGGGTTATTTTTGCAGGCTGATGGTTACGCTGCCCGCGTGGGCTTAAAAGGCTTAGAGAAGAAAAATTTACCGTCTTTATATAGAACTTTAAAAGATGGCTGGTTTTATTTATTAGCTCTTTTTTTATTGGTCTACTTTCTCCTCTACCTCAAAGTCGAAGCCTGGGCGCCTTTTTATGCCTCTTTACTTCTGCTCTGTTTAGCCATGATAAAAAGAGAGACCCGCCTTTCTGGAGAAAAATTTAAGCTCCTGCTTATGGGCATCGGCAAGTTCTTATCGGAATTGGTGGCCCTTTTGGGCGGGATAGGCTTAGTCATTGGAGCCCTTTCCATGACTGGCGTAGCCCATTCTTTTTCGCGGGAGTTAGTCAGTTTTGCGGGAGGGAATGTTTTTTTGCTTCTTTTAATTGGTGCGCTCACAAGTTTTATTCTGGGCATGGGGATGACGGCCGCCGCTTGTTATATATTTTTAGCTATTGTCTTAGCCCCCGCTTTAACTGCCAGCGGTCTTAAACCCTTAGCCGTTCATCTTTTCGTTATGTACTGGGGTTTAGTCTCTTTTATTACTCCCCCCGTAGCCTTAGGAGCGATAACTGCGGCCAGCATAGCCCAAGCAGATCCAATAAAAACCGGCCTGCAAGCCATGAAATTAGGAGCCGTTATTTATTTTATTCCTTTTTATTTTGTCTTTAACCCCGCCCTCATTTTGCAAGAACCTCTACGGGAAACTTTCTTCCCTTTGCTGACCGCTTTTTTAGGGGTATTTCTGATCAGTAGCTCCTTGGAAGGATACTTAAGGGGCTTAGGGATTTTAAATTTTCCTGAGCGGATAGGTTACATTTTTGCGGGTATGCTTTTATCCGTCCCGGAATGGCGCACTGATCTAATAGGGATAGCAATGGCCGGAGCACTGCTGGGTGGCAAAAAATATATAAATCATTATTCTCGAAAAAATAGGTAGAAAGGAAGAAATATGCTTCAACTTCCCGAGCGCGTGCAAATCTGTGAATGCTGGGCACGTGATGGCCTGCAGGGCGAGGAGCAGTTTATTCCCACCGAAAAGAAAATACTCATGATCAATCGCTTAATAGAAGCGGGGTTTAAACGTATCGAAGTGACCTCTTTTGCTCATCCCAAATTAATCAAACAATTTGCTGATGCCCACGAAGTTCTCCAGGGTATTCAAAGACCAGAAGATGTTACTTTTATCGCTGTAGTTCCTAATGATAAAGGCCTGGATCGCCTTTTGGAATTTTGTGAAAAAGGATATGGAGTTCAAGAGATCACAGCCATCTGGGCAGCGAGTGAAGACTATATTTTAGCCAGTTTAGAAAGAACCTTTGCCGAAGCTTTACCAACTTTGGCCGAGGTGGTCAAACGGGCCCGCCAATCTGGGCTCAAAGTAATTGGTTGCATAGGCACAGCCTTTGGCTGCCCTTTAGCTGGAGAAGTCCCCATAAGCAAAGTGATCGAACTTGTGGATTGGTATTTGGACAAAGGAGCAACCTCTATTATGCTTGGTGATACCACAGGAGAGGCTAACCCCAGACAAGTCCGGGAAGTCTTTGCCCAAATGAAAGATCGCTTTCCGGAGGTAGATTTCATTGCCCATTTTCATGATACCCGCGGCATGGGATTGGCGAACACTTTGGCCGCTCTGCAAGAAGGAATT
This sequence comes from uncultured Syntrophaceae bacterium, assembly GCA_964484485.1. Taxonomy (GTDB): domain Bacteria; phylum Desulfobacterota; class SM23-61; order SM23-61; family SM23-61; genus CAZAGD01. Next base: position 11,215 of record CAZAGD010000149.1, read on the forward strand.
ATTTACCACGATAGT
>CAZAGD010000150.1:0-15806 GCA_964484485.1 uncultured Syntrophaceae bacterium
CAAGCGTGAAGGGGCAACGGTCGTCGTGGACGGGGGCATGGCTTATCAAGAGAACTTAGAGCAGATTCGGGCACGAGGGCTTCATTACCTGGTGGCGGGAAGGCAGTCAGAGAGAAACCAGTGGTTGGATGATTTTGAGGACGAGGGTGGTTGGGAAGAAGTGGTTCGAGTGCCGTCTGTGTGCAATCCGTTTCAGAAGAGGATGCGGGTAGAGATCAAGCGCCGGCAGAAAGGGGAGGAGGTTTACCTTCTGTGTCTGAGTGAGGGACGGGAGGAGAAGGATCGGGCCATCCGGGAGAAACAAGAGGAGCGATGGATCAAGGATCTGCAGCGATTGAAGGCGCGGATCGAGAAAGGGCATCTCAGGAAGGCCGAAAAGATTCAGCAGGCGATTGGTCGGCTCAAGGAGCGTTATCCACGTGTTGCGCGGTATTACCAGATCCAATACCAAGGGCAACCTCCGAGTCTTTCCTGGCAAGAGGACATAGAGAAGAAAGCGATTGCCCAGAAGCTGGATGGCAGCTACGTGTTGAGAACGGACCGGCAGGACCTGACGGCCGATGAGATTTGGCGCACCTATATGCTTCTCACACGCGTGGAGGCAGCCTTCCGGTCCATGAAGAGTCCCCTCATGGAACGTCCGATTTTCCATCACCTGAAGCATCGTACCCAGACGCACATCTTTCTCTGTATCCTTGCTTATCACCTGCTGGCCGCCATTGAGAAAAGATTCCTGGACCAGGGGATTCATACGTCATGGTGGAGCCTCCGTCAACAGTTGAGCACGCACCAAGTGGCCACGATCGTCCTACCGACTTCAAACGGGATGGTTCTGAGAATACGGAAAGGAGGTACCCCGGAGCCTGAGCAGAAAAAGATCTATGAGGTTCTGGGAATCCCATCCCAAGTCATGAAACCGATCAAGACTTGGGATCAGGTAGAAAATAGTGACTGAAAAAATCTCAAACCCGCATAAACAGGACATTTTTCTCTGCAAACTGCGGAAGTTGGGTTAGAAGCCTTTGAAAAAAACCTAACCGAATAAAACTTGCCGTATCCCTGTACTTCCTAAAATAATATTGGATTTTTGTTCGCTTTAAATGGGAGCATTAAATATTTTGGTTTTTTAAAGTAAAAAGTTGTCATGGCGGGAGAGGTGAGATCAAAATGGCAGCTTTTAGATATGTAGGTATGAGACGATTTTGGGGGCTATTGAGCAAAAACGCAGGACCTGCGTTTTTTAACTGTTCTTAAATTTATGCCTAGGTCAAAAACTTTTTCTCTATCTTTTTCTCTTCTTCGGCTTTTCTGCCTATGGATAAAATCTTCGATTCTTTTTTGTCTTGAGATTTAATCCTTTTAATCTTAAGATTTTTCTTTGTCTTTTAGGTATTTTGATATTAAAAAATTAAAATCATTTTTCTTTTGAAATGAACTGAAGCAATCCTCCAGCTTTCAGTATTTCTAAGACTATTGAAGGCATCGGGATAAAATCATATATTTTATCCTGGGTTATATTTTTAATTTTCCCGTCAACTAAACTGACTTCAGCTATATCTCCTTCTTTAAACCTAGTGGTTGCTGCCGCAAGCTCAATTACCGGCAGCCCTAAGTTTATTGCATTTCGAAAGAATATTGCACCAAAACTTTCTGCAATTATACAAGAAATTCCAGCCCCTTTAATAGCTAAAGGCGCATGTTCCCGAGAGGAACCGCATCCAAAATTTTTTCCTGCCACTAGAATATCTCCCGCTGAAATTTTTTTGCACCATTCTTTTTCCAATGCTTCAAAGCAATGTTCGGCCAAAAAATGGGGATCTGTAGAACTTAGATACTTACCTGAAATGATTAAATCAGTGTCGATGTTATCTCCTAAACGCCAAACCTTCCCTCGAAAAATCATAATACTCCCTTCTTAAATTATTGAGGATGGATGAGTTATCTGTCCTCGTATAGCCGAGGCAGCAGCAACTGCAGGACTTGCCAAATAAACCTTACTCTCAGGATGGCCCATTCGAGCTAAAAAGTTGCGATTTGTTGTAGAGAGACATACCTCGCCTTTAGCTAAAATACCAAGATGGCCACCGAAGCATACGCCACAACTGGGAGGAAGTATTACTGCTTCGGCCTCAGAAAAAATTTTTAGCAAGCCTTCTTCTAAAGCTTGGCGATAAATTTTCGGAGTAGCTGGCGAGATAAGTAAGCGGATCCCTGAATGAGCTCTTCTCCCTTTTAAAATTTTTGCCGCTACTCTTAGGTCTCCAATGCGCCCATTTGTGCAAGAACCTATAAATACTTGATCTATTTTTGTCCCTTCAACTTCTTTAACTGACGCAACATTGCCAGGAGAAAAAGGTAAAGCCACTTGGGGAGATATAGAGGATACATTTATTTCTAATTTACTTTCATAAATCGCATCAGTATCGCTTTTATAGTATATTGCTTCTCGGCGGACTCTATTAATCAAGAAGTCTCGAGTTACATTGTCAGGTTCAATGATTCCATTTACCGCCCCTGCTTCTATTGCCATATTGGTCATCGTTAACCGATTCTCAACATCCAACGATTGTATGACAGGTCCTCTAAACTCGATTGTTTTCCCCAAAGCTCCGTCCGTTCCGATTTTTCCGATAGTGTAAAGAATCAAATCTTTTCCCCCAACCCATTCTCCTAAATTACCTTTATATTCGATCAAGATCGTTTCTGGAACTTTAAGCCATGTTTTGCCTAAAACCATAGCGGCCGCCAAATCTGTACTTCCGACTCCCATGGCAAATGCCCCTAGAGCTCCATAAGTGCAAGTATGGGAATCTCCTCCTATTACGAGATCTCCTGGAACTACTAGTCCTTCTTCTGGAAGTAGAGCATGTTCGATACCAGCTCGCCCGCCTTCAAAAAAGTAATTGATGCCAACTTCTTGGGCGAATTCCCGCAATATTCGACATTGTTCAGCAGTAGTAACATCTTTGTTCGGGGTAAAATGGTCTAAAACTAAAATAATTTTATTAGCTGCTTGAATTTTTGGCTTGCCGATCTTTTCCAGTTCTTTTATGGCTAAAAAAGCACTAATGTCGTTACCTAAAATAACGTCAATATTGATAGAAATAATATCACCGCTGTTGACCTTTGGATTATCGGAATGAGCTGCTAAAATTTTTTGAGTGATAGTCATTCCCAAAGCTAGTCCTCCTCAATTTAATGCCATCTTATTTATAAAAAGCTTTTTAGACATTCGCACGTTCAATATTATTCCTAAAAATAATAATCCGCCGCTGCCAATAATAAACCAATAGGTAGGTGATAAAAATATATAAGAAAAAGATGCGCATACGGCAATAAATATTATAATTTTTTGAAGAATATTCAATCTAGTTGCCCAAAAATTATTTAACAATATGGATAAAGTAAAGAAGCATAATATTACCACTAAAAAGTGTTGAATAGCCGTCGAGACATGATTATATTGTAGCAATATTCCCGGGGTATAAACAAAAAAGAAAGGGAATAAAAAAGAAGCCAAAGCCGCTTTTAAAGCCTCTTTTGCCGCAACCCAATAATTTGCTTCAGCCATTTTGCAGGCAACCATAAGTCCTATAGCAACAGGCGGCGTAAGATGGGCAAAAACTGCATAATATAGCGGAAATAAATGAGCTTGCAGTAAAGGGACTCCTAATTTGATCATTGCTGGAGTTAGAGTAGCGGCGCAAATCATGTAAGCTGCGGGAGTAGGAACACCTACTCCCAGTAACATTGCGACCAGGGCGGTTATAACAAGAAGCCAAAAAAGATGGCCATGAAATATTTTAACCATGGCATCTCCTAATTTCATACCTAATCCGCTTGTTTCTACTGTTCCCACTATTATTCCGATAAGAGACAAAACTACCGCTATTTGACTTCCAGAGATGATGCCATTGATTAATTTATCTTTTATTTCCTCCCATTTTAACCGTGCATCCTTGCGGAAAGATGACAAAAGCCCAAGACCAGCTACGCAGATTAAACACCAAAATATAGTAAGCATAAGTGATAACCCCTGAATCAAGAGAATTAACAGAAGAGCCAGCGGAGTAATAAAGATTGGTGCGTCTAATACTAAGTTTTTTAAGCTTATCTTTTGCATTTGTAATGGAGCTATTTTTAACTTACGAGCATTCAACTCCACATACAAAAGAATGAGAGCAAAATATATTATGGCTGGAATAAAAGATACCTTAGCTATAGAAAGATATGGAATTCCTGTATAGCCGGCCATGACAAAAACAGTGGAGCCCATTACTGGCGGTAAAATTTGTCCCCCGCTTGAGGCGGATGTTTCAATGGCCGCAGCGTGTTCAGGAGTATACCCACTCTTTTTCATCATGGGAATAGTAAAAGATCCTGTTACCGTGATATTGGCTACAGTGCTTCCTGTAAGCGAGCCTAAAAGGGCGCTAGTGAATACTGATAAAGCAGCTGCTCCGCTTTTGAATTTTGAGGCTATCCACGAGCCAAAGGATATAATAAAGCGAAGACCACCAAATGCATCAAGCATAGATCCAAAAAATATAAAAAGAAAAAGATAATTAGCTGAAAGAATTAAAAGGCTTCCATAAACTCCCCAGGGTGAAGTGACGTCGGCGCTTAAAAGAGTTACTAAACGTTCAAAATCGATAGGTGGTGTCTGAATAGACTTTGGTAAATAATAGCCAAATCCCATGTATAAAACTGAAAGGGCAGTGAGAATAGGGAAAACCCAGCCGAAGGCATCAACAGTCAAAATAAAAACGAGGATCATTGCGATCACACCAGAAATTAAAGCCAATTTCGGGGGATAACTGGGGTTTGAGAGAATTGCTTCATAATTAGCAAAAAAATATAAATTGGCCCAAAGAGAGGCAGCTAACATTACTAATAGTAATGGGTTAAATTTTTTTTGCAATTTTGCCATGATTATAATAGAAGAAGCAAAAGCAAGATGAAGAATAGCATGGCGGGGAGGCTCCCAAGGAAGATTTGGAATATAGTAAAAATGATAAGCTATCATTAAAAAAGCATTTATCACTAAGATAGAACCAAAAAGTTTCTGAGTTTTAGAAAGTTTTTCCAAACTCCCCGCCATTCTATCCTCCTGAACTTTTTAATTTTACATAGACTATTTTTAAAAGGAGCATGATACGCTAAATTTTGTGGTGTAAAATCGGCGTATCCATTTAAATAGTTTTGTTTTATTTGGGATATTTAATATAATCCTCGCCGAAACTTTTGAGCCGTATTTTCGCATCATCGTAAAACTTTACCGCTCCTGGATGATAGTTCTGTCGACATAATTTTTCGGTTGCCCAGAATGAAGTAGTCAAGAAGTCTGGAGTAATCCCTTTCCCCATTATATGATAAGGAGCAAAATCTCCTTTTTTAGCTGCCTCGAAAATAATTCGTGTAATTTCATAAACTACATCCTCAGGCATTTCTTTGCCCGCAGACCAATATACGGGACAGGAAACCACCGCCATAGGTTCTTTTTGGGTAGGACCAAGTGCGTTAGCTGGTACGATCAAAGCCAAAGTTGGCAGATCTAAACCCACAAATTCTTCAGATCGGCAGGCTTTAGCGATCATATCTATATTTTTTTGCAAATTTCCTTGTTGTATGAAGTACAGAGTGCCTCGAGCTTTTAATTCTTCTAAATAAGAGCCAAGTTTAAATTCATTTGGATATATATAGTCAAACATCATGACTCCAGCGTGAGCAGCTCCATCTTGTAAGGCAGTTAAACATGCCTTCAAACCACCATGCATGGGTTTGACAGTTTCCCACACTCCTGCCTGTTTAAGCAAGTCCGCAAAAATCCAGGAATACCCTTTTTCAACTTTGCGAGGAAGAGCAACGGCCTTTCCCTTTAAATCCTCAAATGTCTTTAACTTGGGGTCCAGAGTAACCCATACGGAAGCCAGATGAACTAATGAGCCAATCTTTAAAGGAAGGTACTCACCTTTACCCCATACGTTATGCCCAGGTATCATTGTGACATTTACATGAGTAGCCCAGAATTCTTTTTTACCCAATATGAGTCGAGTGTTGTCGGTTACTCCAGCTGTGGCAACAACATTGGCCGTCAATTTATCAGACCTTTCATTAATAAATTTTGCTAAGGCATGGGAAAGGACATACCAGACATCACCTGGCCTTCCAGCAGCTATAGTTATTGCTTTTTTCTCTTTTGCTGCTGCTAAATTAATACCAAAATGACTAATGCTCACAATTAGAGATAAAATAAGGAAAGCAATAAAGGTTTTGTCTTTTAATCTCATAATTTTCCTCCTTAATTATTTTTTTGTTTTTAAAGCTGTATATTTTAAGCGCCAAATCAATATTTTGTTATTGAACTGCGTATTTCTTTTCTAATTCTAAATATTGAGATCGTCCTACTACTTCAAACATTTCTTGAAAAGAAACCATTCGGGAAGCAAAACGAGAAGTCGATCCATCTTCTTTTAAAACTTTTAAAACTTCTTGAGCTGCCTTAATCGCAGCCATCCAAATAGAAGCTGGGTAAATTACGACTTTATAACCTATTTCTTTAAGTTCTTTCAATGGCAAAATAGGTGTTTTCCCGCCACCCTCGACCATGTTGGCCAGGTGATAGCCCTTAATTGAGTTCGTTACCTTGCGCATTTCTTCAACTGTTCGAGGAGCCTCAACAAAAATAATATCCCCGCCAGCTTCTTTATAGGCAAGTGCACGGTCAATCGCATCATCCAATCCAGTTACAGCTATAGCATCTGTGCGCACAACTAATATAAAATCAGGATCTTGACGGGCGTCAACTGCAGCCTTGATCTTCTGAATCATTTCTTCTTTTGAAATAAGGAGTTTTCCTTCTGTATGTCCACACTTTTTGGGCATTACTTGATCCTCAATTTGTATCCCGGCCACCCCAGCAGATTCAAACTCTCGAACTGTTCTCCTCATGTTAATCGCATTGCCAAATCCAGTATCAGCATCGCAAATAGCTGGTATAGTAGTCACGTTAACTATGTTTCGAGCATTTTCCAATACTTCGGTCATCGTGGTCAAGCCAATATCTGGTACCCCAACAAAATTTCCCGCAACTGCTGCACCAGAAATATAAATTGCTTTGAACCCTGCCTGCTCAATTAAACGCCCTGTACAAGCATTGAAGCATCCAGGCATTAACAATATCTCCTCACTTTTAAGTAGCTCTCTAAACATTGTAGTTCTTTTTTTATTATAGCCTTCCTTTTTATGCATGCTTTTCCCCCTTAAATTCCTATTATTCTTATAACCGGTTTAAATGAGGTAAGAATTTAAAAACATATTATTCTAAAATAATCAGTTTATCAATCCCATTTTAATCAAATAAAAATTGATAGCGGTTAGAACGCTTGCTATTTTGCAAAATACTTAGCGATCTCACGAATGACAAGTTGCTCTATTAGCATAGGTTCTACCTCCTTGTCCTGAAAATAAATCTTTTGATTCTGTAGGAATTTCTCTGCAGTCGAAGCGATGCATAGAAAGTTCAAAGGTCATCACTTTATATTGAACTTCTTCTTTTCTCCTTCAGCGAAAAAAATTTTAAGATATCCCATCTGCTTGAGTCGATCCATTTTCCGTTCCAGCATTGAATTGAAGGATATTTGACCTTCATCTACAAGATAGAGAAAATAGGCTCTCCTGGGGATCAGCTTTTTTGTTGGCTTATAGGGATAGTAAACTCCTTTTCGGATAGCTTCCAAATGGTCTAAATCTTTTTTTATGCCAAACGAGTAGGTGTGTTTCTCGTAGTATTTAAGCTCAATCACAGCCAGAAGATCTACGGGGGAAGGAGTCTCATTTTCCTTATCCAAAATTACAATAGCGAGGTCAACACGAGGGTTTTTCTTGCCTTCGCCCTTTCTTTTGGTTGAGAACGGCGTCTCTGAGTATAAGAATAGTTTCTTTTTCCCCGACCTTTCGATTAACTTTCTTAGATGAAAATAAACCGTTGAATGGAGATTCGATTCCTCATGAATCCGGCCGTTGTCGTATTCTTTTTTGATTACGCCCAGCGAAATATACTCCATCCACGAATCAATCTCTTTGAGATTCTTCATAATCTTGAAATCTCTTGTATCCAATTGCTTATTTTCCTTTCAATCTATCCCACGCTTCCAGTACCAAGTGGAGGGTGCGGTATTCTACGTAGTGTTTCCCTTTTTTCTTTGAGGACGTGGAAGGGTTCGCTGAAAAAATTCAAGCCAAATTTCCATTTTTGCTTCTCTGCTTCCATATTTGGAAAATTTGCCTTGCGCAGCCCTCGGGATCACGGAGAATAGTTCTCCCCCAATAAGTTAGCACGACCCATCCCTGACTCTGCAAAAAATTTCGCTTGCGGGCATCGAGTTCGAGAGTTTCTTGATTGGCGTGAACAGCAAACCCGTCACAATAGACCGCCAGTTTAATCTCCGGCCACGCAAAGTCCGGAACGGTAATTAACCTGCCATCTTGATCACGAATTTCCAAATCTCGCCTCCCTTCAGGAAGGCCGGCTCGCTGCAAGGCAACCCGAAGAGGTTCTTCAATCTCGCCTTTCTCATAGCGACCTAACATTCGATCTTCTCCCGAGGTCCGGAGGCGAAGCATTTCTTCTAATATTTTTCCGCTATTTCCGTAGGACTCTTCTTTAGGTTCTACACGTTCCTGATTTGATAAGATTAGGAGAAGATCTCGTATTCGGTCTTTATCGAAGAAAGGATGCCAACGTTGATTATAATAATGCTTTAGGCAGAGGTAGCAGGCCTTCAAGCAATCGTGGCTAAAGAGGCGATCCATAGCCGCTTTGGCAACTTCTGGGAGGCGCTCGGCCATCTCTTCCAAATAGCCTGCTCCACCAGGAACAGTCTCATAAAAAACAATCTGTTCCACCATAGAATCTTTGAGACTTCTACGGACGAAGGCGGTCAATTCTCCTGTTTCCAGTTCAAGAAGGCTTGCCGCTCCGCAGAGTAAAGCCTCTGCCAGAGTAACCATAGTAGATGAGAATGTATAGTGGCCAATAGTTTGAAAATCTTTTCGAGAAGGGATGGTTAAAACCAGTGCATCGGTTTGGAACTTGTAGGCCAAAACTAAAGAGGCTAATTCCCCCTTACAAAATCGCGCATGATATTCTTTCCATTGCTGAACCTGTTTTCTTTGGTCTGGATCCTGTGGATCATGCGGCAAATATCTTCCGCAATCAGGGCAGAGCCAAAATTTTTTCCCTTCTCCCGTTTTTCCCTCTACCGGCCCCCAATTGGTGACAAGTATTTCCGACAAGCTTAGAAGCTCAAGGGGGGTAAATGGATATGGATAGACTCTACAACAGGTCCCCGATCCTGCTAAAAGCGATTCCCGACGTTCGTAGAGCTGCCTTTGACGCGACTCCTCTTCAGAGCTAATTCGCAAGCTCTCTTCTGCTTCAAAAGCATCTACAAAGACTACATCTGTAGCCGTGGGAAGATTCGCGCCACAATGGAGACAAGTATTTCTTCCTCCTTCCGCTGCTTCTCCACACTCTTCACAGAATTGAAACGATTGCAGCCGCCCTGTCGTTTCTGCATCACTTCTTCCTGGCCGTCCAGCAGGACTACCTGGACCACCCGGATAAAGGACTCGGATAGAACGAAGTTTATGCCCATTGGCGTATACATAGTTTCCGGGCGCGAATTCTTCGATAGCAATTGCTGCCCCGCGATAGATCGTGGGCGTATCAGCAACTCCTGGATCGAGGCTGAATGTATCAATCGGGAATTGGTATGATGGTAAGAATCCTCGGGTGGCCAGGTAATTGAGAGTATAAGCACGCTCTGGATCCTGGGTAATCTCATAATAGGCCCTTTTGCGAGCTGCCGCCTTCTTTTCATCCTGCCTTGGAGACCCTACGGTTGAGTATTCACGGAATTCTCTGTCGAGCTGTTGAACTCTGTCCCACCAGGCCCCAAAGATTTTAAAAAGCTCTGCTTCAAATCCATCCGCAATCATGATGATATCTTCTCGGCCATAACGAGTAAGAGTTCCAATTTCCCTATCCCTTTCCATTATTTTCTCTAAAAGATTAATAAGCTCCTCGCGTCGATCCCGGATCTCTTTAACAAGTCCTTGCAAAAGCTCGGGCTTCCATCCCTTTGGCTGGCGAAGGTCATCGAGAAGGTCACCTAAGCGGGCCGGGAGTTGATTTTTCAGACACTCCAGTAGATATGAACGAAGATGCCGAAAAACCACTTTGGGATTGTCCAGTCTAAGACGAGGCGGATCGAAACGTCCAGCAATGAACCATTCCGGTCTTTCAAAGGCATGACGATCGTGAGCTCCTCCGGCGCAAAAGGTAGATACAAATCCGATGCGCAATCGCCGGCCCGCCCGCCCAACACGCTGAGCGTAGTTGGCAGGATTGGGAGGAGCATTGCGCAAAACTACTGTGAGAAGTGGCCCAATATCCACACCGAGCTCAAGCGTGGGTGTACAAACTAATACATCGAGCTTACCTTCTTTGAAGTCTGTCTCTCGTTTAGTCCGTGTTTCCCCATCAATTTGCGCGCTATGTTCTGCAATGGCAAGCCTCTGCGGCGGCCTTTCCAGATAAAGTTGGACATAGTAATTTTCTTGATCGAGCCCTTGGGGAATAAGTCTTCCACTTGTGCATTTTGGGGTGGGACAGGTTGAAAGTTGGTAAGGTCGCCAGGTTTGACAGGCATGGCAACGAAATCCTTGGGTTGGCCAAAAGACACGGATCACTCTTGGGTCAATCTGCAAGGGATGAAGACTGGACACTCGTTCGTTCTTTGGTATCGGAAATCGTGGAACTTCGATCAGAATCCCAATTTCTTGAAGAAATTCCACTACTCGGCGAAGAAAATCCTCTGCCCTCTGGCGATCTCTCGTTAAGCGGGCAACAAGCTTTTGGGGGGCTGCAAGTTGGCCTGCCCGAGGATTCTCCTGAATGAAGCCCATGAGACGTCTACTTTTACGGATATGATCAGGGCGATCAAGAGCAAATGCTTTTGGCGACCTATCCCGCTCAGGAAAGCGCACACTATAAGGCTCAGCTTCGAGTTCTCGATAACGTCTCTTGGTGTTGGGATCGATGTATTCCTGGAAGAAGTCGTAAGCGATTGCTCGATTCTTTCTCATCACATCGAGCACAGCTCGTAACAAAAGAAGAGCTTCTTGGCTATCCAGTCCTGCTTGTGCAGAAGTAACCGAGAAGCGACTATCCTGACCAAGCTCTTCCAGAAACTCATAGTCCACTCCCACCAAACCAAGGTTCTCGAGCGAGGCCCGCTGTCTGCTATAACGGGAAAACTCATTTGCTGTCTCGTAAGTCAATACTTCTAACCACCTCTCCCTTTCGTGCCGAGGTAACCGGTTAGGAATAACTCCAAGCTTCCGATAGGCATCCAAAAGTCTTTCTGGTAGTTCCATTAAAGCAAGACCCTCTTTGCCCGCTTGCTTCACTTCATGAACAATGGCGTGGCGAAGGGCAAAGGAGCGATGCTTATCAGCTGTATATCCTGCCTGGTGAGCTGCATCTTGGCGGTTGTCGGCAAAGACGAGGAGTTTCCGATCGTCACCCTCAAGTCGGTCAAGGTGATGAGTTGTTAGAACAGAAACTGTCGAGGCAGACCCTGTGCGAAGGGGAGTTACAATGTCTCCCCGGGTATAGCGATCTCCACAAGCAGGGCAGGTACTGAGTTTCCCGCGATGGAGAAGCATACTTATGGTCGGGCGATTGCAAGAAGGGCAAATAGCCCCTTCCTCGCCCAATAATCTTCCACATCCAGGGCAAATGCCCACTGGCTCGAGGCGAGACTCAGCCTCTTCTCTCCTTAATCGGCGTTTCTCATCTTCTGCTTCAACATCTTCTTTCTCTTCATCTTCGGTTCCTGGCGCCTCAGGAAGCTCCCGAATCTTATGCGTGAGAAAAGCAGTTCGTTCATCGCTAAAAAAATCTCCTGTGCCCACAGGAAAATCACTTCCTTCTCGTTCAAAACGAACCTTTACAAAATCCTGGCCACAGGTACGACAAAGAGCCGCTGGTCGGGCGGCAGAGCCACACTTAGGGCATTCGGTACTTCCGTGCGGAATGAGTGTGCGGCAGTCAGGATTAAGACATAAGGCCACGTCATAAATTCCATGAAAGAAAAGGTGAAGCTTCGGCCGAAGCCTTGGTGGGTGTTCATCATCACCGATACTGCCGATTATGAGGTAGGCTTCAATTTCGCGCCGCACCTCTTCCTCAGAACAATCAGCCCTCTCATTGAAACGCTCCCGAATTCTCCGCGCCGCCTCGTTTAGGGAGGTTGGTTCAGCAAAAATCTCCTCCATTATCTCTACAAAACGATTACCCACAAGAGCTGGTTCTATTCTTTCAGCGATGGATCCGTATTTAAGGCATACTTTTCCTGTCAAGCGTTCAGCTAAAGTAATGACCTGATTATCATCGTTGGTATCAAGAGCCAAAAGTTCTTCTTCTTTAATTTTTGGGGGGGATGGTATCCATGAGATTTCAAGTGCAGAAGGCGTGGCCTGTATCTGCTTATAACTTTCTCCAATGATATTATCTGTAAGAACTTCCTCACCAAAAATAGTGCTCGCAAAGCGGGCCAAGGAATTTAAAGCCCCTGCTTTGGAGGCCACGGTTGCTGAAGTACCTATACATATAAGCTCTCCTGTTTCAAGACCAGCATGACTTTTGAGGCGACGGATGAGGCAGGCGATTTCAGTGGCCAGTGCTCCTCGATAACTGTGAATCTCATCGAGCACGAGAAAGCGTAGAGCTCGGGTAAAGAGCCCTCTATCTTCTCGGCGAATAAGTAGGAACTCGAGTTGCTTGTAATTTGTCAGGATGATATCTGGTGGATCATTGCGGATATCGGCACGGGTCAACCGCTCGGTTTCGGCTGGGAGTTCCCTTAGGGACTGGGCAGCTACATCGCTATCGCCTGTATAGAGGCCAAAGGAAATTTGGAGTCCCGTTCCTCTCAAGAGTCTCCTAAGCCGTTCTAGTTGGTCATTGGCCAAGGCATTCATAGGGTAGATGAAAACAGCCTGAAGCCCGCTCACGCCTTCACTCTTTCGGCGAAGGATTCCATCAAGAACCGGAAGCAGGAAGGCCTCGGTCTTGCCAGATCCAGTACCTGTGGTGACCACAAAGCACCGGCCTGCTCGCCCAATCTCGAGCGCTTTTTCCTGATGAAGGAATAATCGCTCCTGGCCAAATGGCCAGTTTGCCTGAAGAAGCTCCGGAGAGAGACGCCCTGATGCTGCCAGTTCAGTTAGAGTACTGCTTCGCTCAAACTCCCGAGCAAGCGTAACATATGGCCCCTTGACGACCACATCAGCCTGGGCCAGATGTTCTTCAAATTGGCGGCGCAGATGCTCATCGAGAAACCGATAGGAAGTGCGCAAGAAGCGCCGGTACTCGATGACTAACTCACGGACAACTTGCGGAATGGCTATGGCCATCACTTACCCCCCTTGAAGAAACCAGAGTGCGGCATAATGGCCCTGGATTTTTTTTGGAACATCTTCTAAGATTGTTTTTCTCGCTCGTCGGATTTCAGTTACAGGGGAACGTCCAGAGGCAGTCTCCGGATAGATTTTTGATTTCGGCAAGAGATCTCTCCTTTTTTAGAGGAGAAATTTTTGAAGAATTCTCCTTATCTCAAGGAGAAAACAATAAGTTAAATAATTTCATTATATTTTGCTAATCCATCCCTGTGGATGAATGCAAAGAGGTCACTTTGATTTCTTTAACCTGACAAATTGGTTTTGTTCTTTTCTCCATCGTGATGAATTCGTCAACCCTTGCTGTGATGGCGGCACCTACATGGAGAGAATCAAGGGGATTTAGATCATATTTCCCGGCAAGATCTATAGCTTGCTTTGTCAGATGGGGGGATGTGGTAATGTCTTCTGCTGCGCTTTCAAGTACGGCCTTCATGAATTCAACTTCTTCGAAACGGCGGTGAAACGTAGGCTTAGGCAATACTTCCAGACGAACATAATCACTCACGACCAATATGCGATCGGAGTCATCTAAAACCCTCATTGCCCGTTGGGAGGTTTCTTCATCACCTTGGAAAGCAGCAATTAGAACGCTGGCATCAATGTAAGTTCGCTTCATTATTTTCAAGTTCTCCCCGTCTCCGTTTTACTTCTTCTAATACCTCCTCTTCTGTCAGGAGTTTCAATCCCGCTCTTATTGCCTTTTTGCGCAGGGATAGTAATTTTTCTCCAAAGGGAGTTCTGGGGATAAATTCGTCTTTTACTTCCACTTCCAAGAACGAAATCCTGACCAAAGAAGACCTTATTTCTTCTCTGCCGATTGGGAAATCGATTTTGATCCAATCCTTCCTCGACTCTCTCAATATTATTGTCGAGTCGTAGGCATTTGTTGGCCCTATTTTATAAAGTTTAGTATCAACCACGCCCGTTGTTGCTTTTGAATTCCAATAACTGGTTACTGATTCGGCTAAATTCATGATTTTTTTACTCCTCGTAAACTGGTTCAAGTTTATCTATGGTTTCTTGCTTTAGAAGTTTAAAAAACATTTTTTTAGATGCTAAATGGACCAAATCAATGCATTTGTTAATATCGGGCCATGATTCCTCTTTACTCAAATGCTTGATAGAGTCTATATCCACTAAGATTCCTCGGAGAAAATTAGGTTCCCCAGGAATAATCACTTCTGCAGGGGATATGACCTGGATAATATGGATTAAACTATCTTCCTTAATTTCCGTCCTCAGTTGCACAGGATTGATTTCAAAATCGTATTCTTCAAGTCTCAACTCGAGATTTAGGCAGCTCAACTTCGGCGGTTGGTCCAAATCAATAAGATCGATGTATTTTAGCGAGAACCGTTCCAAATGGTCAATCAACTGGCTTTCCTCAAGAACTTTAATTAGCGAACGGATATCGCCAGAAAATTTGATCCAGCCAGAGTAAGGACGTCGGCAGCTTAATGAGAACACATGTTCTCCTATCTGAACCGCTTGGTTACCTCCCTCCAGACGAACCCTCGGGATATACCTAAAATTGGGATCTCGTTCTACAATTTGAGAAGGTATCTCCGCCGAAGGAAGACGCACGAGATTTGGATATTTCTCTGGGAAAGCTTTAAATATAATCCCTGGCAACAAATCTCCAATTGATGGCTTGGTGCCAGTAAAACGGATTTCCCAGATAGCTTCGATCAATGGTTCTTTTTTGAGGCGGATCGGAATTTTTTCTCGCATATTATTCCCTCATGGTATTCCATCTCAACTCAGAATGTTTATCATAAAATGGGCCTATTTTTCTTGCCTGTCCCCTTAATTATTCATTATAGCGTAAAATACATATAATTTCACATTTATTCAAGAAAAATTTGCCAGAATTGTTCCGCCTTTTCGATCGCCTCGTCACTCTTGCCGTGGACTTGATTTTTATCTATCGCTCCGTAATTCAGCTTTCCCCTTGGCTTTTTGAATAACTCTCTTTTTGTTCTGCGGCTTTGGGGAGCTCATCGGACTCGCCAACCGAATAAGCTTTTATTTTTCCGCCTGCGCCCCCAACCTCTTCCTTCCATTCTCTCACCATTTCATGGAGGTAGGCGTAAAATTCCGGACGTTTACGGGCGAAGACAGGAAAAGTTGAGAGGATATATTCGAAGTCATCTGGGCTGATGCCATAGGCCTCGGCAACGGCGCGATTCATTTCCCATAATAAAAGCCAATATTCTTTCTTCATTGATATGTTATCAAAATCTATGGCTGAGAAAGTTTTAATTTTCATTATATTT
>CAZAGD010000151.1:0-3152 GCA_964484485.1 uncultured Syntrophaceae bacterium
TCCAATCTCAAGTTCAAAAGACGCGCTACCCGCTCTTTAATCGGAGGATGGGTGCTGAATAATTTGGTAAATCCTTCAGCGGAGAGGGGATTGACGATGAACATCTGGGCTTGCGCCGGATTTACTTGCATAGGCAGACGATGGTTATATTCCTCCAATTTGATAAGCGCATTGGCCAAAGGTCTCCCCGTGCCTACGATCTTGGCGCCTGTAGCATCTGCCTGAAATTCCCTACTGCGGGATATGGCCATCTGGATCAGCATAGCAGCGATGGGCGCAATGATGGCCATAAGCAGGACACCAATTAAATTGCTGCCTCCTCCCTCGTCATCATCGCTCCTACCCAGGCCTAAATAAGCTCCCCATTGGGCCATGGTGGCCAAATAGCTGATCGCGCCGGCAATAACCGCGGCCACAGAGCTGATTAGAATGTCTCGGTTTTTGATATGAGCTAACTCATGAGCCAGTACTCCTTCTAATTCGGCTGGGCTGAGCAAGTGTAAAATTCCTTGCGTTACAGCTACTGCCGCATGCTCGGGATTACGCCCAGTAGCAAAGGCATTGGGTGTATCTTGCGGAATTATATATACCCTTGGTTTAGGTATTCCTGCTTGCATAGCCAACCTTTCCACCATCCGGTGCAGATCAGGAGCTTCATGAACGGAAACTTCTTGCGCCCCGGTCATCGCTAAAGCAATTTTATCGCTGAACCAATAGCCGACCATGTTCATGATCAGAGCCATAAAGAGGGCAAAATAAAGACCGGATCTGCCTCCGAAAGCTTGGCCAAAGAAGAGCAGCAGCGCCGTTAATCCGGCCAGGAGAATGAAAGTTTTAAAGGTGTTACGAGACATATATGCTTACCTCCTTTTTCCAGCCGCTAAGCAAGCGGCATTTCCTGTAAGAAAGCTACTAACATAGAACAAAGGCCCGTAGCCTTTTGCAAAGCCTGCGCTGCTAAAATACGCATGGCTGGTTGTACGTTCGTTAAATTTCCAAAATTGCCGGCGCGCGTTTTTTTTATAAGCTTTTGCAGGCGATCGAGGCCGATGGTCACTTCTTCCATAATTTCTAATCCGGAACCGTTTTTCTGCGCATAGGTTTTGTCCAAGATTTGGCGAATCTCTTTCAAAGAAAATTTTTGCGCCTGCAGTTGCTTAATAATTACCATGCGCCTTTTGTCTTCTTCCGTATAATGGCGGTACCCATGACCGGGCGAATATTGGGCAGGGTGGAGTAATCCTTGCCGCGTGTAAAAATCAACCGTCCGGGGACTTACGCCCATAAGCTTGGCAAACTCACCAATGGTATAAGTTTCGTCCACCATGATCCACCACCAATCAAAATTTCAAAGAAAATATACAGCACAACTGTATGTTTGTCAAGTTGTTTGCATGCTGACCGTCGATCAGTTTTAGCTTATTTGCTAATCTTCCCTAGTCCCTCTTTGAGGCAGGCCAGAGGCAGGCCTTCATTCAGAATCATGAGGCAATAGCTCTTCCATAGGCGCGGGCGGGTTTAGAAGCTTAATCGTCTTGCTAAATTTATTAATGGGAGCATAAAATAAACGACATCTTAAGGCGTGGTTCGGCATGCCCCAAGGGCTTGCCCTACGAGAAATTAAAAAAAATCTCAAACGTAGGGCAAGGGCTTGTCCCTTGCCGCATGTGGTTTCATTTCTTATGTGGAATTAAGACACAATTTCATTTGGGAAACTCGATAAAGCCAGACCACGGAGTAAGATAAGAGTGATAACTGTAAATATTTAATTGCTCCGATTAATAGCTATCCGCCTGCCCTTGGCGGAAAATCGTTGATCAACTTTGAACAACTTCTTCTCCCGCCGATGCTTCTTCATTCATGCCTGCCTCTGGCATCTTCTCGCCATGGCGATTCAGTCTCATATGAAAAAAAGGGTAATTATGGAAAAGCAATAAACTCTCTAGGGCGGAGATGAATTTATTATGGAATTCTGCAGGATGATTATGGTAAATAATCTGCTTAGAGATACGGCAAGAATTTATAAAGACCAAGAGGAGGTGGGATATGTTTCCTAACATGCGTTTTCGAACGCCAGTAATCATTTTTGGAATGAACATAGTCGCCACGATCGGCGAGGAGGTGCGCAAATTGGCTGGCCAAAATGTATTTATTCTCACAGATCAGGGGGTAGTCCAGGCCGGAGTTTTAGAAAAAGTTTTAGAGCCATTAGAAAAGGAGAAAATTACCTATACTATCTTCGACCAAGTGGAAGCTGAGCCATCCCTGGAAAACTTATTAACGGCCACGCAAATGGCCAAAGCAACTAAGGTAGATATATTAATAGGTTTGGGCGGCGGGAGCGTAATGGATACGACTAAATTGACTGCTGTACTCAGAGTTCAAGATGTCAATATTCGCGATCTTTTCGGAGTAGAAAAGGTAACTAAACCTGGATTACCAACTATCATGTTGCCCACCACTTCTGGTACAGGCTCGGAAGTCACCCGCAATGCGGTCTTCACCGATAAAAGAGAAAATCTGAAAAAAGTGGTTTCCAGTCAAGCCATTGTGCCTACGGTGGCCATTGTCGATCCTATGTTAACTGTAACTATGCCGCCGCCCATCACTGCGGCCACTGGAATAGATGCTTTCATTCATGCCGTGGAATCATACTTGGCCATAAATGCTTCACCTCTAACCGATCCTTTAGCCTGGGAAGCTACCCGCTTAATTGCTGCAAATTTGGGACCAGCCGTAGCTAATGGCCAAGACTTGGTAGCCCGATACAATATGTCTTTGGGCAGCTTAATGGCCGGCATTACTTTGAATAATGCGGGGGTGGGGGCGGTCCATGCTTTAGCTTATCCTGTAGGGGCTGAATACCATGTCCCTCATGGTATTGCTAATGTGGTTACTTTTATTCCCACGATGGAATACATCTCCATGGCCAGAATTCCCAAATTTGTGCAGCTCGCGGCGGCCATGGGGGAACCCATTGCGGGCTTAGCGCCTCGAGAAGCAGTAAATCGGGCAATCGGAGCCATGCGGGATTTAATAGAAAAAGTGGGTCTGCCCACCAGATTAAGGGATATCGGCGCCACCGCGGACAGAATTCCTTATATGGCCCAAGCGGCTTTCAAAGAAAAGAGACTTCTGGGTAATACTCCTCG
>CAZAGD010000152.1:0-3632 GCA_964484485.1 uncultured Syntrophaceae bacterium
CCCTTTCCGCTTCTTCCAAAGAACGGAAAATTTCAATTACCGAAACGAAGCTGGCCAAGACCAGCGGTCCCATAACGAAACCGATTAAGCCGAATAATTGGATTCCTCCCAGAACACTAAAAAAGATGAAAAGGAAAGGAAGGCGAGTTCTTTTACCAATGATCAATGGTCTGAGGAAGTTATCTATGGTACTTATGCCGCCACCTCCTATTATTGCTAAAACAATCGCTTTGCTAATTTCTCCTTGAAAATAGAGATAAAGGCTGGCCGGACCCCAGACAAGAAAAGGGCCCGCCAGAGGGAGGAATGAAGTTATCGCCATAACGAATCCCCATAGAACTGGCGAAGGAACTCCGAGCAAGAAAAAAGCAATTCCCCCCATGGCTCCCTGAACCAAAGCTACAATTACTCCTCCATAGATCGTCGAGAAGATAATATCCTGCACCTGTTTTATCAGCCTTCCCTTCTGTCTTTCCGAAAAGGGTAAATAATCATAAACCTTTTTAAAAAATTGCGGACCTCTTTGCAAAAGGAAGAAAGTGGTCAAGACCATAATGAAAAAACCAATGCTGGCGCTAATAATATTCCTCACCCCCACACTAATTTTCCCGATCAACCATGTTCCCCAATGAGAAATTTGTTCCCCGAGGGCCTGATTCAAATCAGCTGGAGTAATCCGCAAGAAGGAGCTGATTTTTTCCAAGATGGTGCGCATGGCTGGGGAATCGAGAAAATTCATCAAAGTAAATTTTCCGCTGGCCATATAACCAGCCAAAGCACTTATTTCTTGAATTAAAAGAATAGTTAAATAGGTGAAAGGACCTACGACCAGACCCACTATAAGGAAAACAACCAAAAGGGAGGCCAAGGAAGAAAATTTAATATATCTCCGGATAGCAGAATAAAGAGGGTAAAAAAGGATGGAAAAAACCACGGCCCAGGCGATGGCGGTTAGAAATGGTTTTAAGATTTCGTAACTCAGATAACCGAGGAGGATAACCAAAACGATCAAAAAAGCCAGATAAAATTTCTTTTGCCACACCGCAGTTTCTCCTTCTTATCTCCTGCTAAAGACGGGCTTAGGTAAGGTCATTTTATCATTATGCGCATCAGCTTATTTCTCTTCTGATCTGTAGATAGCGAGCGATACCATTCCTGGTAACCAGGCCGATGACTTGATCGTTTTGGACAACAATTATTCTTCCTTTGTCTTCCTGAATCATAATTTGTAAGGCTTTCATGATCTCATCAAATGGAGAAAGCTCCCATTTTTGATCATGGGGAACATATATCTCTCCGACCGTTATCTGGGGCCACAAATCGCGGGCCACTTGCTTTATCTCCTTCAGGGTTACCATTCCCATAAACTTCCCATTATCCATAACCGGAAATCCGCCATACCCATACCTGAGGAAATAATCATTGACCGCCTCTTTTACAGACAACCGGGGCGAAAGAGAAACCAAATCATCAAGTTGAACCATTACATCTTTAACTTTTATTCCGGCCAGAGATTCTTGTAAGGTGGCTTGTTGATAACTAGATTGGGCTGCGGAGTATACAAACCATCCGATCAGCAGAAACCAAAATCCGCTTGGCCAGCCGGCAAAAAAGGAAAATAAACCAAAAAAAATAAAGAAAAGGGCAATTTTTTTACCAACACTCGCGGCTTTTTGTGTAGCATAGAGGTAATCTTTCTTGCGCTTCCAAATAAAAGAACGAAGGACTCTTCCTCCATCCATGGGAAAACCTGGTATTAAATTAAAAATTCCTAAGATAAAATTTATCTTAGCCAAGTAGAAAAAGAGGGCACTGCTTCCCGATGTTGTGGCCGAGCCCAACAAAAAAAAGACCAGCCCCAAAACAAAACTGGAAAGGGGTCCAGCCAGAGCTATTTCCAATTCTGCTCGCGGATTTGGCGGCTCAGTTTTCATTTGGGCTACTCCCCCGAAAATGAACAAAGTAATCCCCACTATCTTCATCCGATGCCTAAGAGCAAAGTAAGAATGGGCTAACTCATGAAAACCAACGGAAAAAAAGAGCAAAAAAGAAGCTATGAATCCTTTAACCCAATAAGAAGCAACAGGCAAATCCGGTGCCACTTCCGGAAAATAATAAGAGGAGAGCGACCAAGTGATCAGCCCAAAAATAATAAACCAAGAGAAATGAAGATAAACGGGAATGCCCATTATCAAGCCAATCTTCCATGATCCTTGCCGAATACTCATATTACTCATTTTAAAATCTCCTATTTACCTTTGTTAAATATACGCGGGGCAATAAGCTTGCGTAATTCCTCGACCACCAAGATACTTATGGATACCGCAACTACTACTAACCAGTCATCCCAGTTCAAGGGGGCAGTGTAAAATAATTTTTGCATAAAGGGTATATAAACTGCCGCAATTTGAAGAACT
The DNA here is from genome assembly GCA_964484485.1 of uncultured Syntrophaceae bacterium. GTDB lineage: Bacteria > Desulfobacterota > SM23-61 > SM23-61 > SM23-61 > CAZAGD01. The sequence goes on from CAZAGD010000152.1 coordinate 2,418, forward strand.
ACTGCCAAGCATATACCTCCTAACAAAAAGCGGTTGGTCAAAAGACCGAGCTTATATAAAGGCTGCTGATCAGAGCGCGCGTTCAGGGCATTGAACCACTGGAAGGCAACTAAAATACAAAAGGCCATGGTGCGGGCCCTCTCCAGACCAATATTAGAAAGTTCCCACTTAAATATGAAAAAGGTCCCTAAAGACATGAATATAGCAACCATGGCAATTCTAAACAGCATGCCCGCATAAATGATTCCTGCCTGAGCTCGGCGAGGAGGTTCTTCTAAGACATTGCTGTGTTTAGGTTCTAACCCCAAGGGAATAGTGCAAACTCCATCGGTTACTAAATTAATCCAAATAATTTGGACTGCCACCACCGGCAAAGGCACACCCGCTAACAGGGCTAAAGTCCAGGTGAATAACTCGCCTATGTTGGTGCTTAACAGATAAAAAACCGAACGACGAATGTTGCTAAAAATAACTCTTCCTTCTTCAACAGCAGCAACAATAGAGGCGAAATTATCATCAGTGAGCACCATATCGGCAGCTTCCCGAGCAACATCCGTTCCTTTAATACCCATGGCCACTCCAATATCGGCACTGCGTAAAGCCGGTCCGTCGTTGACCCCGTCTCCAGTCATAGCCACAATGTGCCTTTTAGCTTTCAAGGCGTTGACAATTTTTAATTTATGAAGCGGCTCCACCCGGGCGAAAACCGAAATTCCTTCCACCCTTTTTTGAAATTCTTCTTCACTCATCTGTTCTAATTCCAGACCCGTCACCGCTTCACCGGGAGGGAGACCAAGTTCTGCCGCAATCGCTTGGGCCGTAATTTTTTGATCACCCGTAATCATAACTACTCTGATGCCCGCTTTTTTACAGGCCGCTACTGCCTCTTTCGCCTCTTTCCTCGGCGGATCAATCATCCCGACCAGTCCCACAAATATTAAATTTCCGTCAAGGTTTTGCAAACATAGATTCTCTGGGCAACATGGGCATTCCATATAAGCTAAAGCTAACACGCGCAAAGCCTTGGCCGCCATTTCTTCATTCTTTTTTTCGATCTCTTCTTTCTGTTCAGGAGCCAAACTCTTAATTGCTCCCCTTTCGTAAATCCTATTGCTCATGGCCAAAATTTTATCCACGGCGCCTTTTACATAGGCTCGCGCCTGTCCATCTGGTCCCGGGTGGAGAGTGGCCATATATCTTTTTTCACTAGCAAAA
>CAZAGD010000153.1:0-52594 GCA_964484485.1 uncultured Syntrophaceae bacterium
CTGAGCAATATGATTAAGCTTATAAATCCGCTCGCACCTATGGAAGTTCTACTGCCTCATGATTCTGAATGAATGCCTGCCTCTGGCCTGCCTCTGGCCTGCCTCTATCCCTTTCTTTCCATGGCGACACAGTCCCGCCGGAGAGGGGGGAAAAATGCAGGAGAAATGATGAATTACTCTAAAATCTTCTTGACCCTTTTGTGCTTTTTTAATAGATTTTAAACGAATCTAACATGGATGAAGTGGCGGGGTGCGCTTTGTTAATCTGATTTTGATTTTGCTCTTGGCCAATGTGGCCAAGGAAAGGAGCGTATATGCCTCAGGAAGCGCCAAAGGAAATGACTGTTTCGGAATTTTTAGACTCCTTAGCCAGCGGAAGTGCTACTCCTGGCGGAGGAAGTGCCGCGGCGTTGGCCGGAAGTATGGCGGCCGCCTTGGTGGAAATGGTGGCTAATCTGACCTTAGGGAAAAAAGGATTCGAAGGTCATGAATTAGCATTGCGGGAAATGCTTGAGGAAGCTAATTCTTATCGCCAATCTTTACTTTCTACAATTGTCCAGGATATTTCTGCTTATCAAGAAGTGATTAAAGCTTACCTGCTTCCCAAAACCAATGAGGAAGAAAAAAGAAAACGCCAAGAAGAGATTCAAAAGGCTTTAAAAAAAGCTGCCGACCCGCCACTTTTTACCGCGGCTACGAGTTTAAAAGTGTTAAAACTCTGCCAACAAGCCATAGAAAAAGGAAAAACTCAAACCATCACTGACGCCGCCGTAGGGGCCCTTTTAGCCGAGGCTGCTTTATGGGGAGGATCACTTAATGTGCTTATTAACCTTTCTGCTTTAGCGGATAAGAAATATGTGCAGAAAATAAAGATGGATCTGCAACGCTTGCGCCAGGAAGGAGAAAAAATTAAACAGCAGATTATGGCTAAAGTAAATGAACAACTGGCCAAATCTTAGGACAATCCCTCTACTTTATTCCGTCGAATTTTCTTTTCCTCCCGGGCACTCTTTTTATCAGCGGCCTCCTTATTAAATACTTGGTTTCTGATGCTGAGAGGAAAGGAACAGATAAGGTAATAGAAGTAGTACACGAATATTGAGAAAGATCAAGGTGATGGTTGTACCAGGCAAACTAATTGCCATGGTGGTCACCATTACTAAAAGGGGCCATCTTTTTTATTTCTTTTTTCCAATAAAGTAGGATATTATAAACTTGATGGCAGATAGCGGAAAGGGAGGAAGAAGGTGAAGATTTTTAGAATTCTTGCTTTGTTTATTATTTTCAGTTTAACTGCCTTGGGCCAAATTTGGGCTGCGGAATTTGTGGCTGATGTCATAAATAAGGTGCGCGGAAAAACTTTCTATGCCAAAATTTACATGAAGACGAATAAAATTCGCCTGGAGAACCAGGGGCAGCAAAATTACAGCATTGTGCGGATGGATAAAAACGTAGTGTGGTTGATCTTCCCGAAAGATAAAGTTTATATGGAAATGATCTCTCATGAAAATCAAGCTTCGGCAACTCTGCTGAAAGGCGAAATTGGCCGAAAGTTTTTAGGGACAGAGACGATTAATGGGTTGGAAACTAAAAAATATGAAGTGACCATCAAAGAAGAAGAAAAAACTATTAAAGCTTGGCAATGGATATCCACTGCCCTAAATTATCCGATTAAGATATCGGCCGCAGATGGCAGTTGGAGTTCGGAATATAAGAATTTGAAGATGGAATCCCAACCTGATAGTCTTTTTGAACTTCCGGCTGGTTTCCAGAAAATGGAAGTACCCCTCTTTACTCCGGTCCCTGTTCCTGAAAAAAGGTGAAGAAAGTGCCCCTCGATTTGCAAGGCGTCATCTATGATTGCGATGGCGTATTATTCGATTCTTACGAATCAAATAGAAATTTGTATAATGATATCTGCCGGAGAGTCAGGGGAAACCCCTTGACCGAGGAAGAGTTAAAATTCGTTCATACGCATACAGTCTTTGAATCCCTCCATTTCCTTTTCCGAGGGAACCCCAGCCAGGAAAAAGAGGCTTTAGAAGTATGGCGAAATATAGATATCCTACCTTACATAGAGGCCCTAAAGATGGAACCGCATCTCCTCGAAATTCTGCATCATTTACGGGAAAGAGGAATTAAACGGGCCATATGCACCAGTCGGTCAACTACCATGAAACATATCATAGAAAAATTCGCGCTGGGTTCCTATTTCGATATGGTGGTGACGGCCCTGGATGTAAAAAATCCCAAGCCTCATCCCGAAGCTATTGAAAAAATTGTAGCTACTTTGCATTTACCGAAAGAAAAGACCGTCTTGGTAGGTGACTCGCTAAATGATCGTTTAGCCGCCGAGGCGGCGGGTATTCTTTTTGTTGCTTATAAAAATAAAGAAATTTCTTCTTCCTTTTTTATTGACGATCACCTCGCTCTTCTTAATTTTTTAAATAAGACTTATTAATGGGAGCATAAAATAAACGACATCTTAAGGCGTGGTTCGGCAAGCCCCAAGGGCTTGCCCTACGAGAAATTAAATAAATCTCAAATGTAGGGCAAGGACTTGTCCCTTGCCGCATTTGCTTTTATTTCTTGTGTGTAATTACGACAAAATTTCATTTGGAAAACTCGATAAAGCCAGACCACGGAGTAAGATAAGAGTGATAACTGTAAATATTTTTAAAAGCTCCGATTAATAAATTCATAAAGCTTTTAACTTTTGTCCACAATTTGGACAACGTTCCGGTTCTCCCGGATAAGGTTTTCCGCAATAAAAACAGATCTTAGTAGCTGAAGTATATAGGGACTCCTCTGCGCCTCTCCACCTTGCTTTTTTGCGGCGGACTATTAAATAAAGAGGCAGAAATATAATTAACAGAAAAAAAACTCCCATGGCCCATAACATGCTCTTCCATAGGGTAAAGCCTCTTTTTTGCGCATCATAAAATACCCAGAGGGCGACGAGCAAATTTATAATTAATACCAAGCGAATCATCTAAACAACCTCTCCCATTTTTTAAAAAATTCCTTTGGGCTTTAAACTATCTAACCAAGCCAAGTTTTTCTTAATCAGCTCGGGGATAGGCAGTTGATACGGACAGCGGGGCAGACATTCGCCACACTCTGTGCAATTTCTGGCCTTCTCGACCACATCCTTGATCCACTTTACTTCCTCTGGACTTCCAAACCTTTTGACTACTGATTTAATCCCCAGCATCAATTGGATGTTAATCTGTTGCGTACATGGCTGGCAATAATCGCAGCGACGGCAAAATTGTCGATCGAACTCTTTCCTTAATTTATCAATATAAGCTCGATCCTCATCGTTCAACGGCGCTTTTGATCTAAAAATTTCCCAATTTTCCCTGGCCTTCGCTAATGTTTCAGAGCCAGGAATAGCCACTATATCGGGTGTAGCCAGTACGTACCTTAAAGCTGCCCCCACATTTTCTATAACTCCCCCCGAAAAAGGCTTCATGGCCAAGATGCCCAGATTTTTTTCTTTAGCCAGAGGAAAGATTTTTTCCGCTGCTGCCGGTTCTAAAAAACTGTAACAAACCATGATTACCGCAAATTTCTCTTCTTTTATGGCTCTTTCTAAAATCGACAAATTATGGCTGGTTATGCCTATGTGATCAATTAACCCCTCTTCTTGAGCTCTTTTTAGCCCCTGATAAGCACCCCCCGGCCCCATGACTTTTTCATAATCATTAAAAGAAGATACATTATGAAGATGGTAAATGTTTATCTTCTTTACTTGTAAATTTTTGAGGCTCAGAAGAACATCGTCGTATATCTTTTCGCTGCGCACATGAGATTTAGAAGATAAAACTACAGTCTTCTTCACTTCTTGGAGAGCTCGGCCGATACGTTCTTCACTGTTCGTATAAGCCCGAGCTGTATCTATTAAATCTACGCCCATGTCCACCACTTCCTTAATTACCTTTATCGCCTCCTCCTCCGTTGCCCGCTGAATAGGAATCCCTCCCCAACCTAATTTTTTGACGAAAATATTAGTCTTTCCTAATCTCACTACTTCCATAGGAGACCTCTCTAAAATAATTTTTAATTTAGGAAACGGTTTCCGGGACAGGCTGCGGCATCGTTAATTGCTTCTGCTCAAACTTCATTTTGCGCGGGTCCCATTTTTTAGGGTCCAATTTCCCCTGGGCGATTAGCAAGAGCAAAATTATTATAATGCCGATTAAAAGAAAAAGAAGCGTCCGGCCTACGCCAGAAGATGGTTGAATAGCCTTATTACTTCCTGGGTAAGAAACACTGGGTAGGTACGTGGTTTGGGTACTCTCGGGTACTGGGGGCTGAGGAGTAGGGGGCGCTGATGGAACTGCAGGTACTTCCACTAAAATCGTCCCCAAAGTAATCTGTTCTTTTTTCACGCCCTGAAGCAAAAAACTGGCCTGCTGACCGGCTTCGGCTTGCTCGACTAATCGGCGGGAAACTTCGATAGCCACCACCATGGCTTTCACCCACTGCCCCTCTGTTCCCAAGAAGCCCAGCTCTTCTCCCACGGAGATCGCGCCACTCTCTACGCGGCCACTGACAACCACTCCTCTTCCCGGAATGGTGAATACTTTTTCCACCACAAAACGAAATCCGGTTTCCATGTCTTTTAACCCTTTTTCAGCTTGATTCTACCGTAACACAAGTCATGGTACGGGAGACGCCTTCGACACCTCTTATCTTACTCAAAATTACTTCACCTAATTCATGCAGGTTCTTGGCTTCAATAAGCAAGATAATATCAAAGGGACCGGTTACTGTATGGGCCATTTTTACCCCCTTAAGTTTGGTGAGTACCTCAAAAGCCCCCTTGGTTTTATCTGCTTCTGTCCGAATCAAAACAAACGCCGAAACTGGCATATCTTCTCCTTTCTGTTCTATTCCTTTTGCTCTTCCCTATTCCCTTAATTTAAAGGAATTTACCTAATTACCCCTTCCTTCCTTAGCTCTTTTACCTTCTCCTCTGTATAACCCAATTTCTTCAAGATTTCTTCCGTATGTTCTCCTATCTCTGGCGCGGGAGTAGAAACTTCCCCGGGCGTAGCCGAGAACTTAATGGGTGGGCCAATCTGTTTAATTTTTCCGGCGCGGGGGTGATTGATTTCCACGAGCATATTTCGATGAAGTACTTGGGGATCCTGAAATGTTTCTTCCAAAGTGAGCACAGGGGTAACGCAAGTATCTCGGAACATCAGAAGTTCTATCCATTCTTGTCTCGTCTTGGTAAGAAAAATTTCTGCCATCTCTTTTTTTATTTCGACGCAGCGCGGATCATTTTCGCGCGGAATTTTATCTGCCCATTCGGGCTTGCCTATCCCGTGACAAAGGTTAGCCCAGAACTTCTCTTCCAGCGCTCCCACCGCTAAGTATTTTCCATCTTTAGTACGATAAACTTGATATTGCGGCAATCCACCCGTAAGCCGGCGCTCGCCCCGACCAGGTGGTTGCCCCTCAGCAAAGTAAAGCGCCGCGGCGTCAGGAATCAAGGAGACAACTCCGTCAAGCATGGAAATATCAATATATTGCCCTTGGCCTGTTTTCCCCCTGGCTACTAAAGCTGTAAGAATACCGATAACTGCGTATAAACCTCCGCCTACTAAATCCGCAATTTGGATTCCCGGGATAACTGGTGGACCATCCTTTTCTCCCGTAATTCCTAATATTCCTCCAATACCGATGTAATTGATATCATGGCCGGCAACATTCTGGTAAGGACCATTTTGCCCGAAACCAGTGAGGGAGCAATAAATTAAACGCGGGTTAATTTTTTCTAAATCTTTATAGCCCAAGCCGAGCCTGTCCATTACTCCCGGGCGAAATTGCTCGATCAGCACATCGGCATTATCTTGCACTAATTTCAAAAAAATTTCTTTTCCCGCAGGTTTCTTTAAATTCAGAGTGATGCTTTTTTTGTTGCGGTTAAGAAGCAAATGTCTCGACCCCACGCCGTTTATTTGCGGAGGGTTCCAGCGCGCGTAATCGCCCTGCTCCGGTTCTTCGATTTTGATTACTTCCGCTCCTAAATCGCCTAAGAGCATAGTGCCGTAGGGACCGGGAAGGAGGCGCGTAAGATCTAATACTTTTATACCCTCTAATGGTCGCATATTAAATTCCCTTGATCCAATATCCCATTATTCCATTATTCCAATATTCCAATATTCCAATATTCCCTTTTTTTCCGCTTATTTGTGTCCTGAGTGCTAAATCTTTACATGTTCTTTGACATATTCAACAATAGTCTCTGTGGAAGTACCCGGCCCAAATATTTCGGCAATGCCCAGCGCTTTTAAGGCCGGAATGTCTTCTTCAGGAATAACTCCTCCCCCTAAAACTAAGATATCTTTAACGCCATGTTCCCTTAGTAATTCCATCACTCGGGGAAACAAATAATCGTGGGCCCCGGATAAAATGCTCATCAGCAGAGCATCCACATCTTCCTGGATAACTGCGGAAACAATCTTTTCTGGCGTTTGCCTTAACCCAGTGTAAATTACTTCCATGCCCGCATCCCGGAGAGCGCGGGCAATAACCTTAGCTCCCCGGTCGTGACCATCAAGTCCTGGTTTGGCTACCAGCACTCTTATCTTTCGTTCGGCCATATTCATCCCCCTTCTGCAATAAAAATTTTTTAATGAATTCTTTGCCAGCTCTTTTTAATTTCATGGCTTCTCTTTAGAGACCTTGTCTCCACGGCCAAAATTATCGTCCTTTTTATCAGCTTTTTTCTGCGTGCATCTGCGTCCTATACTTATATAGTAGTTATTGGTTCATACTCCCCAAATACTTTCCGCAAAACTTCGCACATCTCTCCTAAAGTACAATAGGCCCGTACACAATCCAATATGGGCGGCATTAAATTCCCATCTCCGCGAGCTACTTGCTCTAATTGGTCCAAAGTTCTCTTGACCCGGTCATTATCTCGCGAAGCGCGCAGCTCGGCTAAGCGTTTTATCTGTAATTCCCGAACTCGGGGATCAACTTTCAACAATCCTTTTATAGGCGGCTCAGGAATTTGAAATTTATTTACCCCCACCAGAATTCTTTTTCCAGACTCGATTTCTTTTTGGTAGCGGTAAGAGCTTTCTTGAATTTCCTGCTGGATGTATCCTTTTTCGATAGCCGTTACTGCCCCGCCGAGCTGGTCAATCTTTTCAATGTACTCACTGGCCCGTTTTTCAATCTCATTGGTCAGGGCTTCTATATAATATGAACCTCCTAAAGGATCAACAGTGTCGGCAATTCCTGATTCATAAGCGAGGATCTGCTGCGTCCGCAAAGAAAGACGCACCGACTCTTCGGTAGGCAGGGCCAGAGCTTCATCATAGGAACATACGGCCAAAGACTGACACCCTCCCAAAACGGCAGCCATGGCTTGGAAAGTAGTGCGAATCAAATTATTTAACGGCTGCTGGGCCGTCAGGGTACACCCCCCGGTTTGGGTGTGGAACCGTAACATCCAAGAGCGCGGGTCTTTGGCTTTAAACCTTTCTTTCATGATTTTAGCCCATAAGCGGCGAGCAGCTCTGAACTTGGCTACTTCCTCTAAGAAATTTATGTGCGTGTTAAAGATCCAGGAAACACGGGGTGCAAAGTCATCAATATCCAGACCGGCTTTCACTCCTGCTTCTAAATAAGCTATAGCTATGGCAAAGGCAAAAGCTACTTCCTGCACTGCCGTGGCCCCCGCTTCTCTCAGATGATAGGCGCCTACGCTTATAGAGTTCCACTGGGGAACTTCCCGAGAACAGTATTCGAAGATATTGGTTATCAAGCGCATGGAAGGCTGTGGAGGGAAAATATAAGTCCCTCTGGCCACATATTCTTTGAGCACGTCATTTTGAATAGTCCCCCGCAATGCGGCCGGTTTGATTCCTTGCTTTTCGGCTACCGCAATATACATGGCCAAAAGAATGGCGGCGGTGGCATTTATGGTCATGGACGTGCTTACTTTATCTAAAGGAATGCCGTCTAAAAGAACTTCCATATCAGCCAAAGAGTCAATAGCTACTCCTACCTTGCCCACTTCTCCCTGGGACAAAGGATGGTCAGAGTCGTAACCGATTTGGGTGGGTAGATCAAAAGCTATGGAAAGCCCTGTTTGGCCCTGCTCCAGAAGATATTTAAAACGCCGATTTGACTCTTCAGCTGTGGCAAAACCAGAATATTGGCGCATCGACCAAACTCGCCCGCGATACATGGTAGGCTGAATACCGCGGGTATAAGGATATTCCCCCGCAAATCCCAAATCGCGCAAATAATCGAATTCGGGAATCTCCGCCGGCGTATAAAGAATATCAATCTCCATTCCTGATGTACTCTGCATTGGCGCAGGCTTTTTCTGCAGACACCGTGCCTCCCATTTTTTCTTTTCCGCTCCTATTTTTTCATCCATTTTCTGCGGCCCCCTTTTCAGGCGTTATTGAAAACTCTATTAAGAATGGCGAAATGATCAATAGTCAAATATATACTAAACGAATGGTTTGAAAAAAACAAGAGCATGGTTATCCATTATGAAAGGAGTCAGAAAATTCACGTGACTGAAATTGGTGAAGACCTTGACCTATAATTTTAAGCTGACCGTCTAACAGTTTTAATATTTCTCGCTAGCAGAAAAAAGGCGGGAGGGAGAGAGGCGAAATTAAAATCGGCTGGGAAATGACCATACCTCTCTTACCCACCTTCTCTCCGCAAAGAACGGCGGGGACATGCTTGTCTAAACCAGATAAACTTAAATAATAGCTTCCTTCTTTTAAAATAAATTTATATCTCCCCGCCCGTACCTATGGAAGAATATGTGCCTCATTTTAATGAGCCTCTCTCCCTCCCGCCTGAATTAAGCTGGAATTTAAAAAAATGGTCAACGGTCAGAATTTTAAGCATTTGACATTGCCTCCCCAAATCTTTTAGAATGTTTGCCATAAATCCTGTGCTTTCTCGCTAAATGGGAGATTAAAATGAAGACTCAATTGACATATAAAAGGGCCGGCGTAGATATTGATGCGGGCAATAGATTTGTTCAGATCATCAAGCCTTTGGTGCGCCAAACTTTCCGTCCAGAAGTAGTCACCGATATTGGCGGATTTGGCGGGCTCTTTGCTTTAAAGGTCAAAAAATACAAAAATCCGATTTTAGTCTCATCCACTGATGGCGTGGGAACTAAGCTGAAGATTGCTTTCCTGACTGGTAAACATGATACTGTGGGCATCGATTTAGTGGCCATGTGTGTGAACGATGTAGTGGTCCAGGGAGCCGAACCCCTTTTTCTACTCGATTATCTGGCTACCGGCCAACTTAGTCTGGAGGTTTCTACGCAAATTATCAAAGGAATTGCCCGTGGATGTTTACAGGCTGGTTGCGCCCTCATCGGGGGAGAAACGGCAGAAATGCCCTCCTTTTACCAAAAGGGTGAATATGATTTAGCCGGTTTTGCCGTGGGGGTGGTGGAAAAAAAGAAGATTATTGATGGTTCGGCTATTCGGGCTGGAGACCAATTAATCGGCTTGGCTTCCAGCGGTCTGCATAGCAATGGCTACTCTTTGGCCAGAAAGGTGCTTTTTGAAATTATGCGTTTAAAAGTCCATAGCCGAGTACCCGACCTTTCACGCCCCGTGGGCGAAGAATTACTCATCCCTACCAAAATTTATGTTAAACCCCTTTTAGACTTATGCGCCAGATTTCAAATTCATGGACTAGCCCACATAACTGGCGGAGGAATAACGGACAATTTACCACGCATAATTCCGCGGGGTTTGCAGGCTATCATCAGGCGGGGAACATGGCCAGTACCTCCCATTTTTAATTTAATCAAAAAGGGGGGAAACATAGCGGAGGAAGAAATGTTACGCACTTTTAATAACGGACTGGGCATGATCTTGGTTGTCCCGCCCCGAGAAGTAACTCCCGTCATGGAAGCTTTAAAAAAATGGAGAGAAAAAGCATTCCATATTGGCGAGATTGCCCGGGCCAAAAATCTTAAAGAAAGAATAACATATTTGTGAGGAAGAACATGGTTAAATTAGGCGTTTTAGTTTCCGGAAGTGGTTCTAATCTGCAAGCCATAATAGATAATATCGAAGCTGGCCGGCTGGATGCCCAAATTAAAATTGTAATTAGTAATGTCCCTGGCGTTTTTGCCTTAGAGCGGGCCAGAAAACATGGTCTTCCAGCTATGGTTATTAGCCATAAAGATTATAAATCGCGGGAGGATTTTGACCAAAAGTTAGTGGAAGTATTAAAAGAATATGAGGTGGAGTTGGTTATCCTCGCTGGGTTTATGCGCGTGGTAACTCCGGTCCTGCTCCGCGCTTTTCCTATGCGCGTCATGAATATTCACCCCGCTCTCTTGCCGGCTTTCCCAGGCACCCATGTCTGGCAGGCAGAAATAGACTACGGAGTAAAGTTTGCTGGCTGCACAGTTCATTTTGTAGATGAAGGTACGGATACTGGGCCGATTATTATTCAGGCCGTGGTGCCAGTCTATGATGACGACACAGCCGAAACTTTAAACGCCCGTATCTTAAAACAAGAACACAAAATATATTCCCGAGCAATCCAGCTTTTTGCCGAAGGGCGGCTGGAGCTAAAAGGGCGGCGCGTGCTGACTCGCGGAGTTCCGCGCGCCGAAGATACTTTCTTAATAAATCCTCCGCTGGCCATGGAAACCAAGTTATGATTGGGGAAACAGTAATTGTCAGCGCCTGTCTTTTAGGTATAAACTGTCGTTACGACGGTGGCCACGCTTATTGCCCGGAAGTCTTTGATGATCTCGGCCAACGTCATTTTATACCCGTTTGCCCAGAACAATTAGGCGGTCTAACCACCCCGCGGCTTCCGGCCAGGATTGAAGGCGGCGATGGCGCAGATGTATGGCACGGCAAGGCTAAGGTCATCAATCAATCTGGAGAGGAAGTCACGCAAGCTTTTCAAAAAGGAGCCCAAGAGACTTTAGCTATAGCCCAATTAGCTAAAGCTAAAAGGGCTATATTAAAAGACCATAGTCCTTCCTGCGGCAGCCAGTTTATCTATACGACTCAAGGATTGGTTAAAGGAATTGGCGTCACGGCTGCCCTTTTAGCCAAAAACGGCATGGCCGTGGAGAATGAGTTAGGCGAGCCAATCTTAAGATAAAACTCTTGCAAGTTTTGCTTTTTCATGATAAAAAGGATTCAGCAGAGTTAACCCTGCTTATTATTTGTCAGGAGGATTTTAATGGCTCGAAGGTGCGAAATTTGCGGTAAAGGACCGCAGGTAGGACATAATGTGAGCCACGCCAATAACCGAACCAAACGGAGATGGTACCCAAACCTGCACCGGGTTCATGCTATTCAAGGTGGGACTACTCGCCATATAAGAGTATGCACGCGCTGCCTTAGATCAGGGCTGGTAACGAAAGCGCCATAAAAAAGGCTTTTAAGCTTCTGCCCCCTTTTCTTCTTTATCTCCAGAAAGGGCACTCCGCAATCTTTCCACTTTTAAAACGCTTTTTAACTTATTGAGCGCGCGGAAGGCATTTTGTAAATGATTTAAATCCTGGACCTCCACATCAAAATAGCAGATGGCTTTCTTATCTTCGGTAGTGGTCACATCGGCACGAATAATATTTACCTCGGAAGAAGCTAAGGCTGAACTTACTTCCGCTAACAGTCCCTTTTTGTCATTGCAGATCACCCGCATTCTTACGGGATGCACGGCTTTTTCTTGTAAATTCCAAGAAACAGAAATGAGCCGCTCCGGATCACTGGCCAAGATATTGGGGCAATCGGCTGTATGCACGCTTACTCCCCTTCCCCTGGTTATGTAACCGGTGATTTTATCACCCGGTAAGGGATTACAACATTTAGCAAAACGAACCATTAAATCTTGGACACCCCGTATCTGGATGCCCGCAGGTTCGCGGAGAATCTTTTGGGTTAAACGCTTCAAACCAGATACTTCTTTAGGTTTCTTCTCCAGCTTTTCCGGCGGCAGAATTTTCCCTAAAACCTGATTAGCCGAGATATTTCCATAACCTATTTCCGCCAGAAGGTCTTCCACGGTCAAGAGCGAAAAGTCCTCTATGATCTTTTTTATCTCTTCGGACTTCATTATGCGGCCAAAATCGAGATGATATTTTTTGAATTCTCGCTCGCAAATCTCCCGACCCAGGTCTATAGAACGTTCGCGAGCTTGCGCTTTTATCCATTGCTTTATTTTGGTACGCGCCCGGGAAGTTTTGACAAATTTCAACCAGTCTTTGCTTGGTTGATGGCCTGGGGCCGTAATGATCTCAACAATGTCCCCATTCTTAAGCTCATAACGTAACGGAACTATGCGGCCGTTGACCTTAGCCCCAACACACTGATGTCCTATTTCGGTATGGATGCTATAAGCGAAATCAACCGGTGTTGAACCAATGGGAAATTGTTTCACTTCCCCTTTAGGGGTAAAGACGTAAACTTCGTCAGGGAACAAATCAATTTTAACTGTCTCTAAGAATTCCTTGGGATCACGCAGATCCTGCTGCCATTCTAAGAGTTGCCGAATCCAAGAAAATTGTTTACTATCTTTGGGATCGAAGGACTTTCCTTCTTTGTACTGCCAATGGGCGGCAATGCCTTCTTCGGCTGTCCGGTTCATTTCTTCGGTGCGAATCTGGATTTCTACCCGCTCTCCATATGGCCCGATGACCGTGGTATGGAGAGATTGATAACCGTTAGCTTTGGGCATGGCGATATAATCTTTAAACCGCCCGGGAATGGGCTTCCACATAGAGTGAATTATCCCCAAGGCTTCGTAACAGTCTTTGACTGTTTCTAAGATGATACGAAAAGCAATCAAATCATATACTTGCTCAAACTCCAGGTTCTGGGCTTTCATTTTGCGAAAAATGCTGTAGAAATGCTTAGGTCGACCACTCACCCGCGCGGCCAATCCGTAGGAGGTAAGTCTTTCTAAGATAATGGAATTTACTTCTTGGATATACTTCTCTCTTTCTTCTTTTTTCCAAGCAATCTCCTGGGCTATTTTTTGATATTCTTCGGGATATAAATATTTGAAAGAAAGATCCTCTAATTCTGTTTTAATTCGTTCCATGCCCAATCTGTTGGCCAAAGGAGCATAGATATCCAAAGTTTCCTGCGCTACTTTTGTCTGGTTTTCGGCCGGAAGATATTGGAGCGTGCGCATATTGTGTAGACGATCTGCCAGTTTAATTAACACAATGCGGATGTCTTTAGCCATGGCCAAAAGCATTTTGCGGAAATTTTCCGCCTGTTGTTCTTCCCGGGTGGCTAAAGAGATTTTACTTATTTTGGTTAGGCCATCGACTAAGCGAGCTATATCCGGGCCAAATTTCTGCTGAATTTCTTCGATAGTAGTGAAGGTGTCCTCTACCGTATCGTGGAGCAGGCCGGCAGCCACCGTGGTAATGTCCATTTTCAAGTCGGCCAGAATACCGGCTACTTCTAAAGGATGGATTAAATAAGGCTCACCAGAAAGACGGACTTGCCCTTGATGAACTTTTGCTGAAAAAACATAAGCTTTTTCAACGAGGCTGAAGTCCTCCCAGGGAAGGTAACGATTCATCTTTTCCAAGATATCATTGAGCCGTATCATTTAATGATCTTTAAGCAGGAATATAATTCTCGAAGATTTTTATTCTGCATGTTTATGCGCCGAAAGCCATTCTTTGACCCAAGAACTAACCTGCTCTAATTTAATCAAATGCATCTGGCCATTTCTTCTAATTTTAATTTCGGCCAAAGCATCCTTTACTGTCTTTTGACTCAGCGTAATCCTTAAAGGAAGACCAATTAGATCGGCATCCTTAAATTTAACTCCTGGACTATCTTCGCGATCATCTAGAAGCACAGAGAGGCCTGCGTGCCCTAAAGCTCGGTAGAGCTTCTCCGTCTCTTCTTGCACTTTTTCTTGCTTTAAGTTAATGGGCAAAAGATAAACGTCAAAGGGCGACAAGGCTGGAGAAAAGATAATTCCATCTTGGTCATGGCTTTGTTCAATAGCGGCCGCTATAATCCGGGCTGGACCGATGCCGTAGCTACCCATGACTATAGGCTTTTCTTGCCCTTGCCGGTCCAGGTAATAAGCTTTTAAAGGCACTGAATACTTAGTTCCTAATTTAAAGATATTGCCCACCTCGATGACTTTTTCTATATTTAACGGAGCTTGACATTGGGGACAGGAATCCCCCGGCATAGGTTGATGAATGTCCGCAAATTGTGGGGTAAAGTGAACGCCTGGGGTAATTCCTTTTATATGATACCCTTCCCGATTGGCACCGGCCACGAATGTTCCTTGTTTCAGAGATATATCGGCAATCAAGGGTATTTCCCTTCGGGAAGGTAAATTACATGGTCCCAGAAACCCTGCTTCCACCCCCGCGTATTCTTTGACTTCCTCTCGATGGGCAGGACGAAATTCGCCAATGAGGCGGCGGAATTTTTTTTCATGGAGTTTTTGATCTCCCCGGAGCAAGGCAATCACCGGACCGTTGCTCCCTATAAGCATTAGAGATTTAATTGTTAAACGTGGATCTATCCCTAAAAATTGACATACTTCATCAATCGTTCGCGAATCTGGAGTAGCTACTGTTTCCAAGGTCCAATTGGGGGTTGGCCCCGGCTGAGGGAAGGAATTGGCTAACTCTACATTAGCAGCATAACCGCAGTTTTCACACAGCGCCACTTCATCTTCACCGGCGGCGCTGGGTGCCATAAATTCGTGGGCCCCTGCTCCGCCCATCATGCCCGGATCGCTTTCTACTACATAATATTTTAACCCACATCTTTTAAAAATACGACAGTAAGCATCATAATGCAGTTGGTAACTATGATCTAACCCTTGGGCATCCAAGTCCAAACTGTAAGAATCCTTCATCAAGAATTCTCTGGTTCTTAACACCCCTCCTTTAGGGCGGGCTTCGTCACGGAGCTTGGTCTGAATCTGGTACCAAATCTGCGGTAAATCCCGATAGGAGCGGATTTCGCGCGCGGCGAGCCAGGCTACCACTTCTTCATGAGTCATCCCTAAAACCATATCTCTTTTAGTCCGATCTTGGAGGCGAAACATTTCCTCACCAATATTATACCAACGACCGGACTGCTGCCATATTTCCGCTGGATGAAGGACGGGCATACTTATTTCCTGGCCACCAATGGCGTTCATCTCTTCCCTAATAATGGCATTTACTTTATCTAATACTCTCAGGCCTAAGGGCAAAAAAATGTAGAGTCCAGCAGCCAACTGCCGAACCATGCCGGCCCGAATCATCAATTTGTGGCTAATAGCTTCGGCTTCTGCCGGGTCTTCTTTATAAGTGGGCAGCAACATCTTCGATAGCCGCATATTTAATCCTTTCTTTCTTTAAGAATTTTATCCACCTCCGCTATCAATGTGGAAATCATCTCTCTCGTTTTTACTTGGCGAATTACTTCTCCATGGCGAAAAAGAAGCGCCATCCCTCTCCCCACAGCCAATCCTACATCTGCTTCCCGGGCTTCGCCCGGGCCATTTACGGGGCAGCCCATAACGGCGATGCGCAAAAAATCCGGCCGTCCAGAAAAATACTCTTCTATTTCTTTCACTATAGGAAAAAGATCAGCTTCCTTCCTGCCGCACAAAGGACAGGAGATGAGGTCTATCCCTCTTTGGCGCAGACCCAAGGCTTTTAAAATATAGTAGGCCGCCCGCACTTCCCAAACAGGCTCCGCGGTAAGTGATACCCGGATTGTATCTCCTATCCCTTGATAAAGCAGTATCCCTAAGCTCACCGCAGACTTGATCGATCCTGGGAAAAGGGGGCCGGCTTCAGTTAGGCCAATATGCAGGGGGTAATCAGTTAATTCCGAGATACCCTGATATGCTTTAAGAGTGGTCAAAACATCAGAAGCTTTTAAAGAAATCTTAATCAGGTGAAATCCGAGATCTTCAAGGAAATGTACATGATTAATTGCACTTTCTACCAGAGCTTCTGCAGAAGGCCCCCCATATTTTTGTAGAAGTTTTTTCTCTAAGGAACCTGCGTTAATCCCTAAGCGGATGGGCACGTTTTTTTCTTTGGCTAATTTGGCTACCAGGGCTACGTGTTCTTTTTGGCTAATGTTACCTGGGTTAAGACGCAGACCATCTGCTCCTTGTTCAAGGGCTTTTAAAGCCAGGCGATAGTCAAAATGAATATCGGCTACGAGAGGTATGTTTATCTGTCTTTTTATTTCGCTTAATTTTTCCGCCGCCTCTTGATCGGGCACGGCTACGCGGACTATTTCGCACCCCTCTTTTTCCAACTGCTTAATTTGTTCCACCGTCGCCGAAATATCTCGCGTATCAGTTTTGGTCATTGACTGGACAACTATGGGAGCATCTCCCCCCAGCGGTACATTACCCACGTATATCTGGCGAGTTTTTCGGCGCGGCAGTGGATGAGAATCCTTCAAAGTTTTGGCCTCATTTTTCCTTATTCTGGAACTAAAAGATTAATTTTTTACTTTATTTTCATGATAGAGAAGAAACCAAAGGATGTCAAGGAAAGGGAGCGCTGACCGTTGATCAGTTTTCTGATTAATCGTTAAATTGTGCTTCCGGCGGGAGAACATTAACCTTTTCCCGCCGTTTTTGAAGGAAGGAAACCGCGTAGGGAGGAAATAAAAAATTTCTAGCCAGTTTTAATTTCGCCTCTTTCCCTCGTATTTAATGGGCAGAAGGCAGAACGAAAGCAGGCTATCAAGAATGAAGAAAGGACATTTCCATCTGAATAAATAATGGGGCATTTTCCTTTAGTAATCTATTCTTTTCCAGAAAATCTAAAATACGCCTAAATTCTTGTTGGCGCAAGTAATTTTGAAGGCGCTGGATTATATTCTGCCAGTGTTTTTCCTTAAAGGTCGCTAATAGAGTTAAAGGAGTCTGCACCTCCTCGACAATCTCTATCTCTTGGAAGAGTTCCTCAGGAGAGATATTTTTAAATTCTTCTTGCAGAGCTTTAATTAAA
Source organism: uncultured Syntrophaceae bacterium (assembly GCA_964484485.1). Lineage (GTDB taxonomy): Bacteria > Desulfobacterota > SM23-61 > SM23-61 > SM23-61 > CAZAGD01. The sequence continues at coordinate 17,003 of CAZAGD010000153.1, forward strand.
TAGTTAACCTCCTCATCGGTCAACTGGCTTGAGCCGTTTAAATTGCCTATTTGTCCTCTGAGTTCTTCTTCTAAAATTTCACAAGCCACGTTGGATATTTTTAATTTTCCAGGAATAATTTCATAATGAGCCGATTGATCGAATCTCTCGCGGCTTCGCTTTACCAGAAATCTTTCTTGCCCATTAGTAGCCTCAAAATAACTAACTTTAATAAGTTCAAAAGTGGGTTTGTCGCTGATATAAGTGTCAAAATCCACAGTTAATTCTTCTAAGGGATGTTCATTATGAATAAGGAAAAATTCTTCTTTTAATTTTAGATCATCATCCCCCCATACTACCCCAGGCAAATGAGCATTAGCATTCGCATCTATAAACTCTCCATACAAAGGAATAACCTGGTTACATTGAATACAACGAAGCAATTTTTCAACCATTTCATCTCCCTATGGAATTTTAATGGACGCCTAAGGGCCCTTGATTTTTCAAGGCTGGCAAAGGCAGACCGCGACTCTTGCAATTTTTAAGGAATATAGAAACAATTTGCGGATCAAATTGCGAACCGGCATTTTTTTCTAATTCTTCAAAAACTTTTTTTGTCGAAAGGCCTTCTCGATAGGGACGGTCGGTAGTCATGGCATCATACGAATCAGCTAATGAAATTATGCGGGCCAAGAGAGGAATATTTTCCCCTGCCAAGCCATCTGGATAACCTTTTCCATCCCATCTCTCATGATGATGCCTGATGGCGGAAATGACCATGGCCGGAAAGGCCAGGGGTTCGATTAATTGTACACCTTTCAGGGGGTGCTGCTTCAAATTTAGACTTTCATTTTCATTAAGGTCGGCTTTTTCGAGGACATGATTGCTCACCCCGATCTTGCCGATGTCATGCAAAAGAGTGGCAATCTGCAAATTTTCTTTTTCTTCGGCAGAAAGATGCATTTCCTGAGCTATTAAGTCAGCATAAAAAGATACTCTTTCCGAATGGCCGCTCGTATAGGGTTCTTTGCTCTCCAGAATATAGATTAAAACTTTCAAAAAATCTAAATAGTTAACTGTTATTTTTTGCGATCTCCAATTCTCTAAATTTTGCAAGGACTCCTTCAACTCTCTTTGTATTTCATCCACTCCAGTCCCTAGCCCGACGCTCGCTCCCAGTTTTGCCAAAGCATCATTTTGCTCTTCGCCCAGCATGCTGAGGTTTTTAATTTTTTGAATCAAATTCTTAATCTTTAAATTCAAACTACGCCGCTCAAAGGATTTGCTCACCACTGAAATTATTTCGGCCACATTGAAAGGCTTGGTAATAAAATCAACCGCTCCATAACGGATAGCTTCAATAGCGTTAGCCAAAGTACCATAGCCGGTAACTATCACAACTTCTACATCGCTTTTAATTTTTTTGATCTCTTTTAATACCTCAATACCAGATAAGCCGGGCATTTTTAAATCAAGCGTGACCAGATCAATTTCCTTCTCCTTGATCAAATCTAACGCTTCCCAACCATTGCTGGCCTGATATACTTGAAATAAAGGCTTTAAAATCATTCTTAAAGATTCTCGGGGACCGATTTCATCATCCACGACTAAAATTGTTCCTTGCTCGGCCATGAAAATATTTACTCCTTTTAACCTATAAATAATTGACACTCCATTTAAGGCAATTTTTATGCCTCCATTTTTGGGAAATTAATTTCACTATATAACTTATTGATATTTATTTATTTTTTAAAAATTTTCTTCGCTCGTCCAATATTAAAGAAGCCAAATTTGGCCCAAATTTTTCAAAAAATGTTCAAATTTGTGACATGGGGGGTCATTTTCTTGTAAATTGGATTAATGAAATTTTTAAAAAACTCTATTGTTTCCAATAATTGTCCGCAAATACCTCTTTGCTAAAGTTTTCCAGGGAAATTACCCGATTAAAGGGTGGCAATATCTTAAAAATTAATTAATTTTATAATTGGATAAAAAATACCCGAACCGTTGGCAAAAAAATTGCATCAAAAAATTAAATAATTTATAAGGAGCTGAAACAAATATGGCTATTACCAATAAAGAAAAAGATATTACCCGCTGTCAGCGATGCGGCGGAAAAATGATATTCGAAAAATTTTATGATGTGAACAGTGTCTTCTTTGGATGGCACTGTGTTATTTGCGGAGAGATCTTAGACCCAGTAATCCTTTTGCACCGGCTTAGCCAGGACGCCGACATTAAAATTCCTGAAGAAAAAGAAGAAGTTATGCATTTATTGAAGAAGTACCTGGGAACTAAACCCAAGAGCGCAAAAGGAACAGGGAAGACCAAAGAAGAAAAGAGAGCTCTCAATTTGAAAGATGAGCCGAGCTTAAATTAACTTTTTAAATAGGCTCAGATCCCCCGTTAAAATAAGAAAAGCTGCCGCATGTCAAAATTTGCCCATGTGGCAGCTTTTCACAATGTGGCGAAAAGGTCACATTTTTTAATTATCGTTGGAAAATTTTCAACATATATAAAATATTCTGTAAAAATTCAGTAAAAGGGAATCAGTTTCAATTATACAGTAATTAAAAGTAGGCTATTTACCTTTTTCCCTTTTCTTTTCTTCCACGGCAATATCTACTTCTTTAACTTTTTTAATCATTTCCTGAAGTTGTTGATTTTCCTGGAGCATCTTAACCCATAATTTAGCTTCTGGGGTTAAAGGGCTTTCCGGATAATCTGTTATAACCTTATTAAAATAAAAAAGAGATTTTCCATAATCTTTTTTGGGATTTTCTCCATGAGCATAGATTAAACCCATGTTAAAAAGGGCTCTATCCCGCGGAATTGTTTTGCCCGATAGAGACAAAACTCTTTGATTTTCTTTTAAAGATCCTTCGTAATCACCTTTTTTAAAAAGCTCGTTGGCCTGTCCAAGCTTGTCCGGAGGTGCCTTCGCATACTCTGTTCTCCTATGCGTCTCTGCCAATCTCTTTATTTGTTCATTTAGTTCTTTATTTTCATTAAGGAGCTTTATATATATTTTCGTTTCTTCTATTAAGGAGCTCCGGGGATAATCTTTTAAAATCATATTAAAAAAATAGAGCGATTTTTCGTAATCCTTTTGCGGGTTTTCCCCATGAGCATAAATGAGCCCCATATTAAAAAGGGCCCTATCTCCTGGAGAATTCTTTCCGGCTAAGGATAGAGCCTTTTCGTTCTCTTTTAGAGAGGCTTCAAATCTTCCTTGTTTTAAAAGCTGATTTGCTTTCTCGATACTTTTAGCGGCAGGAGACATAACTTCCTTAGGAGGAACTTTTTCGACAGGTGCTTCTGGAGGTGGTGAAATAAGTTTAGATAATGAGGCACAGCCCAGGAAAAAGAAAAAATTCAAGCCGGCAAGGCAAAGAAGAATGAGCTGCCTTGTCCGGCCTCGCTTTCTGCCCATATTTTGCCTCCATGAGCTAAAATGATTTGTTTAGCAATGGCTAATCCTAATCCCGTCCCTTTCATCAAACTCGTTTTTTGTAAAGAGGCCTGCTGAAATTTTTCAAATATTTTGGGTAAACTTTCCTTGGGGATTCCCGGCCCCGTATCCTTTACGCAAACTTGCAAACTTCCTCCTTTTTCAAAAGCGGAAATAGTTACCTGCCCTCCTTTGGGGGTAAATTTAATAGCATTTCCTATAAAATTCCTAACGACCTGCTTAATCTTTTCCGCATCCAACTTTACCAGAGGCAAATTGGTAAGATCTTCCAGCCGAAGATTTATGCCCGTACCCAAAGCTAAAGGCTTAAATTCCTCGACTACCTGCTGAATCAAAGGCCCAATATTGGTTGGTTTAAACTGAAATACCATAACTCCAGCTTCCATCTTAGCCAGATCAAGAATTGAATTTACCAAGTCGATTAACCGCTGACTTTCTCGTGAAAGAATACCCAAAATCTCCTTTTGACTCTCCGAAATTTGTCTTCCACTTTCTTGTAAAAGAAGTTCACTACCTACTTTAATAGAAGTTAAGGGGGTGCGCAATTCGTGGGAAATCATCGAGAAAAAATCAGATTTCATCTGATCCAAGGCTTTTAGTTGGGCACACATAGAATTAATAGCTTGGCTCAGTTCCTTTATCTCCGGCGGGGAAGAAATCTGCAAGTCTTCTTTGAAAATCCCTTTAGCAATCTCTCGCGTCTTATCGATTAAGCGGGAAATTGGTTTAGTAATGGTGCGGGTGATGAAAAATGAGATTAAGAGTGCTCCTGCTAAAGCAGCTATGGCAATAAAAATAGTAAGCTCTCTGGCTTCTCTTCCAATCTCACTTAATTTTTTAATTTTTTCAGAAGTGATTTGGCGTGAAATAGCTGCCAGATTCTTTAAGTCTTCTAATATCTGATCAATGGCTTTATCTTTTTCTTCTTTAAACAATCTTTGATTATATGGCTTATTGCTTTTAATGAGCTCTATTTCTTTCGTGACTACAGAATTGTATCCCTCATATTCTTTCTTTATCGCCTGCAATATATTTTTTTGAGATGCAGTAGATGAGAAAAACAAAGCCTGGTCCAAATTCTTTTTAAAATCCTCGCTGGCTAAAAGGTATTGGTCATGGAGCGCTTTATCTTTGACAATCGAATATTTTCTTTCAAACCCCATCTGAGCCAGCATTGAATCGCTAAGCTTTTTCTCAATTTCTAACATTTGATGATCGATGTAATGAATTTCTCGGGTCACATTTTCAAATTGGTTCAATTGAAAAATAGCATAAATAGTTAGGGCAATAACTAAAATGAATATGATTAAATAGCCAAAAATCAGGCGGGTAAAAATAGTTGATCCTTTGAAATTAAAAGAAAAATTTTTCAGAAACTGAAGACTTTTGCCCATCGTTCGCCATAGTTAAAAGCTAAAAAATCTTAAAATGGAAATTTCCCTCAAATCAATTTAACTATCGGTAAGAATTATCTTATTCTTAAATTTTATAATGCCACCTTTTTAAACAAAAAACAATGGTCCCAATTTTAATCTTTCCCATCTCGCCTCCCCTTAGTCTTAAAGGGAGGCAAAGAAACATTAACTCCATTCTTTCCTATAGGGGGCAGGGCAAATTATCGGACACAGATAAAGGATAACTCTCATAAAGCTCGCAGAGCACGCAGAGAAAGAAATGAATAAAATTATTAAAACCTAAATTGGGCGATTTTTCATCATTCATTACATCGAATATACTGGATTCCTGCCTGCTTCAGCCTGCTTCATTCTTGCGCAGGAATAACAAATATAACCAAACGAATGAGAACGTCATTCCCGTGAAAACGGGAAGCCAGATGTTTTTGTCTTCATGAATGTCATAAAGAATCGCTCAGTTTAGGTAAAAATAAATTTTCCTCTGCGTTCTCTGCGGGCTCCGCGAGAAATAAATTTTTGGCTGCGGCTTTGCCGCGCTGTGGTCTCTGAGCGAAGAACCCCTCTTTTCTAAAGAGGCGAAGGGGGGAGATTATGCGGTGAAGATATGGGAAATATGAAACTAAACAAAAATTATTGACTTTTTCATCTTTTTCATAGAATATTTTGCCGACAGACTTTGCCTAATTAGGAGGAACCAAAATGCCCAAAATTAATATCGGGGATATAGAAATTAATTACCAGGAACAAGGAAGGGGCATTCCTTTAATTATCCTTCATGGCCTTAACAGCGATATATCTGGGTGGGTTTTCGTCATGCCTGAATTGGCTAAATATTATCGTACTATCGCCGTTGACGTCCGCGGTCATGGCGAATCAGGAAAGCCAGATATACCTTATTCTATCCGTATGTTTTCTGATGACCTCTATAATTTCTGTCAGAAACTCCAAATTTCCGAAGCGCATATTTTAGGATTATCTATGGGTGGAGCTATTGCCCAGCAATTTGCTTTGTTGTACAAAGAAATGATCCGTTCCCTTATCCTGGTCTCGACTTTCAGTTATATTGATGACCATTTAAAAGAAGCCTTTTTAAAGTTACGCCGAAGCCTGGATACGGGTGGATATCCGGCTTTCTTCGATGAAGTAGTAAAATTGGCTTTCACTCCTAAATATATTCGAGAAAATCCAGAGTCTATCGCCACTTTAAAGGAAAAAAGAATAAAGATAAATTCCCCAGTAGCTATTGCGCGCGCCACAGAAGCTTGCCTTAACTTTAACTTAAAAGATGAAATTTCCAGAACAAATTTACCAACCCTGATCCTCTCGGGAAGAGAAGATGTTTTTACCCCATTACACTTGGCCGAACAAATTCACCAATCCATCAAAGGGTCGGAATGGAAAATTATAGATAATGTGGGCCACAATTTGCATATCGAAAAGCCCGAAGAAATGGTTGAGGCGGTTTTGGAATTTTTGAAGAGAAATTAGTTTAAGTTCCCATTAGCGTCAAGTTTCAATACCCAAAAGTCAGTATCGCCAGCATCGGTAGTTGTTACACCAGCTACAATATAACCACCATCAGCAGTCTGCTGAATAGAACGAGCAACATCATCTCCTAAACCACCGTAAGTTTTTTGCCAAACCAAATCCCCATTGTTATTCAATTTTAAAATCAAAAAATCAATATCGCCAGCCGAGGTTTTAGTTTCACCGGCTACAATAAAACCGCCATCTGAAGTTTGTTGGATGGAGTAAGCAATTTGGTCATAGCTATTTTCATAAATTTTTTCCCAATCTAAATCCCCATTGCTTTTTAACTTCGCTATCCAAATATCGGCATCACCAGCAGCAGAAGACTTTTTCCCCGCTGCAATAAAGCCGCCATCTAAAGATTGTTGTATGGAATAAGCCGAGTTATATCCAGATTCTCCAAAATTTTGTTGCCATATTATATTATTTCCGTTGGAATCAATTTTGAATATCCATATTTTAGGGTTTACTTCTCCACGCAATATAGTCTCTCCAGCAATTATAAATCCATCATTAGTCTGTAGTATAGAATAACCTATATCTCTATCACTTCGGCCATAATTTTTTCCCCATTCCAAAATCCCATTTTCATAGGTTTTTCCAACATAAACATCTCCGGAACTTTCTCCAACGATTATGTAACCCCCATCTGAAGTTGGTTTAATTTCATTCGCGATGTCACCAAAGCTTCCATATGTGTTTTGCCATTGAAAAGCTCCACTGGAATTAAGTTTTATTAGCCCAATTTTTCCTACAGGAATTCCAGTTTGTCCTGCAATAACAAAGCCGCCATCTCCAGAATTTATTATTGAATTTGCAATCCCCTGTTGTTTATATTGCCAAACAATATTCCCTAAATAATCAATTTTTATTACTAAAATCTCATAATTAGAATCTGCTGTTATTGTCCCTGCAACAATATACCCTCCGTCTGCAGTCTGCTGAATTGAATAAGCTGCATCATCATAGTTTTCTCCATATTTTTTCTCCCAAGTAATAATCGTAGGAGTCGTTCCTCCGCCACCTCCTCCGGAGTCTCCCCCACCTCCTCCGCTTCCTCCGCAACCACTCAAGGCAGTGCTAAAGATTGCCCAAAATAAAACAAATAAATTCCCTCTGCGAAAAAGTAATTTTAGATCTTTCTTCATTTCACTTTTTTCCTTCTTTTTAGAACGCTCTTAATATATCTATCGTAAATCTGCTGAAATTTCCTAAATTCTTATTGCCTTATGGCCTCGTCACAATTAAATAATAATTGTCATCATTTACATTCAAAATTAGCCAGTACCCTACCCATGGAACCATAACTGCACCATTCTGGGATGTCTTATATGAATAAGTGTTCCCCCAATCTTTGCCATTGAAATAGTATAAGGCATCGACTATCCAGCCTCTGGCAACTGCCTCTTGCCATGAGATCGGGGAGTTATTTCCTTTCTTAATTTTCATATCAGAGAGATTTACGTTTCCATTATAAGGGTTGCTGATTAGATTGAATCCGGGTTTCAGAAGATAAATAAATTCAAGGTATTGGTAATCTGCATATTCACTCAATTCCAGTAGGTTATCGTTCTGTCTATATAAGCTGTATCCTTCTCCCAATTTTACGGGATCTGAATGGCTGACTTCTGTATAAGCATTTAATTCCCCATTCCACCTGTAAACCTTGGTACTGCCAAAAGCTTCCTGACCATTCAACTGGGCATTAACAATATTCCGAGGTACACCAACTAAGTTATTTCCATTTAGAAGATGAATTTCAGGCCCGGTAATATATCCGGAACTGGGATACCTGATTACCGTCCCGTTAGACATCATTACTTCAAAATAGAATTTATGAATGGCTGCTGGCCCGAGAATGGTTTTATATCTACATTCCGCTCCTGCAGGAAATTGGCCGCTGCAGGTCATATCGTAAATATAAAAATCTTCAGGAATGGGATTTGTCCTTTGCGTAGTTAATATTCTTACATATTGAGGAGAACCGCCAGCATCGTAAACTTTAATTTTAAATTCAAATTCCACGTCCCCCTTTGGCTTTCCATTTACCAAATTATTACTATCATCTCCACCATCTACCCTCTCTACACAAGGTATTCTTCCATCACCGCAACTAACCTGATAATCACCTTGAATCGTAACTTGAAGTGGAGCAGACCAATTGGAAACCACTGAGGTATGCGTTGCACACCGTGCCCGCACCCGCACATAATAAGTACCTGCATACTCCCAAACCTTCTGCTGATTTGCCGCCCCCCACGAAGACAAATCTGAACTATCACCTTTCCAATCAAACTGATACTGCAAAGAATGACCAAGATTAGAAGAGGCACCACTCGCTATATAGGTATAGGAAATCCCTATATTCCCAGTTGGTGGTCCGCTGGGTATAGCCGGGGTAGAAATGACTTCAGATGTGGTGGCAAATTGGGCAGTTATACTTTTCGGGCGATCCATGGTCACTGTGGTGGGATTGGTAGAACCAGTAAGGTCTCCCGACCAGCCAGTAAAAGCATAGCCAGAATTTGCTGTCGCCGTGATAGTAACATTTCGCCCACTATTGTACCAATTCGTCCCTGAAGGACTAACTGTCCCCCCTCCGGAGGGGCTAACAGAAGTAGTCAAGCTAAATTGGGTTGTGAAATTCGCAATATAAGTAGTCATGGAGGTGGTGGCGGTAATATTATGAGTGCGACTCCCGCCATCGTTCCAAGAGGAAAAAACATAACGAATTCCAGATTCTCCATACTGCGGAGATGAAACAGAAATAGTATGTATAGAACCTATAGCCCAATTAAATGTTTGCGGAGATACATAATTTTCTCCATCAACCGTAATCTGTAAACCAGGCGGATTCGTGCTAACTGTATAACCCTGGGGTTGATTATTCACTGTTAACGAAACTGACCGAGTGGTATTTCCTATGCTGTTAGTACTATTTGTAAAAACAATTATGTCAGTATATGTACCAGGGCTAAGGTTATTGGCATTACTGTTGATCGAAACAGTTATAGTTGTGCTGGCTCCCGCTGCCAATGTGCCGCTTGTTGCTGAAAGGGTTATCCAGCTTGCAGTCTTCGTGACTGTCCAGTTGATTGCCGCCCCACCGGTATTCTGCAGAGTATATGTCTGACTGGAAGGCGAAAACGGCCCTCCCTGATTTCCTGTTGACGTTAAACCTGATGCAGGTGACACAGAAAACGTACCAGCAACAACAAAATTCGCCTTAATCGACTTCGGACCATTGATGGTTATTGTAGCTGGATTAGTCGAACCGGTTATATCACCTGACCATCCAGAAAAAGCATACCCAGAACTGGGGGTAGCCGTCACCTGCACACTCTGACCGCTATTATACCAGTTAGTCCCTGCAGGGCTAACCGATCCTCCTCCTGAAGGGCTGACCGAAGTAGTCAAGCTATATTGAGTCGTAAAATTAGCCGTAAAAGTTGTGCTGACCGAAGGAGCAGTTATTGTATGGCTTTGTGCTCCGCCATCATTCCAGGACGAATAAACATAACGAGTCCCTGACGTCCCAGACTGCGGTGAAGAGACAGAAATAGTATGCGATGAACCAACTCTCCAGGTATCCCATGAAAAAGTTTGGGGGGAATTATAAACAACGTTATCCGCGATTATCTGTAGGCCAGAAGGATTGGTGTCAATAGTATAGAATGGGGTCTCCACAATATTAGAAAACCCGCTTTCTCCATAATTATTATAGGCTTTAACGGCGATGAAATATTTTTGCCCGGGAATAAGGTTTTCAATTATATACTCGGTGAAATTTCCAACTTCTTCACAAACATTGATATTCGTTGCAGAGGTTCCATAACAAGCTTTATAGCCTATTACTGCATCCTCCGGAGGATTAGGATCCCAGGCAATTTTAATTTGCGCAGCCGAAGCAATTGATAAAAACAAACAATAAATTATAAAAAAAGATGATAACTGGAAATTTAATTTGGCGATCGCTTTTTGTTTACTCATTTGATTATTTAATCTTGGATCACAGGTTTTAGTTCAGAAGAATTTCTTCTCCGCTTTCTTTGGAAGAAATACTTCAAAAGGTAAGAAATTTTTGCCTGCTACTAAATGGCTAAAATTAATTTTGCAATTGTTTTTTGGAGGTTTCTAAAACGCAGGGTTAAGAAACTACTGACTTTGCGCTAAAAAATGCGCCTTTGGCTATAAAAATCCTAAATAATTACAAAAGTTTTCTAAGACCTCCATTATTAAAATACGTCGTTCATTCAACTTACAATTATTAGATTTTTTTTCGAGTTTTTTTGTTTAGGAGATTATATATTATTCAAAATTTTTGTCTACTAAAATTTTCAAAAAAGCAGAGTATTTTTTATAAAAGAGGGGCTACTCCCTCCCTTTCCTAAAGGGATGTTAGGAGGGAGCCCTGGCTTTAGAAAAGAGGAGAATTAGCCCTCCTGTGCCTCCCTTTATGCTTAGGGGTGGTTAAGTAGGGCTAAAATAATTGAAAATAAGGGAGATTTTTTTATGGCTTAGGAATAATTAGGTAATAATTGTCATCCTTAGCTTCAAGATCTACCCAGTAAGAAACCCAGGGAACTAACATCCCCCCATTTTCAGATGAAAAATAGGAGTATGTATTTCCCCAGTCTTTTCCATTAAAGTAATAAAGAACATCGGCAATCCATCCTCGAGCTACGGCTTCGGACCAAGATACTTCTGTAGCATTACCTTTTTTAATCTTGATATCTACGAGGCGCACATTGGCCGGATAAGGATTGCTAATCAAATTAAAACCTGGCTGTAATGGGTAAATATATTCGAGATCCGGCACATCTGGGAAATTGCTGAAATCAGGCAGAGTCTTGCTTTTCCTGTAAAGAGAATAGCCTTCTCCTTCTTTTAAAGGATTAGCAGAAGTTACTTTTTCGTAACGATTTAAATTAGGATTCCATCTATAAACTCTTGTGGTACTGAATGCCGCTTGCCCGTCTAAGTGAGCATTAGCAATATTCCGTGGCACACCCACCAAATTATTGCCGCTCAACAACTGAATCTCCGGCCCAGTAATATACCCCGAATTGGGATAATTAACCACCGTCCCATTCGACATCTTCACCTGGATGAAGAACTTATGCGCTGAAACAGGTCCAAGCATCGTGCGATATGTGCACGTAGCGCCAGTTACAAAATTCCCACTGCAATTCATATCATAATCATAAAAATCATTTAAAGAAGGATTACTCCTCTGCGCCGTAAACAACTTCACATACTGCGGACTACCACCGGCATCGTAAACAGTTGCCCTAAATTCAAACTCCACATCTGCCTTTGGCTTTCCATTCACCAAATTATTACTATCGCTACCTCCGTCTACTCGTTCTATACAAGGTATGCCTTCATCCCCACAACTAACTCCATAATCCCCTTGAATAATTACCGTAAGTGGAGCAGACCAATTAGAAACCACTGAGGTATGCGTAGAACAACGCGCCCGCACGCGCACATTATAAGTCCCCGCATATTCCCAAACTTTCTGCTGATTCGCCGCTCCCCATGAAGATAAATTTGAACTATCACCCTTCCAATCAAACTGGTACTGCAAAGAATGGCCCAAATTTGAAGAAGCACCACTCGCTATATAACTGTAAGCCGTACCTACATAACCACTCGTTGGCCCACTTACCGTAGGCGTAGAAATGCTCTCCGTAATCGCCGTAAATTGAGCAGTTATACTCTTCGGCCCATTCATAGCTATTGTGACTGGGCTAGTCGAACCAGTTAAATCCCCTGACCAACCAGAAAAAGAATAACCTGAACTGGGGGTAGCCGTCACCTGGACACTCTGCCCACTGTTATACCAATTCGTCCCTGCAGGACTAACCGACCCTCCTCCTGAGGGACTGACAGCAGTGGTCAAGCTGTATTGAGTTGTAAAATTAGCCGTATAAGTTGTGCTTGTAGAAGGAGCAATAATCGTATGGCTCTGCGCTCCGTCATCACTCCAAGACGAATAAACATAACGAGTCCCTGACGTACCAGGCTGCGGAGAAGAGACTGAAATGGTATGCGATGAACCAACAACCCAAGTAAATGTCTGGGGTGCGGTGTAAGTAACACCATCAACAACTATCTGCAGACCGACAGGATTGGTAGTAACTGTATAACTTAGCGTCTGACTATTGACAGTTAATGAAACTGTGCGCGATGTATTCCCCCGCCCATTAGTACTGTTCACAAAACTAACCGTATCGCTATATGTACCAACACTTAGACTATTAGCATTATTGTTAATAGAAACAGTTACCGTCGTACTGGCCCCCGATGCCAATGTACCACTGGTTCGGGAAAGAGTTATCCAATTGGCATTTTTAGATGCTGTCCAACTGATCGATGTGCCACCTGTATTCTGAAGAGTATAAGTTTGACTGGAAGGAGAAAATGGCCCTCCTTGAGTTCCTGATGAACTTAAACCAGAAGTGGGCGTTACTGAAAGAGTACCTAAGACTACAAAATTTGCCGTTACCGACTTAGGCCCATTCATAGTTATTGTGGCTGGAGTAGTCGAACCAGTTAAATCCCCTGACCAGCTCGAAAAAGCATATCCAGAACTGGCCGTGGCTGTCACCTGGACGCTCTGTCCACTGTTATACCAATTCGTCCCTGCAGGACTAACCGACCCTCCTCCAGAAGGACTGACGGAAGTGGTCAAGCTGTATTGAGTTGTAAAATTGGCCGTATAGGTTGTGCTGGCCGATGGAGCAGTTATCGTATGGCTCTGTGCGCCACCATCACTCCAGGAAGCAAATACATAGCGAGTTCCCGAAGCTCCTGATTGGGGAGAAGAAACTGAAATGGTATGCGATGAACCAACCGCCCAAGTAAATGTATATGGCGCTGTATAAGCTGTCCCATCAACAACTATCTGAAGACCAGAAGGGTTAGTCGTTACGGTATAACTTTGCGTCCCCTCAGTAGCTGTTCCACTTACCTCATTTGAATAATCACTTTCATTATTAGAAGTATCATAAGCAGTAACGGCAATGTAATAAGTTTGCCCGGCAGTAAGATTTCCAATTGTATAAGTAGTTACATTGCCCACATCGATGGGTGGGCCATAATTTCTGGAAGAAGTTCCATAATAAACTTTATAACCAGCTAAGTCTGATTCCGTATTAGGATCCCAAGCAATCCTAATCTGGGCAGCAAAACCAACGGAATACAAAACAAAAATAAAAAAGAGAAAAATGGGGAAAATTTTTTTAAAGGAAGGAAAGAAGGAAAATTTACCATGGAAATTAACCTTCTTCATAACAGCACCTCAAAAACTTTTTAGTTTTCCGTGCAAATACCACCTGGTTAGAGGTGCTGTATTTGCCCGGCAGCTCTGCGACCATATCCTTTTGGGGACTTAGGCCAGAAGCTTTGCGTCCCACCCTTTAGAGTGGTTTGCCCTTGACGGGTTTTGAAGATTTTAAAGAACAGGCGAAAATCACAATTTAAAATTTGCAACGCCTGTGCCAGGAAGGAAAATTAAAAATTTATAAAGTAAAAGCAAATTCGGATGATGGCATTTTTGTCGGATTTTTCTTATTTTTTATTTTTCTTCTCTTTTGCTTATTTTTATTTTTTCTCCATAAAAGAGAGTTAACATGGAAACTTAAAAAATGACTGCGCAATTTTGTTAGCAAGGAAACGAAATTGTTTGGATGTATGCATCATTGAAAAGTGGAAACTCTTACTTTTTAGGACATCAATTAGATGATAATAACTTCCGAGGCATGTATCCATTTTTATTATCCCCATTTTTACGCCTCTTTACGCAAACCAGAAGGAATGGGAGAAGGGAAAAATTCCTCTTGTTCCATGATGAATTTTTGTATCTTTTAAATGAGGCCTAAGGCCAAGGATTATTGTTGTAGGGCAAGGGCTTGACCCTTGCCGAATTTGGCAAGCCATAAAGGCTTGCCCTACGAAATAGGAGAAACTAATAATTCTTACAAGTACACGCACCATTTAGCGATGGATTACTATTAGACAGAAAATTTTATTGACAGATTCTTTTTTCGCCTTCAATATTATTTTTAAGGAACTGGCGAAAAAGGAGAAAAAATGAATTCCACAGGAAAGGTATTTAAATTCACTGGGGCATCAAAATACGTTCTGGATCCAGAATTAGCTAAAATCGTGAATATTTCCATAGAACTGGAAATGCCTCTGCTTTTAAAAGGTGAGCCAGGAACTGGGAAGACAATGCTGGCCCATGCCATAGCTGAGGCGTTGCATATGCCGCTCATAGTATTGAACGTAAAATCAAGTATGAAACTGGTAGATGCTCTTTATCAATACGATACGTTAACTCGCCTCAACGATAGTCGCTTTGGAGACTCTAAGAGAGATGTGAGCAACATAGAAGAATATATAAGAATGGGGAAGATCGGACAGGCCTTCGTCTCCGATGTCCGGGTTGTTTTACTTATCGATGAAATTGACAAGGCGGATACAGATTTCCAGGATGATATGCTCGATGTTTTAGATCAGATGAGTTTTGACATCGTGGAGATTGATAAAACCATTAAAGCGAAACATCGCCCAGTGGTTATCATCACCAGCAACGCCAAGAAAGATCTCTCCGATCCCTTCTTAGGTCGTTGTAATTTCCACCACATCGCTTTTCCAACTCCGGAGATAATGCGCGAAATAATAAATGTGCATTTTCCCCAACTCGACCGGGATCTGGCCAAAAGCTGTATGGAAACTTTTTATCAACTCCGCGAAATTCCCGGCATCGAGAAAAAACCAGCCACCCGCGAACTAATTAATTGGATAAGGGCCTTGCGTTGTGATCCTGACTTTCGCCCAGCCAAACTGGTTAAAGGAGAAGTACCTTACTTAGGCGTTCTCTTCAAGAAAAGTTCAGATTATGTAGTAGCTGCGCAACACCTGGCCAAAGCAAGATGGTGAATGAGGTAAGAGAATTTGTTTGTTAATTTTTTTTATAAATTGCGCGAAATGGGCATTCCCGTTAGCCCAACTTCTTTTTTACGCTTGCAGAAAGCGCTAAGTTTGGGGTTAATCAATTCTTTGGAAGATTTTTATACATCTGCCCGGGCTATTTTAATTAAAAGTGAACGTTACTTTGATTTATATGACCAAGTCTTTGCTCATTATTTTCAAGGAGCAGAATTTCCTGATCTCGAAGGAATAGAATTGGATGAGGCAGCAAAGCTTCTTTTGGAAGAATGGTTGCGTGATCCAGAAGGAGTTGCGCGTGCTTTAGGAGTCAGCAGCGAGGATCTCGCCCAGTTAAGTCCTGAAGAGCTAATTGCCTATTTTTTAGAAAGACTACGCGAACAAACCGAAGCTCACCACGGGGGGAGCAAATGGATTGGTACCCGTGGGACTTCGCCTGTTGGCCATTCTGGCTTTCATCCTGGCGGCATGCGCGTTGGTGGTCGATCCCAAGGACAAAGTGCTATAAAAGTAGCTTTGGATCGGCGTTACCGCGATTATTCCCAAGAAAGACCCCTTACGGTCTCGCAGATCGGGGAAGCTCTGAAAAGATTGCGGAATTTAATTCCAGCAGGGCCAAAAGACCAGGTAAATGTCGAAAAAACCATTTATGAAACAATGCGCAATGCGGGAGAAATAGAAATTATCTTCGACCGCTCCCTAAAGGATAAACTAAAAGTGATTCTCATGATTGATAATGGGGGGTGGTCAATGGATCCTTTTGTGGAAGTAGTGCAAGTGCTTTTTGATTATGCTCGCGCTCAATTTAAAGACCTGAAAACTTATTATTTTCATAATTCCATTTACGACTATGTATGGGAGGACCCTCCCCGGAGACGCAAGCCCCAGAGAGTAGAAGATTTTTCCCGTTTCGATCCAGAGACCAGATTGCTCATTGTTGGCGATGCGAGTATGGCACCCTACGAACTAATGGCTCGCGATGGTTCTATTTATATTGATGAACGCAGCTTTATTCCTTCCATTGAACGCTTACGCTTTTTAGCCAAGACATTTCGCCATTCCGTGTGGCTAAATCCGCGCTCAGAATTAGAGTGGCCCTATGTGCAAACCATTCAGACCATTCGTTCAATATTTCCCATGTTTACCCTTACTTTAGATGGCTTAGAAAAAGCTGTTCGTTATTTAATGAAGAAAAATTAACGGCATATAATTTCACAGTAACCCACCCTATATCTGTACCCTGTTTTTTGAATCGAAAACGCTTTGTTGGCATCCTAAAATTAAGGGGAAAATATGCAAAAATTATTTTTATATTCTATTTTAATATTTTTATTGGCATATGGATGTCAACAGAGTAAAAAAGTTGAGGAAAGGAGAGTATTCATGGAAAAAGAATCAACGTCAATTGAAATAGCCACCTTCGCCGGCGGCTGTTTTTGGTGTTTGGAGGCAGATTTTGAGAAGCTACCTGGGGTTATTAAAGTAATTTCAGGGTATACTGGTGGGCGTAAAGCTAATCCCTCCTATGAAGAAGTATCTGCGGGAAAAACAGGCCATGTAGAAGCTGTCCAAATATACTACAACCCCAAGAAAATAACTTATGAGGAATTATTAAAAATTTTCTGGAAGAATATTGATCCTACTGATGAAGGTGGGCAGTTCGTGGATCGTGGTCCGCAGTATAAAACAGCCATTTTTTATCATAATGAGGAACAAAGAAAATTGGCGGAAAAATCTAAGGACGAGCTTATAAAATCAGGAAAGTTTTCCCAGCCGATTGTTACGGAAATAAGAAAATTAACGGATTTTTACGAGGCTGAAGAGTACCATCAAGATTATTATAAAAAAGAGCCCTTTCGTTACCAATACTACCGCCAAGGTTCAGGAAGAGACAGATTTTGCCAAATGATTTGGGGACAGGAAGAGGTACTTAAAAAGCCAGCTTATAAAAAGAATTTTCAAAAACCAGATGAGGCCACATTACGTCAAAAATTGACCCCCCTCCAATATGAAGTTACCCAGAAAAATGGAACAGAACCTCCCTTTCAAAATGAATATTGGAATAACAAGCGAGATGGCATTTATGTGGATATAGTTTCCGGAGAGCCTCTATTCAGCTCTCTTGATAAATTTGATTCCGGTACTGGCTGGCCGAGTTTCACTCGCCCATTGGAACCTGATAATATTGTGGAAAAAAAGGACTATAGCCATTTTATGGTTCGAATAGAAGTCCGCAGCAAATATGGTGACTCTCATTTGGGTCATGTTTTCCAGGATGGCCCTCCACCTACGGGTCTAAGATATTGCATCAATTCCGCGGCCCTGCGCTTCATCCCCAAAGAAGATTTGGAAAAAGAAGGGT
Source organism: uncultured Syntrophaceae bacterium (assembly GCA_964484485.1). Lineage (GTDB taxonomy): Bacteria > Desulfobacterota > SM23-61 > SM23-61 > SM23-61 > CAZAGD01. The sequence goes on from CAZAGD010000153.1 coordinate 34,719, forward strand.
ATGGGGAATATAAAAGACTTTTTACTATAAAAGTCGAGAAGTAATTTTCCATTGTTAGTTAGCAAAGATAATAGACCTTTGATCATTTTAAAATTTCAATCTGAACCGGGATAGATTAATACGTTCCTGGCTCTGGCCTGCCTCTGGCCTGCCTTTGGCCTAAGCGTGATTAAGTTCTTTGAAAAAACTGGTCGGCGGTCAGTAAAGATATATCTTGACATTCGTGTTATTTATTTTTAATATTTAGCACAAATGGGAAAATTGCTGCAGGGATTTGAAAAAGAGATTAAAAAGGAAAGCCTGCCTCCTTGGTGGCGTAACCAAGGAGCATTTTTGTTAATCTCTTTTTCTCTCCATGTGCTTATTATTCTATACCTTTTCCATTTACCTTTATATTCCCATCAATTTTCTTTGCCCAAAATAATAGAAGTAAAAATAATAGAAGAAAATAATAAGGTTTCTGAAGATTCCGCCCCGAAAATTGCCTATGCTCCCGTAATAGAAAAAGCCAAAAAGATGCAGAAAACAAAGTTAAATAAGGCGAAGCCACTTGAAGAGAAAATAATGCCTGCTCATAATCCCGTGCCTCAAACAGAAAAGTATATTTTGGATAACTTAGACATAGGATCGGCCAGAGAATATGCTTCCCAGATAAGAGAAGATGATTCCTGGCTAAATGAAAAGATTATCTTTCCTGATCATAAAACAATTACGAAAACTGAAGAAGTCCCCCCGCGCCCTAACCCTGCTCATATAGCTATGGCTGTCAATTCCGTTCCGGAAGAAAGCAATTTTTCTGAAAAAATAGGCACCTCTTCGGCTCTTCCTACTGGCGGAACCGGAAGTAACCCAAAAGCAACCGTTACTACGGGAAGCGTTTGGTTAGAAGGAGGGAGCGAGGGCAAAGGAAATATCATGGGCCCGCCGATTGCGCCTAAAGGTGGTGATGGTAAAGGTAGCGGTTCTTCGAATATAGGTCAATCTCCAGGCCACGTTTATTCTAAAATATCGGGTAAAAAAGGAGATGGCCAAGGGGATCTCTCCACCTTTTTAGGCCTGGCCAGAAAAAAAATCGAAGGTGCCAAAAAATATCCCTGGGAAGCCTTACGCCGCAATTGGCAGGGGAAAGTAATCCTTTCTTTTTGGGTGGATCAAAAAGGGGAAGTCAGCGAGATCAAGATTCTCCAATCTTCCGGTTATAGAGTTTTAGACGAAGAAGCAAAAGCTACTTTGTTACGGGCCTCGCCTTTGCCGGTCCCGCCGCAAATGGAAGCAGAGATGCTGAAAATTGAAGTTCCCATTCTTTTCCGTATCGAATAAATTCAATATCTCTGAATTTAGCGCTTATAGTAACCCCATTCCACTAGCCGCCGGTAAGCATGTTGAGCATATTTACCTTCTTGGACAGCTTGCAAATAAAGATGGTATTCTTTAGCCGCCGCTGGTTTGTTTCCCATTCCTTCTTGGGCAAAACCTTTGAAAAAAGTATAGTGGGGGTTAGCCGGCAAAAGTTTTTGGCAAGTACTGAAATCTTGATAAGCTAACTCAAAATTCTTAGTTTGTAAACGTACTAAACCACTAAGTTGGTGTGCTTGCGCCTCCTGCGGGTAGACTTGCTTGGCTTTTTCTAAGAAATTTAGTCCTTCGTTGGTTTTTTTCTGGGTTAGCTGACAAACGGCCATCATGACTAAGGCGGTATAATCATCGGGAACGATGTGCAGAGCCTGCCGAAAATGGTTTTCCGCATCATTATATTTTTTGCTGGCCATTTCTTTCTCTCCTTTCTGCATCTCTTCAATCGCTCCTTTAATCCTGCGCAACTTGGCCGTATTATCCATGAACCGCTCTCGATACATGGGTAACTTTTCAAATTGCGCATATTTTGAGCGCGAATTCATTAAGGCTGTTTGATAGCGCTCATCGCTCATGGGATGGGTGGCAAACATTAGCTCTATTGTCCCGGGTTTTTCTTTCGATAAACTGCGCAGCATATTCATTAACCCCACCATACCACCAGGGCTATATCCAGCTTTGGTCATGTACTCCATAGCTAGATCATCTGCCTCGCGCTCATTATCTCTACTATAGGCCGCCAGCAGCACTCCTGCTCCTATACTCCCCAATTGAGCGGCCAACTGGCCCAGCATGGTTGCTTTCGTGCCTGCCAAAACTGAAAAACCCCCCACCACTACTTGCGTTAACATACCTTTGGAAATTTGCTGGGCCGTGTGCCGGGCATTCACATGTCCCAGTTCATGACCCAAGAGGGCAGCTAACTCAGCTTCATTGTTCAAGGCCACGAGAATACCCCGCGTGCAGGCCACACTTCCGCCAGGGAAAGCATAAGCATTTACATAGGTAGCATTTACCACCTGAAAAGAATAAGGCATTTGCGGCCGATGAGTTAGTTTGGCAATGCTCTGCCCAACTTGGTGGACATAATCATTCAAAGCCTGATCTTGACTTCGGCCATAGTCATTGGAGATCTGCAAAGGGCTATAGTTTTTATCAATAGCTATCTCCTCCTCCTCAGAGATGAGCATGAGCTGAGGTCGGCCTGTAACTGGGCTTACCGCGCAGCCCACCACCAATCCAGCAGCCGAAAGCGATAATAGGGAGAGGAAATTACGCCTGGTGATCATTGGCTACCTCCCAGATCCTTACTCAGGCAAACAGAACTATCCGGACATATTTCTTGGAATTCCCTTGTTGCTCTAATTTCCGCCGGAGCTAATTTCCTGTCGATCCTTTGATAACCTTTTTTAACAAAAAATACTTCAGCCGATGTAGTCAGTAAATAAAGTTTGGAGATATGCCGAGAGCGGGCATATTCTTCAACTTTTGCTACCATTTGGGAAGCAATCCCGCGATTCCGGTATCGTTCGTTTACTGCTAATGACCTGAGGAGAGCAACTTCTCCAAAAATTTCCAAGCCCACTACTCCCCGAATTAATCCCTTCTCTTTATAAATGAGAAAGTGCTTAAAGTGGTCCTTGGACAAATCTTCCTGGGGCAGCCCACAAGCTATTAAAAGTTGTCTTATCCATGGTTCATCCTCAGGAGAAGCAAATTCAATAGCCATTTCCAATCTCCTTTTTCTTTCTAAGGACTTTAGCAAAAAAGTTAATCTCTGGGTTTATGGGCGCAAACCTTTACGCTCACTATCCCTTGCGATAATTCTTTGGTTTTTTTGGGCGTGAGTTTTAATTTCTCAGCAACTTTCTTAATCAAAGGGTCATCTTCCATCCAGGCCATGGGGAAAGATGTCTCTTCCAGAACTTTTATTTCTTGAAACCCAGCTTCTTGTATAGCACCTAAGTACTCCTCCTTGGTGGAAGCTCCAGCCACGCAACTAACATAGGCCGCCACGGAATTTTTTATCTCTGGAGGAAGTTCTTTAAGTAAAACTATATCCGCCACCATCAACCGCCCTCCCGGTTTCAAGACGCGGAAAGCTTCCTTAAATACCCTTCTCTTGTCGGGAGAAAGATTAATAACACAATTAGAAATAATTACATCCACGTAATTGTCAGCCACCGGTAAATTTTCAATTTCGCCTAAGCGAAACTCCGTATTTTCATAGCCGCCACGTCGAGCATTCTCGCGAGCCTTCTCCAACATCTCCGGAGTCATATCAACGCCGATAACGCGGCCTTTTTCCCCGACTCGGTTGGCCGCCAAAAAACAATCAAACCCGGCCCCGGCCCCAAGATCTAAAACTACGTCGCCCTCCTGCAAAGATGCCAAGGCCACGGGATTGCCACACCCTAAGCCTAAATTTGCTCCTGCCGGAACGGCTTGCAAATCTTTCTCTGTGTAGCCTATTCTTTTGCTGATTTCGGTTATTAAATTTGGTTCGGCGCCACAAGAAGTGGGCCCAGAGCAACAGGAACCACCCTTCTTAGCAATCTGGCCATAACTTTCCCGCACAACTTTTTTTATTTCTTCTTCTTTCATTTTTACCTCCATTTTAATCTTAATCCTCAGATCAAGCAAAAATATTTTTCATCATAGAACCAAGGAGTTCTTTCATTCCTTCGGCCAAGAAGGAAGCTTTAACCAGAGTAAAACAGCAAACCTCTCCCTCTTTTTCCCAGCTTATCAAGGCTAATTTATCTCCAGGCTGAATTTTAGCCTTTTCCCTAAACTCTTTAGGCAAAACCATTTGTCCCCGTTCATCCACACTAATTAAAGATACAACCTTACAGCAGCTACCTGTTTTGTCTGCCGTTTTTAAATTTTCGGTTTTCTTAGGCATTTGTTCATCCCCTTTTATAACAAAAAATTAAGCTTTTTTGATCTTAGGCTCTGCCACTCCCCAATGAAATATAATACTTCCGCCAATCATGATTATTCCATAAACTATGGTAGCTTGTTGATAACCAAAGGTGGGTAGCAGTATTCCACCAACTACTGGTCCCAAAAATATTCCACATTGTTCTCCAAAACGCTGAACGCCAATACTTGTAGCCGGGGCGCGCGGATACAACTCTGCCATTAAAGCGGGAAATACACTACAACAAGGACCGCTAATAAAACCAAAGAGAGCATTGATCAAAATCATCCACCAAAGGCTGTCGTAAAGAGCAAACAATAGCACCAGAATTCCTGAGCCTAAAATAGAAATTAAGCCAAAGGGCTTTCTCCTTCCGGATCTGTCTGAGAGGGGACCAAAGACAAAGGCCCCGGCCACATGTCCCCAGCCAAAAGTACTAATTATCCAACCTATTTTCGAGGCGGATAAATTTAGTTTGTCACCCCATAGAGGAATAGTCATAAACAGAAAAGCTCCGTAGCTGATTCCCCATAAAAAAGTGCTAAAAGCAGCTAAAGTAACCTCTTTGTTCTTGATTATTTCCCAAAGAGAAGAAATTCCTCCACCCGGCGGCAGTGTTTCTAATCTTTTATCGGCTCTTTCTTTTATCAAAAGATAGGCATAAAAACCCACCAGGATCATAAGTAAGCCGCTGCTCAGGAAAGTCGCCCGATAGCCTAAAAGGCGCGGGTTAAAAGCTTCGGCAATCAATCCTCCGGGTAGAGGACCAATGGCTGCCCCAGCTAAAGTAGAAGCAGAAAATATTCCCATGGCTGTCGCCCGATTCCGCGCAGAAGTAAGATCAGTTATAAAAGTTAAGGCCGCTAAAGTAAGAATGCCGAATCCTGCTCCGGATAAAATGCGGTAAAAGAAAAGATCTATAGTCCCAAAAGCAAACCCTCCCAGAAAAGAGGCGCACGCGGCTATGATGGTGCCTATGAGAAATGGTTTCTTGCGCCCAGCGCGGTCGAGCCAACCTCCCGCAATGGGCTGAATAACCGCCAGAGAGAGACGGTGAATTCCCGTGATAAAGCCCACCAATAAAAGAGGAGCGGCCAAATCCAAAGCCTGAACATAAAGAGGGAGGATAGGAACGTAAAAAACTTCCGCAGTGCGCATGGCCATTATGGCTATGGATAAAAGCCACACCGTTGCCGGAAGATTAGCGATGATACTTATTTTCTTACTTCCCACATCCATGGCTGGGCCCTAATTTTTAATAAGCAAATATTTCTGATTAATCAGATTATTTTGAATATACTAATTTATCAGAAATTTTTTGTCAAGTTTTTTCTAAGAGAGCTCTGAAAAAGGGGATAATAAACTACACTCTGGTACGGGAGAGCGAAGTAAAGAGGCCTCCCGGAAAGTACGCACTAATGAATAAAGGGTAAAGCATTGTTTTTTATTAATACGCGGTAAGCCCCAAGGGCTTACCCTACGAAAAAATCTCCTAAATCAATGTAGGCACCATAACCTCATTAAGAAACCTATAAGGAGATGGCGTACAAATTTTTAAGAAGATTTTTTCAGGGGTCTCTCTAAGCCATATCTTTTTCTTTTATTAATGGGAGCAATTAAATATTTACACTTTTTCCCACACCCTTCCCCCGTGGTCGGGTGTCAGTATGACAGTGTCGGAACGACAATCGTACCGATTCGTTCCGACTCTTATCGACTCTCCCCATGATTGGGGAGAGGGAAAGCCATTCTTGATTTTATCCTATCTTTGCCTTGAAGATTTTGGTAAACTCATAGCTAGTCACCATTTGGTATAAGGAATATTTGCTGGTTAACTTTGTTAAACTTAATTGGCAGCCAAAAGGAGAGATAAAAATGCATAGTCTGCCTCCTGAAATAGCAAATCGCAAATTTAGAATCTCGGCCCTTATAACTTCTATTGCTCTTTTCTTCTTTGCGGCATGTGCGGGTATAGAAAAGGGTTCTATAACTGACCAAAAAGGTTGGGCCATCAATAGAGAACTTCTTCCCCATATCAAAGACAAATTTAAAAAAGTGGAACTTTTCTGGACCAAGCCTTCAGAGGAGGGAAGACATCCGGTAATCCTCTTTATTCACGGTCATCAGGAAATTAGATCCGGTGGTGAATCGTTTGCGAAGACAGGCCGTTTGGGAATAATGGCCAGCCGAGGTTACGTGGCGGCTGCTGTCTCTCAACCTGGGTATGGTTATTCTGACGGCCCACCAGATTACTGTGGCCCTTTTTCCCAAGAGGCGGTTCTAACAGCCATAGAGTTTCTTAGAAATAAACCTTTTGTTAATCCCCATCAGGTAGTGCTCTATGGATACAGTAGAGGTGCTATGGTAGCGAGTATGGTAGCCGCAAAAGACCAAAAACTTGCTGCCCTTATTCTGGGAGGTGGCGCTTATGATTTTTTTAAATGGTACCCGACTTCTATACCAGGAATTAACACCTATATCGAACGGGAAGCTGGAACGTCTCGCCAAGCTTTTAGAGAACGGTCGGCCATATATCACGTGGACAAAATAAGGGCTCCTATTCTTCTGCTTCATGGCGCTAAAGACGAGAGGGTTCCAGTTCAACAAGCTACCTCTTTTGCCGAGAAACTAAAAGCCCAAGGAATTCCCTGCAAGCTGGTAATTTTCCCCAATGCTGGCCATGCTATTCCCTTTGATGAGCAATTCCGGGAGATATATCCTTTTCTTCAATCTTCTCTGCGTTAATGACTATCACCCGGCTTGAGTATCATTGCTGATGACACTATTCTTTATTCAGCTTATACCTTTTCCAGAAATAAATATTTCTTCTTCATGAATGATTTTAAAATAGATTTTATGAGTAATATCAACCTGAGGGCATGACCAATTTCTGAAAATTAATTTACCAGGGAAATGCTCTAAATAAAGAGGCTCATATCAGCCGGACTATTTATGATTTTTTTATTTTTAACGCCTCCCCCTAACCAAATTTAGGGGAAAGAATTTATTTGTATCTGATCTTGCCCGTTATTTTACCAATCCAATCTTTAAATTTGTCGATAATGTTTGGTCCAGTAATTGTTAGCTTAGTTTCCGCACTTAAGTTCGTCGACATAGAATTTACTTTGACTATATATTCGCCTTCAGGAACAGGGGGGCCACTGATCACCACCACATTCTGAAAATTTTCATCGAGAATTACATCAGCTTTTAAAATTTCCATAATCTTGGTGAGGGCGGGGACAGAAGTTTTAAAAGTTCCATCGGCCTTAATCGGAGCTTCTGCTACGATTAGTTTTGTCTCTTTTGGTCCAGAAAGAGTTAGAAATACTGAGTCGCCTGGTTTGAAACCTGCCCCTTGGAAAACAATATTAGTATCCCGAAGGGTTACTACACCCAAGCGAATCTTTTCCGGGCTAACCACTAATTGGGGTCCAGGTGTATTGGGATTAAGCGTTCTGGATGTGCTGGCGCAATCCGCTAATGTCAACAAGAAAATTATTAAAGCTATCTTGGCAAAATAAAAGTTATTTCTTTCGCGCATGCCTGACTCTCCTTTTGGTCAAAATTTTTTTGGTGAAAAACTGCCCTTTTAATAAAAACTATCCTATTTTTATCTGATTTACTCCTTAAGTCAAATTATTTTCTCGATAGCTATGAAAAAATATTCTTATCTAATTTGAGCGATTTTCGAGTCAGAATCATCCCCCATGGTCATTCCCGCGAAAATGAGAATCCAGAAGATTTTGTCTTCATAAATGTCATAAAGAATCAATTAGTTTAGCTTTAATTAGTATCCCTTTTTCCATCTTTGCTAATTAAAATCATCTTGGACAATAGATATAAAAATGGGTAAAATCTCTAATATGATCAAGAAAAAAGCGGCATTCTTCTTTACCAACCTCAAAGTTCCCCTTCCATGGCCCAAGAAGTTATGGCTGCTTTTTAGGAATAACTGGATTAAAATAAGGCATCTTCAGCTTTGTTGCGGTCATCCTGGGGAGCCTGGATGTTGACAGGGCCAAACAGAAAAACCTCGGTGAGGTTGAAAGTTTAGTTAATTGATCTACAGGGAGAGGAAATAATTTTTATGGGGAAAATTAAACTGGGGATAAGCGCCTGTCTGCTTGGTAAAAATGTTCGTTATGATGGCGGACATAAGTTAGATAGATTTCTTCGGGACACTTTAGGGCAATATGTGGAATATTTGCCTGTCTGTCCCGAAGTCGAATGTGGCCTTCCGGTTCCCAGAGAATCGATGCATTTGGAAGGGAATCCTGAGTCTCCGCGCTTGATCACTACCCAGACTAAACAAGATATGACGGAACGAATGGTAAGATGGGCAAACAAGCGGGTTTGGGAATTAGAGAAAGAAAATCTATGCGGTTTTATTTTTAAAAGCGATTCACCAAGCAGTGGGATGGAGCGAGTCAAAGTTTATAATGAAAAAAATATGCCCGTAAAGAAAGGGATAGGGATATTTGCTAAAATATTTATGGAACATTTTCCTCTCCTTCCCGTGGAAGATGAAGGGCGACTTCACGATCCCAAGTTAAGGGAAAATTTTATTGAAAGAATCTTTACTCTAAAGCGCTGGCGGGAAGTTTTAGAAAAGAAACCAACCCTGGGAAGCCTCGTGAAATTTCATAGCCAGCATAAGTATCTTATTTTGGCTCACAGCCCAAAACATGAACAAACTATGGGCCAACTCGTAGCCAGGGCCAAAAGAATTTCTCTGTCCGAGGCTTACAAGCAATACCAGGTCTTACTCATGGAGGCGCTCAGGATAAAAACGACACCGAATAAAAATGCAAACGTATTAATGCATATGCTGGGATTTTTTAAAGAACAACTTTCATCCGCTGAAAAGCAAGAGCTGCTGGAAATTATCGAAAATTACCGGCGAGAATACATTCCTTTGATAGTCCCTATAACGCTCATTAAACATTTTGTCAATAAATATAATGAACCTTATCTCAAGGAGCAGATCTATTTGAACCCTCATCCTTTGGAACTGCAATTAAGAAATCATGTATAAAGACGAAAATGTTATTTTTTGAGGCGGATCTCTTCAACATTTTGAAAGCGGCGGACTATATAATAAACTTCCACTTCCATTTTTAACAAGGCGCAGTTGGGGGAGATAATAAACTCATGCAAATAGGGATGTTTAGAAAGGTAGAGCTTTTGTAAACGTCCCTTTTCCGAACCTTCGGCTTCCTTGACTATACCTAAAGCAGTTACGGCGGCAGCCTCGTGGAAATCTGATTCTTGATTAGAGCGATTGTCCACAACCATGGCCACCTTGGGGTTATTAATTATGTTAGCGTATTTGCGGGTATTTCGAACCGTCGCCAAAACAAGATGCTTCAAATCATTAGTGGCCGCAAAGGCCACCAGGTTTCCATAAGGTTGATTTTGATCTTCCGTGGCTAAAACCGCCAGTTTTTGAGTTTTAAAAAGGTCTTTAAGAAAAGACGCTAATGTATTGGTCAGTCTACTCATGAGGAATAAATTTTTTAAAGCGTAAGAATTGGTTAACCAAAACAATTATGCATATTAACTGGATTCCAATTAACACGCAAGTGTAAAATTATCCGACCCTCGATCATTTTTGAAATTCGTACCTATTTCAGGCGGGAGGGAGAGGGGCTCCTTGACTACTTGAGTTATTAGGATTATTCTTTAGGATAATTGTAAAACCTAACCGCATTTTCAAAAAATTTTTATGAGAATTAAAATAATTTGGTCAGCAATCTTTATCCTATTATTTTTTTGCCCAGCCCACCTTCTTGCTTCCGAAATTAGAGGAAAGGCTTATCTTGAGGATCGGACTTTTAAAAATCTGGAGCGAGAAATTCAGCGGGGAGCGCATTTAGCTGGCGGAATTGTGGGCGTATATGCTCTCCATATAGAAACTGGGAGAAAGATAGGTTTAAATGCCCAAGAACGCTTTCCCATGGCCAGCGTTTATAAAATCCCTATTGCTGTTCAACTTTTGAGTCATGTAGATCAGGGAAAGCTCTCCTTGGACAAAATGATCACTATTCAAGCCAATGATCTTCGCCCCGGAAGTAGCCTAATATCTTCTTATTTGTCCAGCCCCGGAGTGACGCTCTCGGTGCGCAATCTATTAGAATTAATGTTAGTGGTCAGCGACAATACGGCTACTGATATTTTATTGCGTCTGGCCGGAGGACCCCAGACTGTAACTGCCCATTTGAGAGATATGGGCATTTTGGATATGGATGTTAGCCGACCGACTATAAATTTAATTGCCGAAGCTACTGGTTTTATCCTGCCCGCAGAGAGAGAATGGAATCTCGACCTCTTAAAAAAACTTCATGATCAAGTTCCTCCTGAAATCCAAAAGGCAGCAGCTGAAAGGTTTGTAAATGATATGCGCGATACCACAACTCCCGCAGCGATGGTCCAGCTTTTGAAATCTATTTATCACGGAGAATTTTTAAAAGAGGAGACTAAAAATCTTCTTTTGGATATGATGAGTAGGTGTCAGACAGGCCGATCGCGGATAAAAGGATTTTTACTTCCCGAGACTGTTGTCGCTCACAAAACCGGCACCATAGCAGGAATAACCAATGACGCTGGTTTAATTAAATTGCCCAATAATGGTGGGACAATTGCTATGGCCATTTTCATAAAATTATCCCCTAAAGATATTTCTGATCGCGAGCGCGCAATTGCCCACATCAGCAGGGCGATCTATGATTATTTTCTTTTCCACCCTTACCGGCCAGCAAATTTTGAAAAATAAATAACCATGAAGGAAAATTTCATAATCCAGGTGGATGAAAGGGAATTAAAAAAAGAGCGGCAAAAGGCTCGCCTCCTGCGCCAAAGCCGCTGGTGGAAGCAGAAACTGGCTGAAGGAAAATGTTATTATTGTCAACAAAAGTTTCCGCCAGCAGAATTAACCATGGACCATATTGTTCCTTTGGTCAGGGGTGGCAAGACTACTAAAGGGAATGTTGTTCCTGTTTGTAAAGCTTGTAATAATAAAAAAAAGTATCTCCTTCTTATGGAATGGGAAGATTATGTTAAGGGAGAGAAGTAAGGGAAAATTTTAAAATTATATCCGCTAAAAGTTTTTCCCAGCGTAAAAAATTTTTCCCAAAGAAAGGAAATTGAAGATGAGCGCTCCTTTATCTGGTGTGCGTATCCTGGATCTTTCGCAGATGTTGGCCGGACCTTACGGCAGCATGATCCTGGCTGATCTGGGCGCTGAAGTTATCAAAATCGAAAAACCAGGGGGAGGTGACCTAGCTCGGGGGATGCCTCCTCATTTTTTCCATGGAGAAAGTGTTTATTTTCTTAGCATCAACCGTAATAAAAAATCCTTAACTCTGGATTTAAAATCGGCCGAAGGCCTACAGATTTTTTACCGCTTGGTAGAAAAGTCAGACGTGGTTTATGATAATTTTCGCCCAGGTGTTTTACAAAAATTGAGGATTGACTATGAGAGTTTAAAAAAGATTAATCCCCGCATCATCTCTTGCTCTATCTCTGGATACGGACAAACCGGCCCAGGCAAAGATCGGCCGGCTTTTGACTTAATCATTCAAGCCCGGGGCGGAATTATGAGTTATACAGGCGAACCGGGTCGAATGCCGGTGCGTATGGGGGCGCCCATGGGCGACTTGGCTGGAGGACTCTTTGCTGTTCAAGGTGTCATGGCGGCTCTTTATCAAAGAGAAAAAACCGAGGTCGGCCAGCAAGTAGATATAAGTCTTTTGGACTGCCAAATCTCTCTTTTAATTTACCGAGGCCTCTATTACCTTTATGCGGGTGAAATTGCTCAACCGGTTGGTTCGGGGCATGTCTCCGGAGTGCCCATCCGCGCTTTCAAAACGAAGACTTTTGATATTGTCGTTGATGCGAATACAGATAAATTTTTTTATGAATTATGCGCTGGAATGGGGCTCCAAGATCTCATCTCTGACCCGCGCTTTCGGACACGGGCTGACCGACTAAAAAACAAAGACGCGCTCTATGCTATCCTGGAAGAACGTTTTCTGCAGCAGACAGGAGAAGAATGGCTTCAGATCCTGGAGGGGCGCCTTCCCGTCGGACCTATCAATACTGTAGATATGGCTCTGCGTGATCCTCAAGTTCTGATGCGGAATATGGTCATAGAAACCCCCCATCGCTCTGGAGAAAAGATGAAATTAATTGGTAATCCAGTAAAATTACCCCAGGCTGGGCCAGAAACTTATACCCCCCCTCCGGTGTTAGGAGAACATACCGAAATAATCTTGCGAGAAATCTTAAATTTAACCCCTGCCGAAATAAAGCGCTTAAAGGAAAAACAGATAATTTAGGAAAGAGGGATAAAGGCAGGAGACAAGCTTTTGCCCTACTTTTCTTTTTGAAATAATGCTCAGGCGGGAACGAGGGGGAAGAAGTTTAAACAGGAAATAGTCAGCGCCTCATTTTAATGATCCGGCTCACTTGCGTCTGAGCCCAAAATTTTATTTAACAACCTTTCTTAGTTTCTAATTTAAAAGTGATGGACGGTCAGCAATAGAGACATTGACAAAGATACATTTGTTGATTAACCTGAAATTAGATTCGTTAATTACCGGGAAGGAGGAAAATAAATGGTTACCGAACTTACCAAAGGGGTTTATTGGGTAGGAGTAGTTGATTGGGGGCTAAGGCATTTTCATGGCTATGAACTTTCCACCCATCGTGGTTCGACTTATAATGCTTATCTAATTCTTGATCAAAAAGTTGTCTTAGTAGATACAGTCTGGGGGCCGTTCCAAGATCAATTAATAGAAAATATTCAGGAAATTATTGATCCAGCAAAAATAGATATAGTAGTGGCCAATCATGCCGAAACGGATCATTCTGGAGGACTAAAGGCTGTTATGCATTATGCTCCTGAAGCTACCGTTGTAGTCTCCAGTCGCGGAGAAGAAAGCGTGGAGGGACATTATCATCAGCCTTGGAAATTTAAAAAGGTTAAAACCGGTGAAAAGATAAACATCGGGCAAAATGACTTAATTTTTGTCGAGGCCCCTATGTTACATTGGCCAGACAGCATGTTTACCTACCTTACGGGTAAGAATATCCTCATGCCCAACGATGCTTTTGGCCAGCATTATGCTACGGCCTTCCGTTTCAACGATCAGGTAAATCAAGAAGAACTTTATGAAGAAGCACTTAAATATTATGCTAATATCCTCACTCCTTTCAGCAATTTGGTTCTTAAAAAGATTGAAGAAGTCTTGGCTTTAAATCTGCCGGTAGAGATGATTGCTCCCAGTCATGGAGTAATCTGGCGAAAGGATCCCTTACAAATAGTTAAAAAATATCAAGAATGGGCTCGGCAAATCCCGGAAAAATCAGCGGTGATTCTTTATGACACTATGTGGGAAGGAACTCGGAAAATGGCGGAAGCTATCGGCCAAGGTTTAGCTGCTGAAGAAATTCCTTTTAAGATATTCTTTATGGCCGTTTCCGACCGAAATGATGTGATTACTGAAATATTTAAAGCCAAAGCCATCATCGTTGGTTCGCCTACTTTGAACCAAGGGCTTTTACCTACTATTATGCCAATTTTGGAAGACATTAAGGGGCTTAAGTTTCAGAATAAGATAGGTGCGGCTTTCGGCACCTATGGTTGGAGTGGTGAATCCGTAAGATTAATTGAAGAACACTTTCAGCAGTGCAAAATTCCCGTCCCCGTACCCGGCGTAAAAGCCAAATGGCAACCTAAGCCGGCAGATCTCGAAGCTTGTGTTAAATTTGGGAAGGCGGTAGCCGAGGTTATAAAGAAAAGCTAAAATTTTCTCCTCTTCCCCGGGCCTTGAGTAGGCCGAGAAACTTAAAGTTATTTTTACCGCCTTTCTGCCTATCTTAAAGTAAGCAGGACGAAAGGAAGTCACGGGAAAAGGAATTTTAAATCAACACCTTTACAACCACTTTTTTAACAGGTTTAGGAATTGAGATAGCTAACCCCGGCATATGGGCATCTTGAGGGGCTAAAATAACAAAACTCCCTGTGATAAGGGTAAAGAAGTCACCTTGGCCTTCCAGGGTGACAAAGTCTTTATTTTCATCGTAATTAATCGTTTTCAAATCATCAAGGAAGGCATACCCAAATAATTCTTCTCCTTCCCAGAGATATTGAATATCCATATAGCGCCGGTGGGCCTCCCAACGTCCTTTCTCTTTAGGTTTGCTTTCATATTGCTGGACAAGGGCATAAATATTTGTCCCTTCTACTTCATACTTTCCTGGTTCTAATGCGGAGAAGTCCGTATTCTGGAGGTAGTTAAAAGCTGCTTCCAGTCTTTTGTGCAAACCAAAATATAAAGAGGCATTCTTCAATCGGTCAATAATCATTCTCTCCTCCTCTTAAAAATAATTTTTCATCAATCTCTTGACCCATAGGGGCACAAGAGGATGGTTGATGCGATCGATTTGCTCTTTGATGGCTGATTTATTACTCGGAGCAATTAAATATTTACAGTTATCACCCTTATCTTACCCCGTGGTCTGGCTTTATCGAGTTTTCCAAATGAAATTGTGCCGTAATTACACCTAAGAAATAAAACCAAATGCGACAAGGGACAAGCCCTTGCCCTACTTTTTAGATTTTTTTAATTTCTCTTAGGGCAAGCCCTTGGGGCTTGCCGAACCACGCCTTAAGATGTCGTTTATTTTATGCTCCCATTAATAACTATCCCAATCGGCCTAAAATTCATCTTCTTTCTCTGCGTGCTCGGCGAGCTCTGTGGCTACCATATTTCATAAACTCCAGGCCGCTTTGGCCCCCTCTTCTGTTGCTTCAATAATGCGCCGCGGCTGCAGCGCATCTCCCACCACAAAATATCGGTACCCGCGTGCTTTTAAAAATTCCTGCAAACCATCTCTTGGCTTCAAGCCTACGGCTATGATTACCTGATCTAAAGGGGCCAATTTTTTTTCCTGGCCTTCTATGGAGACAATTATGTAATCCTCCCCGATTTCCTTCACGGCCGCGTTAAAGAGAAGATCGACTTGGCTTTCTTTAAGTCTCTTGTGCAACATGTAACCATGAGAAGTAATCTTAAGAACAGGTGACCTTTTTAAAGCTTCGATTATAGTTATTTTTGCTCCTTTCTGAGTTAAAAAGTCGGCCGTTTCCATGCCGATTAACCCTCCGCCAATAATCGCGATTTGAGTCCCCGGTTTCACTTCACCGGCCAGTATTTGCCATGCATCACAGACGATGGGGCGTTCAATCCCCGGAATATGAGGGATTATCTTCTCTCCTCCAAGGGCAAGGATCACGGCATCCGGTTTCTCTTGGTCTAACAAAGATTCCGTAACAGCTACATTTAATTTAATGTTTACTCCTTTCTTCTCTACTTGCAAAGCAAGCCATCTTCCCCATTCCGCATATATTTCTTTAAAAGGCGGCTTACTGGCAAAACGCAATTGCCCACCCAACTCGTTTTCTTTCTCCCAAAGAGTTACTTGGTGACCAAGACGGGCTGCTTCGTAAGCCGCAGTCAGCCCAGCTGGTCCTCCGCCCACTACCCAAACCTTTTGCGGGTTTTTTGTTGGCCCTGTTGGATAAATAATCTCCTGGCCAGTCTCTGGATTAATAGAGCAGCGGATGTTTCCCTCCCCCAAGATTAACCGCTCGATACATCCTTGATTACAAGCTAAACATTTGCAGATCTCTTCCGCCTTTCCTTGCCGAGCTTTGTTCAAAAAATCTGGATCAGCCAAAAACTGCCTACCAAAGGCCACCAAGTCAGCTTCTTGACGGGCGATTACTTCATCGGCTAAGAAGGGATCGGTAAATCTGCCAACGGCGATTACGGGAACATCTACCACCTCTTTTACCTTCCTTGCCCGCCAAGTATTAAATCCCGGCTCATATTCTGCCGGAGCGCTAGTTATCCCTGCTGGGCTACCATGGGTCCCTATGGAAGCATGGATTATATCCACTCCTGCCCGCACAAAATCGGGGAGAATCATTTGCATTTCTTCAACTGTATAACCGCCCTTGATAAATTCCTCTATGGATAGGCGCAAGGAAATAGGGAAATCTTCACCTACTCTCCGCCGCACTTCTTCAATAATCTCAATTATAAACCGGCTGCGGTTAGTTAAGCTCCCTCCGTATTCATCCTGACGTTGATTGGCCAGAGGAGAAAGAAATTGCGTTAATAAATACCCATGGGCTCCATGTATTTCCACCGCATCGAACCCAGCTTCCTTGGCTCTCCCGGCCGCCGCCCCAAAGGCAACAACAATTTCATTTATTTCTTCTCTGGTCATTTCGCGGGGAGTAAGACCAAAAACTAAACTGCGGATTGGCGAAGGGGCGATAGCTTTGCCTTGTTTTAATAAGAAAAGACTTTCTCTGCCCGCATGGTGAAGCTGCAAAGCTATCTTGCACCCATAGGCATGAGCTATGCTCGCAAGTTTTTTAAGCCCAGGAATAAATCGATCATCATAGGCAGCCAATTCGCTATTTATGGCCGACCCCGTGGGATGAACCGAAGTGACTTCACTAATAATTAGTCCGGGGCCTCCTTGGGCGCGGCGGCGGAGATAAGCAAGATTTGCTTCACTCACGGTGCCATCTTCCTTGCCCAAATTTGTACCCATGGGGGCCATGACCGCCCGATTGGCCAACTCCATGTTTTTTATTTTTAGGGGTGAAAATAAATTCACCAAAAAAGACATATTCTACCTCCTGATATTTTTTTCTTTTATTTTAATCGCCTCCCGCTCTTGCGCCTTCCGCCTTGCGCTTTTCATATTCCGGTTGCCCAAATCTTTTCCGCAGCGCTTCCACGAATTTTCTATCGGCCGATGTGGAAACGAATTCTACTGGCGAATAACCTCGCCTCCAGGCTAAATAGATTGTCCAGAATAAAAGGACTGCAGTTAGTAATATATTGGGCCAAGCATTTAGTTGCCATTGGCCACTCCAAGTAAGCTGGTAGGAATCTAAAAAAGGGTAAAAGTAACTAATTGGCCATTGGTAACCATCTGGGCCTCTTGAACCAACCAAGTCGCCAAGGATATGAAGATGGAAACTAAAGAAAACCAGCAGGGAAGTCAAATAACGTCGCTTTGCTAATAGTAAAGAAGCAATAGATATCAAGATGGCGAAAAAGAGATTGTGAGTAAGCACATGATGATAATCCATGTGCCATTGGAATGCCCAATCTTTATTACCGCTCATTAAGCCGGCCAATAAGCCAAGGGAATCCACATCAGGAATAACTCCTGCCAAGGTAATTAAACCACGATCTCTTTTTTCTATTTGTTTTATGTTGGCAACTGTCCAGCCAAGCATTAAATGAGTAGCCAAGTGCATTATAATTCACCTTTGCTCTTCAGATAAATCTCTATCATATACGAAAAATTCCTGCCAGCCCAAATTATTAATGGGAGCATTAAATATAAGACATCTGCCGTTTACAACCCCTCACCCTTCCCCCGTGGTCGGGTGTCAGTATGACAGTGTCGGAACGACAATCGTACCGATTCGTTCCGACTCTTATCGACTCTCCCCATGCTTGGCTGATCTTTACACACGCTTAAGACCGTGGGTTAGGGGCCAGAT